>JBBQSQ010000012.1:0-41234 GCA_038213745.1 Cytophagales bacterium
TTCGGATGTAATTAAAGAGGTGAAAGTCAAGCTGGACGAGTTGAAGAAAACCTTCCCGCCGGGCATGGACTACAAAATCACCTACGACGTATCGAACTTCCTCGACGCCTCGATTGAGAACGTAATCCACACCCTGCGCGACGCCTTTATTCTGGTGGCGCTGGTGGTATTCCTGTTCCTCGGCGACTGGCGTTCGACGCTGATTCCGGCGCTGGCCGTGCCGGTGTCGCTGGTGGGCTCGTTCATGGCGATGCAGGCTTTCGGCCTCACCATCAACATGATTACGCTGTTTGCGCTGGTGCTTTCGATTGGTATTGTGGTCGATAACGCCATTGTGGTGATTGAGGCCGTGCACGCCAAGATGGAGGAGCAGCATCTGTCGCCCTACAACGCGGTGCGCCAGGTAGTTGGCGAAATCAGCGGGGCCATTATCGGCATCACGATTATGATGACGGCCGTGTTCATCCCGGTATCGTTCATGAGCGGCCCGGTGGGCATTTTCTACCGCCAGTTCTCCATTACCATGGCCACGGCCATCGTGATTTCGGGCATCGTAGCTCTGACGCTGACGCCGGTACTCTGCGCCATGATTCTGAAAAACCACCACGGCCAGCCCAAGAAGCAAACGCCCTTGCAGCGCTTCTTCGACTGGTTCAACCGCAGCTTTGAGCGGCTGACCAACGCCTACACCGGCCTGCTGTCGCGCATTGTGGCCAACCGGCTCATCACCTTCGGGATGCTGCTGGCCTTCGGTTTGGGCATATGGGCCATCACGGCGAAGCTGCCGGCCGGCTTTATTCCGAGCGAAGACCAGGGCCTGATTTACGCCATTGTGCAGACGCCGCCCGGCACCACCCTGGAGCAGACCAACGCCGTATCGCAGCACCTGCGCGAGCTGGCCAAGGACATTCCCGGCGTGGCCAACATCTCCTCGCTGGCTGGCTACGAAGTACTCACGGAAGGCCGCGGCTCGAACGCCGGTACCCTGCTGCTTGACCTCAAGCCGTGGTCGGAGCGCAAGGAATCCATCGCCGACATTATCGAAAACCTGGAGAAAAAGGCCAAGCAGATTCCCGGCGCGACCATCGAATTCTTCGAGCCGCCGGCGGTGCCGGGCTACGGCGCGGCGGGTGGTTTCCAGCTGCAGCTGCTCGATAAAACCAACTCGGGCGACTACAAAGCGCTGGAAAAAGTGAACGAGGAGTTCATGGGCAAGCTGAAAAAGCGGCCGGAACTGGCGGGCCTGTTCACTTTCTTCTCGGCCGATTATCCGCAGTACGAGCTCAAGATTGACAACGAGCTGGCCATGCAAAAGGGCGTCAGCATCGGCAACGCCATGAACACGCTCAGCATCATGGTGGGCTCGACGTACGAGCTGGGCTTCATCAAATACCAGCGCTTTTTCAAGGTGTACGTGCAGGCTTCGCCCGAATACCGCAAGCTGCCGGAGGACATCCTGAACATGTGGGCCAAGAACGACAAGGGCGAAATGGTGCCGTTCTCGGCTTTTATGCACATCGTGAAGTCGCAGGGGGCCAACGAAATCAACCGTTATAACATGTACACCACGGCCTCCATCCGGGGCGGGGCCGCCGCCGGCTACAGCTCGGGCGAGGCCCTGAAAGCGGTGCAGGAAGTGGCCAAGGGCCTGCCCCACGGCTATGACATCGACTGGGGCGGGCTGTCGAAAGACGAAGTTGGCCGGGGCAACGAATCGACCGTGATTTTCCTGGTTGTGCTGGTGTTCGTATATCTGGTGCTGGCCGCGCAGTACGAAAGCTTCCTGCTGCCGCTGGCCGTTATTTTCTCGCTAGTGGCGGGCGTGTTCGGGTCGTTCCTGTTCATCAAGCTCACGGGCCTGGCCAACGACATCTATGCCCAGGTGGGCCTTGTGATGCTGGTCGGTCTGTTGGGTAAAAACGCGGTACTGATTGTGGAATTCGCGGCCCTGAAACACGAGGAAGGCATGTCCGTCCGCGACGCGGCCATTGAAGGTGCCAAGGTGCGATTCCGCCCGATTCTGATGACCTCGTTCGCCTTCATCGCCGGCCTGATTCCGTTGGTGGTGGCCACCGGCGCGGGGGCCATCGGCAACCGGACCATCGGTAGCTCGGCGCTCGGCGGCATGCTGTTCGGCACCGTGTTCGGGGTTATTATCATCCCCGGCCTGTACTACTTCTTCGGCACCCTGGCCGGCGACAACAAACTGATTCGCGACGAAAACGAGTCGCCCATTCTCGAAGGCATCGAGCCCCGCGTGACGCTGGAGGAAATGGAGCCTTACGCCTAACCCCACCCCCGGCCCCTCCCCGGTGGGGAGGGGTGCCAGCCGCGGGTTCCTAAAATCGTTGTCCCCCCTCCCCCCCGGGGAGGGGCCGGGGGTGGGGTCCGCGCATGGTGAATTCGTGGACCACTGAATAACTATTAATTGCACAAACCCGGCCCTGCGGTGCCAGCTAAAGCTTCCCGCACTAGTATGCTGAAAAAACGAATTTATCAAGCCCTCGGCGCGGCCAGCCTGGCCCTCGCCGTGGGGGCCTGCAAAACGCCCGAATTGGTGGTGAAGAACGAAAGCCGCAACGTGCCGGCCAGCTATTCCACCGCCACCTCGGCGGTCACCCTCGATACCGCCAACACGGCTCGCCTGCAGTGGAAGCAGTTTTTCACCGACCCCAACCTGCAGGCGCTCATCGAAACCGCCCTGCAAAACAACCAGGAGCTGAACATCACGCTCCAGGAAATCGAGATTGCCAAAAACGAAATCCGCGCCCGGAAGGGCGAGTACCTGCCCTTCGTGCGCCTCGGGGCCCGGGCCGACGTGGAGAAAGTGGGCAAATACACGCTGCAAGGCGCAACCGAGGAGAACATCGACATCAAGGAAGGCCGCCGCACGCCCGACCCGCTCACCAATTTCCAGCTGGGCGCGTTTGCCACCTGGGAGGTCGATATCTGGCACAAGCTGCGCAACGCCAAAAAGGCCGCCGCCATCCGCTACCTGGCCACCGTGGAGGGCAAAAACTTCATGGTCACCAACCTGATTGCCGAAATCGCCAACTCCTACTACGAGCTGCTGGCCTACGACAATCAGCTTGCCATCGTGCAGCAGAACATCGACATCCAGAGCAATGCGCTGGAGCTGGTGAAGCTGCAGAAGGAATCGGCCCGCACCACCGAGCTGGCCGTGAAACGCTTCGAGGCTCAGGTGCAGCACACCAAAGCGCTGCAGTTCAAGCTCCAGCAGAGCATCGTCGAAACCGAGAACCGGCTGAACTACCTGGCCGGCCGCTACCCGCAGCCGGTGGCCCGCAACGCGCAGTCGTTCAACGACCGGCTGCCGGTGGCCATCCAGTCGGGCTCGCCCGCGCAGTTGCTGGCTAACCGCCCCGATATCCGCCAGGCCGAACAGCAGCTCACCGCTGCTAAAATCGACGTGCAGGTGGCCCGGGCCAATTTCTACCCCTCGCTGGGCCTGTCTGCTGGCGTCGGGCTGGCGGCCTTCACGCCCGGCCTGCTGGTGAGCACGCCGCAGTCGATGCTCTACGCGCTGGGTGCCGACCTAGCCGGCCCGCTGTTTAACCGCAACGGCATCAAGGCCTTTTATTACAACGCCAACGCCCTGCAAACCCAAGCCGTGTACCGCTACGAAAAGGCCGTGCTAAACGCCTACGTGGAAGTATCGAACCAGGTATCGGGCATCAGTAACCTGGCCCAGAGCTACGACGCGAAAGCCAAGGAAGTAGCAGCCCTCAACCAGTCGGTGGAAATTTCCAACAGCCTCTTCCGCTACGCCCGCGCCGACTACACCGAAGTCCTCTTCACCCAGCGCGAAGCCCTGGAATCGAAATTCGACCTCATCGAAACCCGCATGCAGCAGCTCAACGCCTCGGTGAATGTGTACCGGGCCTTGGGCGGCGGCTGGAAGTAATCAGGCCCCGTGAGTAGCTGAAGCAGCTATTGCCGCAAAGAGAAACGCCCCGCAACGAGTTTGTTGCGGGGCGTTTTTGGGTTTTTACGACGCTTCAGGGCTTTGCGTTCGGGCGGAAAATCGAAGCACAAAAACTGATATTATCACTAAAGTTCAATTGAAAAACTGCCGTTGAATTTTGCACTTCAGCCCGCCTAACGCAAAATCCTTGTTGTAGGCAGTGCTTTATTTTGACACTTTAGACTTCTTAATGTTCAAAGTTTTCTGTTTTATCCATTGAATTGAAATATCAAAAGGTGTTGTATCTCTGTCAAATGCAGTATTGTGTCCTAATGTTGAAAATAAAGTATATTCAAAAGATTTGCCTTGAACTTTAAATGTGTTTAATTGCTCTATGCACAGCTTTACAGGAATTTGTATGTCCTTCTCACCAAAAAGCCAAAGGCCAGGAATTGAAAGACTGTTCAGAGAAATTTTTGGGTCAGTCGCCACGAATTGATACCTGTCAAGGTCATTTTTAGTATGTTCAAGAGCATCTGCTTCTACATGATTTTCCCAAAAATTATTGTTCCCATTAGTATAAAACTGAAATCGGAGTTGTTCCAGAGTCGTAATTGTAGGGCAACTAAATAAAACCATAAATTCAATTTGTGAATTTATGGTTGCAGCAATTGGAATAATCCATCCTGCTTGACTGAATCCAACTAACCCAATTGGTTTTTTTTTATCTTTCAAATAAGTCCGAAATGCATTTATCGCTGCATTTGCATCGTGAGATAATAAATTAATATTGGTAGTGTCAATGTTATTCGTTCCAACAGATGGTCCTACATACACACCACCAGATTCTCCAACTCCACGTTTGTCATATGTCAATACAGCAATACCTTCTTTAGCAAGACGTTTTGCGAACTTTATTTCTCTTTTTACTGGGTCAGACCCATGAGCAATTACAACTGCAGCAAATGGATTTTTAGGCGTTAAAATTGAGCCTGCAAGAATGATGCCCTGACTTTCAAACTTTACATCTTGAATAGCAAAGTCGGTCGATTGCGAAAATACAGTTACTGGCAAGGTTATTAATAATAACCAGAGATATAAGTTGGGGAAAAAGCTAATTTTCATTTTGGATTAATATAAAATTTATTTTGAACGGTCTTGATTAGCATAGCCTACAACATTTAGATTGCCGCTACTCACGGTAGCAGCAATCCAAATGTTGTAGGCAAGTTAGTAGCGGTAATTTACCTACCGTTGGTGGGATAACCGCTACTGCGGGCCAAAGAAGTCCATCGGTGATTATCGAAAAGCAACGCCCCGCAACGAATCCGTTGCGGGGCGTTGCTTTATGATTCAACCCTGCTTTCCGAAATAATCCCCGTGCTCCAAATCAGCCAGCAGGTCCGGCTGGGTGGGGTGCCAGCCCAGTCGCTGCCGCGTGAGGGCGCTGGAGGCCGGCATATCCAGACCGACGAAGCGGGCCATCCAGCCGAAATGGTCGGCGGCCTCCTCGGGGGTTTTGGACACGACCGGCAGGTTCAGGTGCCGGCCGATAACGGCGGCAATGTCGCGCATTTGGGTGCCATCGTCGGCCGCGCCGTGGTAGCGGGCTCCGGCGGTGCCCTGCTCCAGCGCCAGCCGGAAGAGGCGGGCTGCATCGAGCCGATGCACAGCGGGCCAGCGGTTGCGGCCGTCGCCCACGTAGGCCGCCACGCCCGTTTGGCGAGCAACGTTGATGAGGGTCGGCACGAAACCGTAGTCGCCGCGGTCATGTACCGAGGGGGCCAGGCGCACCACCGACGCGCGCACCCCCTGCGCCGCCAGGGCCAGCGCGGCCACTTCCGACAGGCGCGGCGAGGCGGCCGGGCCATCTTCCTCCGTCACGGGGCGGCCCAGGTTGAAGCCCGCCAGCCCGGCCGTGACGACGAGGGGACGGTCGGAGCCGGCCAGTGCCCCGCCCATGGCTTCGATGGCGTGCCGGTCGGTCTGGCCGGCGGCCTCGTATTCGACGAAGTTGTGGTTGTAGGCCAAGTGGATGACACCATCAGCGGCAGCCGCGCCACGCCTCAGGCTGTCGAGGTCGTCAAGCGAGCCCGTGTGGGCCTCGGCCCCGGCGGCGCGTAGGGCCTGGGCCGATTCGTCGGAGCGGGCGAGACCGAGCACCTGGTGGCCCGCGCCGAGTAATTCCTGAACAACGGCCGAGCCGATAAAGCCCGAAGCGCCGGTTACGAAAACACGCATGTGATTTTCCTTTTAGAGTGATGAATAATTACTCTACAAAGGTCCGGTGAACGGGCAGCGGCGGCGTTGCGCGGGTCAAACCGTTTGCTGAAGAATTCAAACAATCCGCAGCATGAATTAAACGGCCGTCATGCCGAGCGTAGCCGAGGCATCTCGCGTGGGGCAGCAACTCAATCGATTGAATTACTTCGTCATGCGAGATGCCCCGGCTGCGCTCAGCATGACGTTCATCAAAATTCTCCTGCCCTACCCCCGGAAATCCCCCGGCGTAAGCCCACTCTGACGCTTGAAGAAATTGCAGAAATGCGCTACGTCAGCAAAGCCCAGGCTGTCGGCAATTTCCGAGATATTCCAACTGGTTTGCTTCAGCAGAATTTTCGCCTCCTGCCCTACGCGGCTGCTAATGAGGGCAGTGGTGGTGAGGCCGGTGGTTTCCTTCAGCACCCGGTTTAGGTGGTTGACGTGCACGGCCAACTGGGCGGCGTAGTCGGTGGCGGTACGCAGGCGCAGGCACTGCTGCGGCGACTCCAGCGGGAACTGCCGTTCGAGCAAGTCGGCAAACTGGGCTGTAAGGCGGGCCGCAGCATTTTGCGCGGGAACCAGTGCAGGGGCGGGCCGGAGTTTCTGCACGTAGTGAATCATCTCCAGCAGGTAGGCGCGCAACAGGTCGTACTTGTAGGCATAATCAGAGGCTATTTCCTGCTCCATCTTTTGGAAAATGGCTTCAATTGCGGCAAATTCGGCATCGGTTACCTTCACCACCGGATAAGCGCCGGGCTGATAAAACGGCAACTCCTCCAGCGCCGTCCGGCCCCTGGTGGGCAGCAAAAACTCCTCGGTGAAGATGCAGAAATGGCCCGTCTGGTCGGCGTCCTGCGGGAGCCAGCGGTAGGGCACGCGCGAGGAGGCAAACCACAGGGCGCTGGCATCCACTTCCACCGTCTGGTCGGCGTACTCAATGCGGCTGCGGCCCCTAATCAGGCTGATTTTGTAGAAGGCCCGCCGGTCGAAGGTCATTGGTGGCCGGTCGCGGTTGGCGAGCATCAGGTCGGCCACGTTGAAAACGTTGAAGTGGCCGACTTCGCTTTGTCGCTCCGGCAGCAACATCGTATCAGCGGCTTTGGGGGCCAGTTTGGTGTACAATTCGGAGAGCGGGCGGGACGGCATGGCGAGTGGTTGTAAAAATCAAAGGTACGCCGCCTTCAACCTACCGTGCCGTCGACCCAACCACCAGCGGGTATTTCCCTACAACTGGTAGAGCCGTTTCAGCCCTTCGCGCAGTGATGCCGGCTTGCGGCCGAGTAGCTGCTCCAGGTCCGGGCTCACCTCCGATTCCTGCCCGTTGGCAATGTCCGTCATAAACCCAACAACCCGTCGGATTACGGCATCGGGCACCCCACGCTCGCGCATCTGCTGCTCGAATGCGGGCGTTTCGGCGGGGGCATAGGCCACGGTTTTGCCCGACAAGTCAGTGAGCGCGGCGGCGATGTCGCTAAACGAATAGGCTTCGTTGCCCGTGAGGTGGTAGATAGTATTTGGGCTCGTATCGCCGGCCAATACGTTGGCCATGGCTTCGCCCATTTCGCGGCGCAGGGCAAAGGCGACCCGGGCCTGGCCGGCCGGCAGGCGAATCCCCGTTTCAAATACCTTATCGCCCACGAACTGCGGAATAGTGTCCAAATACAGGATGTTGCGAAACAGCGCATAGTGCAACCCACTGGCCTGAATAATTTCCTCGGTCTGGAAGTGGCCTTCCATGAGGCGGTTAACCAGCGTGGCCCGGTCTTTCAGGGCGCGGCTGGTGTAGGAGATGAAGGCAACGCCGGCTTTTTTGGCGGCCTCCACCACATTTTGGTGCTGCCGCAGGCGGTTGGCCTCATCCGTGCCGGCTATCAGCAGTACCTTTTCTATGCCCTGCATGGCTTGGTCGAGCGAAGCCGTGTCGTCGTAGCTGCCCATCCGGATGCTGACGCCTTGGGCAGCCAAACCCGCGGCTTTGCTTTCATCCCGAACCAGGGCGGCAATTTGCGACGGGGGTAACTTTTTCAGCAAAAAGCCGATGGTATCCGAGCCGAGGTGACCGGTAGCGCCGGTTATCAGTATCATGGGGCAGGTGTTGGGAGGTGATGGCTACTGGTTCCGAAAGGGCTGGCAGCATCCACGGGGGCGGTTTTCGACCGCCGGATTTTACCAAGCCGCTTTCACAGCACAAAGCTCCGACCCGGCAGCGCGGGCCGAAAGAGCCAAACGGCGGGAAAGTTGGGCCAAAGTGCGGCAAGCGCTACGCCCAGCGCTGACGGTAAATAGCCGGCGCAACCCCCACGCTTTTCCGGAAAAACCGGCCAAACGCGGACTGGTCGGCAAAATGCAGCATGTCGGCAATCTGGCCGATGGTCAGGGCCGGGTTTTGCAGCAGGACGTGGGCTTCCAGCAGCACGGCTTCGGCCAGCCACTCCACGGCGCGCCGGCCGGTGGCTTCTTTCACGGTTTCGGCCAGGTGCTTGGGGGTGATGCAGAGCTTGCCGGCATAAAAGGCCAGGCCGCGCTCGGTGGCGTAGTGGGTGTTGACGAGCTGCTTGAATTCGGCGGCAATCTGCTGGCTGCGCGTTTGGGTGGCTTTGGCCGAAACGTGCTGCAAGCTGTAAACGGGCGCTATCTCATGCAGCAGAATATGGATGAGGCTGCGCAGAATTTCGTCCCGGTAGGCGTGCGGGGCCTCGTATTTCTGCTCGATGGCGTGCAGCAACGCAGCGATATTATTAGCCCCAGTAGCGGTTAATTGAAATACGTGCTTAGCATCCCGCTCAAAAAAAGCGAAGGTGTCCGGGTTCAGGCTGCTATTGGCCGCGATAAACTCGCGGGTAAAAAAGATGCTCAGACCCTCGAAATCGGACGACGTAAAAGGCCACTGCTTGATGACGTACGGCGACAATAGCATCAGCGAACCGGGCCCGATATCGTAGTTATCGAGGTTGACATTCAGGCGGGCAGTGCCGCGCACGCAGAGGCCTATTTTGTAGTAGTTGCTGCGATACGGCAGGTCGATGGGCAGGTGCGACGGCGCGGAATTCGGCCCTAAAAAAAACACCTCCGCCGGTTTGGCCTTGGTTTCAGTGAGCGCATTTAATTGATAGAGGGGGATGGCGGCGGTCATAGAAGTCAATATACGCGCCGCGGGCCGGCGGCTCACGGCCAGGCCTAAACCGCGCTTCCCGTTCCGGGGTTTACATAACCCCGCCCCGCTCCCGGGCGTATTTCCGTGAGCCAACGCCTGATTCATGACTGAACTGCAACGCCTGCTCCTCGCCTACGACCGCCACCGGGTCGAGGCCCGCCCCTGCGCCCTAGCCACCGTGGTCGAGGTGCTGGGCTCGGCCTACCGCCGCCCTGGGGCCCGCATGCTC
The DNA here is from genome assembly GCA_038213745.1 of Cytophagales bacterium. GTDB lineage: Bacteria > Bacteroidota > Bacteroidia > Cytophagales > Hymenobacteraceae > Hymenobacter. Next base: position 9,571 of record JBBQSQ010000012.1, read on the forward strand.
GTGACCGAAGACGGGGAGTTGACCGGGGCCATCAGCGGGGGCTGCCTGGAGGGCGATGCCCGCCAACGGGCCCGCCAGGCCATTTTCCGGGGCCAGCCCGCGCTGGTCACCTACGACACCCGCGACGAGGACGACCCGCGCCACGGCCTCGGCCCCGGCTGCCAGGGCGTGGTACGCATCCTGCTGGAGCCGCTGGATTTCGCGGCCGCTGATAACCCTGTGGAGCTGCTGCGCAGCTTCGCCCAGCACCCCGAGCCAGCGGTGCTGGCCACGGTATTCGAAACCGATACTTCGGGCCTGCAAGAGGCGGTGGGGCAGCGCGTTCTGCTTTCGGCTACTGGCGCACTACGCGGCACTCCCCTGCTGACCGGCCCGCTGGCCGAAGCTGCCCGCGCCACGCTGGCGCAGGGTCTCTCGCAGATACATGATATTGAAACCGATGCAGGCCCGGTGCGGGCGCTGTTGGAAGTGCTGGTACCACCCCTGCGCCTCGTGGTGTACGGCGCGGGCAACGATGCCCAGCCACTGGTGCACCTGGCGGCTTCGCTCGGCTGGCACATTACGGTGATGGATGGCCGGCCCAATCTGGCCACGGCCGCCCGCTTCCTGGAGGCGGCGGAGGTCCGCATCGTGCCGGTGCGCGAGCTGGAAGCGCAGGTGCCCGACGCGGGTGCGTACCACGTCCTGCTCAGCCACAACTACGCCTACGACCTGGCCGCGCTACAAATTCTGTTGCCCACGGCCGCACCCTATATCGGCTTGCTGGGGCCCCGCGCCAAGGCCGGGCGGTTGCTGAACGAAGTAGAATTGAATTTGTCCGAAGCGGAAATTTCATATGCACTGCAAAACCGCCTGCACAGCCCCATCGGCCTGAGTCTGGGCGGTGAAACACCGGAGGAAATTGCGCTGGCTATTGTAGCCGAAATTCAGGCGGTGAAAAACGAGCGCAAGCCCCACCACCTTCGTGATACCACCGCTGCCATTCACGCCGATTCCCCCAAAACGAGCAGCCAGGCGACGGTTGAAACAGCCTGAGCTTCGGCTTGTACGCCGGGCTGCATGCCGGGCGCAGAACGTCACGGGGCCGCAACCCGGTAGCTCAGCGCCAGCCGGAACGCCAGGCCCTTTTCCAGGCGCGGATTGAACGGCATGGGGGCATTGCCGAGCCCGATGTAGTCGATGGTAGCCGGCCGCTGGTCGTCCTTCGCAAACACGTCCAGCCGCCGGATGCCGGCATAGGCGGCCGTGCCCCGCACCGCCCAGTGGGCACCCAGATAGGTTTCGGCAAACAGGCCGTAATGCGCCTGCTGATACTGGAAATACTCGTCGTTGTTCAGCAGTCGGTAGGCCGTGTTGAGGCCAATCAGGTTGAAGCCGACAGTTACCTTGGGCGTGGCGGCGTAGCTGGCCGTGAAGGTGGTGGGCAGGTCGCCAAAAAGCCGCCACCGCTGCCCCAGCTGCCAGTCGAGGCCCAGCAGCAGCACGTACTGCGGCCCGTAGAACTGCTGCCGGTAGCCCACCGTGAGGCGATAGACGCGCCGGGCGCTAGCACGGTATGCGGCCCGCAATACGCCGCCCCAGGTCACGTCGGCCCCGCGCACGTCGCGCAGGTCCGAGTTGAGGGCGGGCAGCGCGAGGGCCGTCAGCTCGGTGCGGGGCGATAGGCGTTGGCGATAGCCCAGCACCGGCATGATGCCGTACACATTGCGCACGGCAAAACCGGGCCGATTGCCGCTAAACCGCAATGTTTCAAGATTGAGGCCGGCCAATACCGCGTGCGAAGTATCAGCCGCCACGGGTACAATGATGTTGGCCCGATAAACATCACCCCGAAACGAGCCTCCGCTGTCACTGGCCAGCTTCAGGGGTAGCAATTCGTAGCTCAGGCCGATACCTTCGGCATAGCCCTGCGCCCGGCTGATGGCGGGAATGAGCAAGCAGGCGCTGAGCAGCAGGGCCGGCAGCCGCCGGGCAGGTAGATATGGATGCACAGAAATATCAAGGTAGAAGTACGCAGCAAATAAAAGGCCCTGTTGTCCAATTGCAAGCAGGCTGGATTTTGCAGGCTGGCTTTTTACCAACTCAACCGACTTTTCCCGCTTTTCCGCATGGTGCAGCTGCTGCTCATTCCTTACCCCGACGAGTCGGGCTTGATTTACAACATCATAGGCGTACTGTTAAGGGATAGCATCAACATCATCCGCAACGGCGAATTTGTGGAGCGCGCCGGCAACCATTTTTTTATGCGCACCGAAGTAGCTGGCACGTTCGACCCAGAGGCGCTCCGGGCTTATTTCAGTACGGCACTTCCGTTTTATGCATTTATGGGTCTTCGCGAAAGCATCAATCAAGAAAATGGGCTACTCACGTAAGCGAGTAGCCCATTTCCTTGGTTGGATTATGCGGCCTTAGTCGCGGCCGTGGCGGCCACGTCCACCGCCGCCATAGCCACCATTACCCTGGCCTCGGCCACCGCCGTAACCACCACCGTGGTGGTTGCCTTCGTAATGTGGGCGATAGTATCCCCCACGAGGCACCACGATGACGGGACGAGGGTTGTAATAGGGCCGCGCATAGCCATAATACGGCCGGGGCGCGGGCGGGTAATAGCCGTATTCCGGCCCCACAGAAGCCACGCAACCACTCAACAATAGCAGGCAGAGGCCCAACGAAAAAATCACCGATTTAACTTTCATAATATGGCAGGGCGTCGAAACGCGTCGGGTTACGAATGAATGCTGTTCTACGTTTTCAAACAAAATGTGGACCAGAATTAGTGCCTGACTGCCGGTTTATGGGCCTTAGCTAAGCCTCGGTCGGCACCTCTGTTTCGCCCGAATACAGGCGGGCTTTGCCGGGCAGGGTTTTATGGCGCTCCTTGCCGAGCGCGGCGCTGGGCTCGGGCACCCAGTGGTGGCGGCCGCCGGCGCGTTCATCGTTGAATTCGGTGGGCGCGGTGCCGGCTTCGGTGCGCTCCTTCCAGGTGAGGTGCTGGGTGCCGTCGTCGGTGCGCTCCATCGTGATGCAGTCTTCCACGGGGCACACGAGCGAGCACAGGTTGCAGCCCACGCAGTTTTCCTCGATGATGGCCGGGACACGGGTGCCGGCATTCAGCCGAATGGCCTGGTGGGCCCCGTCCTCGCAAGCCGTGTAGCACAGCTGGCAGCCGATGCACTTGGCCTCGTTGATGTTGGCCGTCACCTTGTACTTCATGTTCAGGTCTTCCCAGTGCAGCACGTTGGGCAGGGCCTTGCCCACCATATCGTAGATGGTGCGGAAGCCCTTCTCCACCATGTACTGCTCCAGCCCCGACGTCATTTCCCGAATAATGCCGAAGCCGAAGTGCATGGCCGCCGTGCACACCTGCACACTACTGGCCCCCAGCAGAATATGCTCCACCGCATCGCGCCAGTTTTCAATCCCCCCAATGCCCGAGATGGGCAGCCTGATGTCGGGATGCTGGGCGCAGTTTTTCACCATGTTCAGGGCGATGGGCTTCACGGCCGGGCCGCAGTAGCCGCCGTTGGTGCCCTTGCCGTCCACAATCGGGTAGGGCGCAAACCGGTCCAAATCAACGCCCACAATGCTCTGAATCGTGTTGATGAGCGAAATGGCATCGGCCCCGCCGCGCCGGGCGGCCAGGGCCGGCTCGGTGATATCGGAGATATTCGGGGTGAGCTTCACGATAACGGGCTTGGTGGCCACTTCCATCACCCATTCCACAATCATCTGCAAAATCTTAGGCTCCTGCCCCACCGCCGAGCCCATGCCGCGCTCGCACATACCATGCGGGCAGCCAAAATTGAGCTCGAAGCCGTCGGCTCCCGCGTCCTGGCTTTGGCGCACAATGTCGTGCCACTCCTGCCGGCTCTGCACCATGAGCGAGGCGATGACGGCGTGGTTGGGAAAGCGCTTTTTCACTTCTTCAATCTCGCGCAGGTTGTCGGCCAGCGGGCGGTCCGAAATCAGCTCAATGTTGTTGAAGCCAATGAGGCGTTTGTCGCGGTAGTTCAGGCCGCCGTAGCGGCTCGATACGTTCACCACGGGTACGCCGAGCGTCTTCCACACCGCGCCGCCCCAGCCGGCATCGAAAGCTTTCATCACCTGGTAGCCGGAATTGGTGGGCGGGGCCGAAGCCAGCCAGACCGGGTTCGGCGATTTGATGCCGGCAAAGTTGATGGAGAGGTTGGGCATGGCGTAGCGCGGACTTTTAGTCCGCGGATGAATACGAAACGAGAAAATGGGCTCAACTCGCGGACTAAAAGTCCGCGCTACTTGCTCAAATAAGCGTGGATACCGCGCGCCGTGCGCTTCGCCTCGGCGGCTGCGTTCACTACTTCGGCCCCGCCGTTCCAGGCATCACCGGAGGCAAAGTATTTCGGATTATCCGTCTGACCAGTATGGACCTTGGCGATAATACGGCCCTTGCCATCGAGCTTCAGTCCCGGAATAAGGCTCAGGAATTCCGACTGTTTGGCCTGCCCGGTGGCTTTAATCACCATGTCGCAATCTTCCACAAACTCGGAAGCGGCAATTTCCTGCACCTTACCATCCCTGGTTCCGGTGCGAATGAATTTCACGCCCGCCACGTAGCCGTTACCGGTAATTTCAATTGGGGTCACGTTGAACAAACCCTTCACTCCTACGCCTTTAGCCAGGTCGTACTCAAAATCGTAAGCACCCATTTCCTCCCTGGCCCGGCGGTATGCTAAAATAACTGTTTCCGCACCCAAACGCGACGATTCCGAAGCGGCATCCATCGCGGTGTTGCCGCCGCCCAGCACAATTACCTTGCGGCCCACCGCTACTTCGTGGTGGTGTTGACGTAATTCGGCAATGAATTCCACCGCGCCGGTACAGTTAATTTTATCCTCGCCCGGCAAGCCCAATTCGTTGGTTTTACCCAAGCCAATTCCCAGAAAAATAGCGTCGTACTTATCTTCCAATTGCTCCAATTCAGCCCGCGAATTAATCGGTGAATTAAAGTGCGTATTGTAGCCGAACTGCGCCTGCAAATAAGCCATTTCGGCCAGGGTTTCCTCGTTGGTGATTTTATAGGGTGCCACGCCGTAAATCGTCAACCCCGAAGGCTGCGCTTTGGCCTCAAAAACATCAACGCCATAGCCCAGCGAACGTAGCTCGCAGGCGGCAGATATACCGGCCGGCCCCGCGCCAATGACGGCTACTTGCTTCCCATTATCCACCGCCGGCCCGAATAGCTTTTCGCCGCTTTCTATCACCTTGGTCGTGGCATAGCTTTGCAAGCGGCCAATCTCGATTGGCTTCACTTGCTGCAAGTTATACACGCAGGCTCCTTCGCACAGTACTTCCGTCGGGCATACCTTGCCGCAGGCGTTGCCGAAGTAATTGGCTTCGTAAATGGTACGCGCCGCGCCGGTATCGTTGCCCGAATTAATCTGCCGGATAAACTGCGGAATATCAATTCCCGACGGACACGCTTTTATGCACGGCGCATCGAAGCAAAAGAGGCAGCGGGAGCTTTCGTAAAGCGCCTCCGTACGGTTCATCACCGGCTTCAATTGCGCAAAGTTTTCCGCGAATTCCTGCTCGGTGGTAGGGGTAGTAAATTCGGCCACAACTTTTTGAATTAGGAGTTTAGAATTATGAGTTATGAGTTGAAAAACCACAAGCCAAAGCGACTGCACAGTCAACTCATAACTCATAATTCTAAACTCCTAATTACTTTTACAGCTCCACCAGTTTCCCGTAGGTTTCGGGGCGACGGTCGCGGAAAAACTGCCAGGTGTTGCGCACTTCGTCAATCATATCAAGGTCGAATTCGGCGATGAGCAGCTCGTCCTTGTATTCATCGGCCTGGGCGATAATCTGACCGCGCGGGTCCACGAAATACGAGGTGCCGTAGAAGCGGCCCAGGTTCCAGGGCTTCTCCTCGCCCACGCGGTTTATGCAGCCCATGAAATAGCCGTTGGCAGCCGCGTGGGCGGGCTGCTCCAGCTTCCAGAGGTACTGCGAAAGGCCCGCCACGGTAGCTGAGGGGTTGTACACGATTTCGGCCCCATTCAGGCCCAGGATGCGGGCCCCGTCGGGGAAGTGGCGGTCGTAGCAGATGTACACGCCGATTTTGGCGTACTTGGTTTGGAATACGGGGTAGCCCAGGTTACCGGGCTTGAAGAAGAACTTTTCCCAGAAGCCAGTGGTGTGCGGGATGTGGTTTTTGCGGTACTTGCCGAGGTAGGTGCCGTCGGCATCAATTACGGCCGCTGTGTTGTAGAGAAAGCCGGCCGACTCCCGTTCGTACACGGGCACAATCATCACCATGTTGTATTTCCTGGCGTATTCGGCCATGCGGTCCGTGGTCGGACCGGGCACCGCTTCAGCCGAAGCATACCAGTCCTTATCTTGGCCGGGGCAGAAATACGGGGTGTTGAAAATTTCCTGCAAACAAAGAATTTGCACGCCCTGCCGGCCGGCTTCCTCAATCAGCGGAATGTGCTTAGCTTCCATGGCTTGCATGATTTCCTGAATGGTGCCTTCGCCTTCGGTCATCGGCAGGCTCATCTGAATGAGGCCGGATTTAATTATTCTGGGCATTGGGTTTGGGAGGGACTGTCATTGCGAGTGGAGCGTAGCGGAACGCGGCAATCCGTCCTGCCAATGCGACTAGCTTTGGGGTGTGATGAATTAATGGTTGAGCGGAGTTAGCTTCAATAGCTTTAAAATTTTGTCACATTGTTTGTCAAATTATTAAGTTCGTCGCATTTACAGGACGGATTGCCGCGTTCCGCTGCGCTCCACTCGCAATGACAAACGGACTAAATATTCGTTACGCCGCGCCGGATAAACTGCCCATAACCTTTCGAAAATTTCGCTTCTCCAGCGTCTACAGCCACTTTTCCGCGCAGCAGCACCGTATCAATTTTGCCGGTAAGCGTCCACCCTTCGTAGGCCGAATAGTCACAATTCATGTGGTGCGTGGCGGCCGAAATAACGTGTTTTTTAGTCGGGTCGAATACCACTAAATCCGCATCGGCTCCGATGCTGATGGTGCCTTTGCGGGGGAACATGCCAAATATCTTCGCCGCGTTGGTAGACGTTACTTCCACGAATTTATTCAGCGTAATTTTTCCCTTATTTACGCCTTCCGAAAACAGCAATTCCATCCGGTGCTCCACGGCCGGGTGGCCGTTGGGGATTTTTGAAAAGTCGTCCTTGCCCATGAGTTTTTGCTCCCACATGAAAGGGCAATGGTCGGTGCCGACGACGTTTACCAAGCCCTGGTTCAGGCCAGCCCACAAGGTAGCCTGGTCTTTTTTCTCGCGCAACGGCGGCGACATCACCACTTTCGCGCCATTAGCCGCGTCCTCGTACAGCCGCGCATCGAGTACCAGGTACTGAATGCAGGTTTCGACCAGCACGCGCTGGTTGCGCTCGGTGGCGCGGCGCACCTGGTTGAGCGCGCCCTCGCAGGTGAGGTGTACGATGTAGGCATTCACCCCCGTGTAGTTGGCGATGTCGGCGAAGCGGCCCGAGGCTTCTGCCTCAGTCACTTCAGGCTGCGAGAGGTAGTGGTAGAGCGGCGTGAGCTTGCCTTGCGCCCGGTGCTGGGCGATGAGCGTGTCAATCATGTCGCCGTTGGTGGCGTGGGCCGTTACCAATCCGCCGTGCTTTTTAACTTCCTGCATCAGGCCCACCATCTGCGCGTCGTCAATCATGAGCGCGCCCTTGTAGGCCATGAAGGTTTTGAAGGAGGTGATGCCCTCGGCAATCATGTCCTTGATTTCCTCCTTGGTGCTGGGATTAAAATCGGTGACGGCCATGTGGAAGCTGTAGTCGCCCACGGCGTTGCCAGTGGCCCGGCCTTGCCATTCTTCCAGGGCCGAACGCAGCGAATTACCCTGCTTTTGCAGGATGAAATCGATGACGGTGGTGGTGCCGCCGTGCAGGGCGGCGCGGGTGCCGGTTTCGTAGGTATCGGAGCTAAAGGTGCCCATGAAGGGCATTTCGAGGTGCACGTGCGGGTCGATGCCACCGGGCATGACCAACTTGCCGGTGCAGTCAATCACCTCCGCGCCCTCGGCCGGCAAATTGCGGCCGATGGAGGCGATGGATTCGCCTTCAATCAGGATATCGCAGACGGCGTCCGAATCGGCGGTGACCACGCGGCCGTTTTTGAGGAGGAGAGACATGTTCTGGCGGGTTACCTCACCCCCCCGGCCCCCTCTCCCGCGGAGAGGGGGAGCCAAGGTGGCTCGATTCGTATACTCACGATTGATAACTTATTAGGCTCCCCTCTCCTGCGGAGAGGGGCTGGGGGTGAGGTTAGTGCGTATACTTATCCGCAATTTCCAGGGCCTCGGAAATAATGGCCAGACCCTCGTCAATTTCCTCCTTCGTAATGGTCAGCGGCGGGCAGATGAAGATGTAACTCCAGCGGACGAACGTGTACATGCCCAGCTCGCGGATTTTGGCTGCCACCTGGTTCATGATGGCCATTTGGTCGTTGGTGGCGTTCCAGGGGGCCATGGGCTCTTTGGTGTCGCGGTTGCGTACCAGCTCCAGGCAGCCGAAGAGGCCGGTGTTGCGCCAGTCGCCGATGCTGGGGTGGTGGCGCATGAGCTGGGCCACTTGCTGGTCCATGTATTCGCCCATCTCAATGGTGTTTTCGATGAGATTGTCCGACTCATAGATGTCGAGCACGGCCACGGCGGCGGCGCAGGAAACCGGGTGGGCCGAGTAAGTTAGACCGAGCGGTAGCGGCTTGTCATCGAATGACTTGGCGATTTTTTCGTCCACCATCACCGCGCCCAGGGGCAGGTAGCCGGCGGTGATGCCCTTGGCCATGCACATCACATCGACTTTCACCCCGTGGTGGTCCGAGCCGAACCACTTGCCGGTGCGGCCGAAGCCCGACATCACCTCATCGGCAATGAGCAGGATGCCGTGCTGGTCGCAGATTTCGCGGATGCGCGTCCAGTAACCGGGCGGGTACTTGATGCAGCCCGACGTGCCCGACTCCCCTTCCAGGATAATGGCGGCCACGCTGCCGGGCCCCTCGTAGCCGATGATGCGCGCCATGGCATCGGCGGCGCGCTGGGCGCACTGCTCGGGCGAGTCGGAATACCAGGGGCAGCGGTAGGCATATGGGTTTTCGACGTGCACCACGCCGGGCATGGCCTGGCTGTCGACGGCAAACTTGCGGGGGTCGCCGCCGGCGCTCATGGCCCCGTAGGAAGCCCCGTGGAATGACTGGTACAGCGTCACAATTTTGTGGCGACCCGTGTACACCCGCGCCAGCTTGATGGCGTTTTCAATGGCCTCGGCCCCGCCCAGCGTGAAAAATGCCTTGGTGAGGTTAGGGGCGGTAATCTCCGCCAGCCGCCGGCCCAGGTCGCCGCGGGCCTTGGTAATCATGCCGGGGTACACGTAGCTGAGCTCGCGCATTTGGGCGGCCACGGCTTCGGTCACGCGCTGGTCGCCGTGGCCGATGTTGACGTTCATCAGCTGCGACGAGAAGTCGAGGTAGCGCTTGCCGTCGCGGTCGTACACGTACACGCCTTCGGCGCGCTCGGCGTTGATGGGGTTCAGGCCCGTTTGCTTCGACCACGAGAAGAGCGTGTGGTCGAGGTTATCGTGCAGGATTTGGGTTGGGTCGGGGGCGAGAATGGTTTCCATTATTGTTGGCGTTGGCCTCACCCCCTAGCCCCCTCTCCGATGGAGAGGGGGAACTAGCTTCTAGTTTTAGGCTAGATGCGGGCAGGCTAGTTCATTAAAAATAAAAAATCTAAAGCTAGAAAATAGTCCCTGCTCTCCATCGGAGAGGGGGCTAGGGGGTGAGGCGACCGTTAGCTCATCCAGTTCACCCGCGACTCCGGGTTCCACTTGGTCGTGGTCTTTTTCAGTTGCGTCCAGAATTCAATCGAACTCTTGCCCGTAATGTCACACGCACCAAATTTCGAGTCGCCCCACCCCCCAAAAGAGAACGGCTCGCGGGGGACGGGCACACCGATGTTCACGCCAATCATGCCGGCCTGGGCGTGGTCCATCACGTAGCGGGCGCTACTGCCGCTGCTGGTAAACACGGCGGCGGCGTTGCCGTAGGGGTTGGCGTTTTCGATGGCAAGGGCCTCGTCGAGGGTGTTGGTGCGCATGATGGCGAGCACCGGGCCGAATACCTCCTCCTGGGCAATGCGCATGTCGGGCGTCACGTAGTCGATGACGGTGGCACCCACGTAGTAGCCGTCTTCGTGGCCGGGCACCACGGCCTGACGGCCGTCGAGCAGGACTTTGGCACCGGCGGCTTCGGCTTCGGTGATGTGCTGCTCGATGCGCTCCTTAGCCGCTTTGCTGATGACCGAACCCAGGTTCTGGCCGGCCACAATCTTGCGGGCTTCTTCCACGATTTTGGCCACGATGTTATCCACGGCCCCCACTCCTACCATCGTGGAGCCGGCCATGCAGCGCTGGCCCGCGCAGCCCGACATGCTGGCCGCCACGTTCGAAGCCGTCATGTCGGGGTGGGCATCGGGCAGCACCATCAGGTGGTTTTTGGCCCCGCCGAGGGCTACACAGCGCTTCAGGTTGCTGGTGGCGCGGATGTAGACGACTTTGGCGATTTTGGTGGAGCCCACGAAGCTCACGGCTTGGATATCGGGGTGGTCGCAGATGGCTTCCACGATTTCGCGGTCCCCGTTCACGATGTTGAGCACGCCGTCGGGCAGGCCGGCTTCTTTCAGTAGCTCGGCAATTTTTACGGCGCTTAGGGGCACTTGCTCCGAGGGCTTCAGAATCATGGTGTTGCCGAGCACGATGGCGTTCGGGATGGTCCAGTGCGGTACCATGTTGGGGAAGTTGAACGGGGCGATGCTGGCCACCACGCCCAACGGCTTGCGCTCGGCGCGGGCTTCCACGCCCTTGCTCACCTCCAGGAATTCGCCCTGAATGAGCTGCGGCAGCGAACAGGCGAATTCGGTCAGCTCGACGGCCTTCTCGACTTCGGCGCGGGCCTCGTCGTGGGTCTTGCCGTTTTCCTCGCGAACGAGGTCGGCCAAGGCTTTCATGTCGCGCTCCAGTAGCGTTTTATAGCGGTAAAAAATCTGGACTCGTTCTTTAATCGGCGTGGCCGACCACGCGGGGAAGGCTGCTTTAGCGGCTTGCACGGCGGCATCGAGCGCGGCGGCGTTGCTAAGCGGCAGCGTGGAAATCAGTTGCCCGTTGAGGGGGCTGAACACGTCCATGGTGGCCATGGAGGAATTTTCTGCCGACTGGCCAGCCACGTAATTGCGAATGGCCGGATACTTCAAGGTTTGAACTTCCATGTTACCATAATGTTAGGCGGGATGCAAGCTAAGATTTTTGCGGGAAATGACACGAGGCTGCAATCGTTTCCGGGTTTATTTTTTTTGCGCAGCCCGACAGCCGAGACGAGACAGCGCTTTCGGACCTTAAGATAAACAGAGTGAGCAAATTATTGAAGCGATGCCGGTCCGAACCAGGACTTTGTTTATTCGTTATCAGCTCTCAGCTTAAAGGGGCCGCAATAGCACCCGGGCGGGTGCCCCGTCGCTGTCCACGATTTTCAGGGGCAGACATAGCATTTCGTACTCGCCGGGCGCGATGTGCTGCAACGCCAGCCCTTCGATGACGCAAATGCCGGCATCGAGCAGCGTGTGGTGGGTATCGGCTTTGCCAACCGACAAATAATCAATGCCCACGCACACCACGCCGCAGTCGCGCAGATGACGGGCCGCGTCGGCATCGAGGGCGACGAAATCGGGCTGAAAGGGCATCATAATCCACTCGGCATCGGAAATGCGGGTGCGGAAAAGCAAACGCGCACCGGGCTCAATGTCAAGCTGCTGCACCTCGGCCAGACTGATGCGGTGGGGGTCGGTGATGCCCACGACGCGGGCCGGGCCTATGAGGCGGGCCAGGTCGATGGTGGTGCTGTCGCCGGCTCCGGCGGTGAAGTGCAGCGGGGCATCGACGTGGGTACCGGTATGCGCGCTCATCGATACTTCTGTCACATTGGCCGCCGCGCCGGTGGCAATGCTGAGCGTTTTTTTGACGTGGACGGGGGCGTTGTCGGGCCAGTGCACCATGCCGTCGCGGATGGGGGTGGTAGCATCGAGCCAGGGAAGGGGGATAGACATGAGTGAGCAGTGAGCAGTGAGCAGTGAGCAAAAAGAACGGTCATGCAGAGCGCAGCGAAGCATCTTTACCGCTCAACGCAATCAAAAAGAATTAGTATCGAGGTAAAGATGCTTCGCTGCGCTCTGCATGACGGCCATCGGTTTTACGCCCCTGTTCTCGGTTGGAGCAGCTTGGCAATCAGGCCGGTCCAGCCGGTTTGGTGGCTGGCACCGAGGCCGTGGCCGTTGTCGCCGTGGAAATACTCGTGGAACCAGAGGTAGTCGCGAAAGTGGGGGTCGTTTTGGAGTTGCTTGTCGTCGCCGAAGCAGGCGCGGCGGCCGGTTTCGGAGTCGCGCAAAAAGAGCTGGGTGAGGCGCTTGGTAAGGGCGTCGGCCACTTCGAGCAGCGTGTGCACCTGGCCTGAATTGGTGGGGTATTCCACCTTGAAATCGTCGCCGTAGTAGTGGTGGAAGCGTTGCAGCGACTCGATGAGCAGGAAGTTGGCCGGCATCCAGATGGGACCGCGCCAGTTGGAGTTGCCGCCAAACAGCGCCGTTTGGGACTCGGCCGGCTCGTAGTTCACGGTGAACTCCGTTTCAGCACCCCGAAAGATGAACGGGTGAGCCAGGTGGTAGCGTGAGAGCGAGCGCACGCCGTAGGGCGAAAGGAATTCGGCCTCGTCGACCATGCGCGCCACGAGGCGTTTCATGCGGTGGCCACGCAGCAGCGAGAGCAAGTGGCGGTCGCCTTTGCCGGGCTCGTGCCAGCGCGATACCAGCGCGGCCAGGGCCGGCCGGTTTTCCAGAAACCAGTTCATGCGCGCCAGAAAATGCGGGGCGCAGGCCAGCTGGTCTACCTCAATCACCTCCACGGCAAACAGCGGAATCAGGCCCACCAGGCTGCGCACTTTCAGCAGCTCGTGGCCCCGGGCGGGGGTGTTCAGGGCGTCGTAGTAGAACTCGTCCTCGTCGTCCCACAGGTCCATGTCTTCGTTGCCCATGTTGGTCATGGCCTCGGCGATGTAGAGAAAGTGCTCGAAAAACTTGCTCGCCAGGTCCTGATACACGGGGTTGGTGCGGGTCAGCTCCAGCGCGATGCGCATCATGTTCAGAGCGTACATGGCCATCCAGGCGGTGCCATCGGCCTGCTCGAGGTAGCCGCCGAAGGGCAGCGGGGCCGAGCGGTCGAACACGCCAATGTTATCAAGCCCCAGGAAGCCGCCCTCGAAAATGTTGTGGCCCTCACGGTCCTTGCGGTTCACCCACCAGGTGCAGTTGAGCAGCTGGCGGTGGAAGATGGTTTCCAGGAAAACCACGTCGCCGGCGTCGCCGCGGGCCTTCTGGTCCATCTTGAACACGCGCCAGGTGGCGTAGGCGTGCACCGGCGGGTTCACGTCGCTCAGCTTCCACTCGTAGGCCGGCAGCTGGCCGTTGGGGTGCATGTACCAGTCGCGGCAGAGCAGCAGCAGCTGGTTTTTGGCAAATTCGGCGTCGAGCTGGGCCAGCGGCAGGCAATGGAAAGCCAGGTCCCAGGCCGCGTACCAGGGATATTCCCAAGTATCGGGCATAGAGATGACGTGGGCATTGTTGAGGTGCAGCCAGCCGATGCCGTTGCGGCCGGCCAGGCGTTCGGGCGCGGGTGGCGGCAGGGCCGGGTCGCCGGCCAGCCACCGGGGCACATCGTAGTTGTAGAACTGCTTGCTCCAGAGCATGCCGGCCCAGGCCTGGCGCTGCACCAGCCGGGCGTCGGCGTCCTCCATGTCGCACTGCAGCGTGTGGTAGAACTGGTCGGCCTCGGCCAGGCGCTGTTTCACGAGGTGGTCGAACTCGGCAAAGGGCTGGGTCAGGCCCGAGGCGGCCAGGCGCAGGCGCAGCACGCGGGTAGCACTGGCGGGCACGGCCAGCTCGTAGTGCGCGGCGGCCTTGGTGCCGGTGCGCTCGGGGTTCACGGCCCCGGCCTGGCCGTGCACGAGGTAGTCGTTGATGCCGTCCTTGAAGAATTTCTCATCCGACAGGGCATCGTAGAGGCGGCCGTTGTTGGTCGCGTTGTCGCAGAACAGCAGCCCCGGCGCTTCATCGCAATACAGCGTGAACGTGCCCAAATCGCGGTGGTCGGCTTGCAAGTGGCCTTCGGGCGTAGCGGCCAGCCGCGGCCGGTAGTCATCATTGCCCCAGGCCCAGGTGTTGCGAAACCAGAGCTGCGGCAGCACATGCAGGCTGGCCGCATCCGGCCCCCGGTTCACCACCGTGAGCTGAATGAGGATGTCCTCGGCATCGGCCTTGGCAAACTCCACGAACACATCGAAGTAGCGATTTTCGTGGAAAATTGCCGTTTCCATCAGCTCAAATTCGGGCTTCATCCGGTCGCGGCGCGCGTTTTCCTTCACCAGCCAGTCGTAGGGAAAGGCGTGCTGCGGGTACTTGTACAGCATCCGCTGGTAGGAGTGCGTGGGCGTGGCGTCGAGGTAGTAGTAGACCTCCTTCACGTCCTCTCCGTGGTTACCTTCGGGGCCGCTCAGCCCGAAAAGGCGCTCCTTGAGAATGGAGTCCTGCCCGTTCCAGAGGCCCAGGCCGAAGCAGAGGAGTTGCCGGTCGTCGCAGAAGCCGGCCAGCGCCTCTTCGCCCCAGCGGTAGGCGCGGCTGCGGGCCTGGTCGTGGGTGGTGAAGTTCCAGGCGTCGCCGTTGGCCGAATAGTCCTCGCGCACGGTGCCCCACTGGCGCTCGGCCACGTAGGGGCCGAATTTGCGCCAGGGTTTGGTGCCGGCGTTGGCTTCCCGGAGGCGGTGGTGTTCGGGGGTCATTGATTATCAGTTAACAGTTATTAGTGAGCAGCTATCAATCGCATAACCAACTTTTGTTAACTGCTCACTGATAACTGTTAACTGACCTTCTTCAGCCGCCCGAGGCGAACCCTGGGTACAGGGTCATGCCGCCATCCATGAAAATGGTTTGGCCGGTGATGTAGTCGGCTTCATCGGAGGCCAGCCAGGCGGCGAGGTTGCCCACGTCGTCGGGGTCGCCCACGCGGTTGTAAGGGATGAGGGTGAGTAGGGCTTTTTCCTCCTCGGGCGTGTCGCGGGCCGAGAGGTTGATGGGCGTGGCAATGGCCCCCGGCCCGATGCTGTTGGCCCGAATTTTATGCGGGGCCAGCTCCTGGGCCACGCTTTTCATGAGCTGCATGATGCCGCCCTTACTGGCTGCGTAGTTCACGTGTCCGCCCCACGGAATGACTTCGTGCACCGAGCTCATGCAGATAATCTTGCCGGCCGCCTTGCTGATTTCGGGCTGCACGCCGCGCCGGATAAACTCCCGGGCCGCCTCGCGCAGGCACAGGAACTGGCCGGTCAGGTTCACGTCAATCACCTTTTGCCACTGGGCCAGGGTCATGTCGATAAAGGCCGAATCCTGCTGAATCCCGGAGTTGGCCACCACAATATGAATGGTGCCGAAGTGCTCGATGGCCTGCTTGAACATGGCCTGCACTTGGTCCTCCTGGCTGACATCGGCCTTGATGGCCAGGGCCGTGCCGCCGGCCGCCTCAATGGCCGCCACGGTGGCATTGGCCCCGGCTTCGTCGTGGCCGTAATTTACTACTACTTTGGCCCCGTGGGCGGCCAGGCCCTTGGCCACCGCTACGCCGATGCCGGAGCTGGCCCCCGTCACGAGGGCAATTTGATTGGCGAGACGCCGGGGGTCGGGAGTGGCCATGCGGGAAATACAACGGGTGGAAAAAATGATTTACGCCCCAATGCTACGGCCCGTAGCCTGTGCACCCGATGAAGAAAACGGGAATACCACCTAGCTGGAACGGTAGTCCTTACGCACACCGCCGAGCTTAGTTGGTCGTCGGCGTGGTGGGGGTCGCGTGGGGAGACTACCAGAACGGCCGCATTTAACCAACTTAAAACCCGCTCTAACAGGTGCTTTGCCCGAACTATGTTCGCCGACGCTGGGCTAAGCCGTGGCAATAAGGTCGGGGCTGGGGGTGCGGGCCGGCGTTTCGGCGGCCGGCTTTAAGGCGATGCGCAGGGTGTGGCGGGTCCCCCCTTCGGCCACCGAGTATTCGACGCCAAAGCCGTAGTAGCTACATATTTGCTGCACAATGCTCAGGCCCAGACCCGGCGACTCGGACGCCGCGTTGTGCTTGCGGAACCGCTCGAAGAACCGGGCCGGGTCGCCCTCCACAGCGGGGCCGGTGTTGCTGATTTTCAGGCCCTGCGGCGTGAGCGTTACGGCTAGCTCGCCGCCGCGCACGTTGTGCTTCACGGCGTTTTGCAGCAGGTTTTGGAGCAGCGAATCGGCCAGGCCGGGGTGCATGTGCACCACCACGGGCACCTTGCTGATGTCGAGGCCGTAGCGCAGCTCCCGGGCATCAAGCAGCGGCTCGAACTGGGCCACTTTCTCCACCAGCAACTCGTCGAGGCGCACGGGCACGGCCCGCGGAAACTGCCGGTTTTCGATTTTGCTCAGCAAGCTCAGGGCCTGGTGCAGGCGCGAAAGGCGCAGCGTGGCCCCGTAGAGGTCGGCCACGAGCGGCGCGGCGGCGGGGTCCTCGGCCAGGGAGGGCACTTGCAGCAGCTGCTCCAGCTGGGCCTGCATGATGGCCAGCGGGGTCTGGGTTTCGTGGGCGGCATTGGCCGTGAACTCGCGCAGGTGCTCGTAGTCGGCCACCAGGCGCTGGCTGAGGCCGTTCAGGGCCAGGTTCAGCTCGGCAAACTCGGCCACGGCGGGCACGGGCAGCGCCAGGGGCTGGTGCTGCTGCAAGTCGTAGGCCCGCAGGGCGGCCAGCGTGCGCCGGAAGGGGGCCCACATGCGGCCCGACAGCCAGCGGTTTATCAGCACCACGCCCCCCAGCAGCAGGGCCAGCACGCCCAGCATCACGCCCAGTACCACCCCCAGCAAGTCTTCGGCCTCGACCAGCGACTTGCGCAGCGTGACCCACACCGGCCCCTGGCTCCGCACGCTGAGCGGAAACGTGAGCTGCCGGTGCGGCACCATTTCGTGCTCGATGGGGTCGAGCAGCACCGTGTCGTGGAAACCTTCGGGCCGGGGCTGCCGGCTGATGTCCAGCAGCGTGGCCAGGAGCGCTACGGGCGGCAGCTGGTTGGCGCGGGCCCGGTCAAGCAGCTCTTTCCGGCGGCCTTGCAGCTGCTCTTCCATTTCGGTGCGCAGCGCCCAATCAATTCCGTAGTACAGCCCCGTGCTGCCTACCACGAAAAGCAACACGTTCAGCAACAAATAGTAGCGCGTAGTGGCGGCGAGCAGCTTCATGGGAAATTCGAAATAACTTGACTAGCAATAGCCGGCGGCGGCGGCCCGCCTCCCCGCGCCCGCATCGGCTACTCGTTGCTCAGCTTGTAGCCCACGCCGTACATGGTCCGGATGTAGTTGTCGGCCCCTTTTTCCTGCAGCTTTTTGCGCAGGTTTTTGAGGTGGGTATAAATAAAGTCGAAGGAGTCGGCCGCATCAACGGAATCGCCGCACAGATGCTCGGCAATGGCCTCTTTGGTGAGTATACGGCCGGGGTTGGCCAACAGGTAAAGGAGCAGGTCGTATTCTTTCCGGGTGAGGGCAATAAGCTCGCCGCGCACGTGCACTTCGGCCAGGTCGGGCAGCACGAGCAGGTCGCGAAACACGATTTGCTGCTGGCCCTGGAACTGCCGGCGGCGGATAATGGCCCGCAGCCGGGCATTGAGCTCGGAGAGGTGAAACGGCTTGATGAGGTAGTCGTCGGCTCCCAGGTCGAGGCCGGCAATTTTATCATCCAGCGCATCGCGGGCCGTGATGATGAGCACGCCGGCCGGCGAGCCGCTGGCCTTGAGGGCGCGGAGCAGGTCGAGGCCGGAGCCGTCGGGCAGGGTCAGGTCGAGCAGTACGCAGTCGTATTGGTAGAGCTCAATTTTTTCGTGGGCCTGGGCAAAGCTGGCGGCCTCTTCCACCACGTAGCCCGCCTGGCGCAGCGAGCCAGCCAGGGCCGCGCGCAGGGCGGCTTCGTCTTCAACAAGCAGGATTTTCATTGCGGAGAGGCCACTTTGAAGATGGCTGGGCGCGAAGGACGCACAAAAGATTGAAGACTTTCTGGCCCCGGCCGCGTATGCACGCCAACCGCGCGGGCCGCTTGGCCGGCGCTGGTCCAATTTTCTTCAGAATCCCTCCGCAGCTTTGTGGCGATTACCATCAATTTCCGTGTGTTGTTTACTCGTTTAGCCCGTCTGATTCGGGGCCTTACCTTCGTTGGGGCACTGCTGGCCGGGCCGGGCGCGGCCCTGGCCCAAACCGGCACCGCCCCGGCCATGCTCGCGCCGCTGCCGGCCGTGACCGCGCTGCCCACCAGCCCGCGCCAGCTCGATGAGTTTCTGCTGGTGGCCCGGCGCAGCAGCCCGTTGCTGCGCGAAAACCGCAACCAACTCGGCCAGAACCGTATCGACAGCCTGGTGCGCGCCCGTCAGAACGGCGTGCAGGTGGGCGGCATCGGCTCGGCCCTGTACTATCCTTCGATAACGAATAGCAAGGGCGAAAGCGTGGTGGGCTACGACAACGCCGTGACCAACGGCGGCAACTACGCCGCCATCGCGCAGGCCACCAAGCCCATTCTCAACCGCTTCCAGCTTCAGAACGACTACCAGATTATCGCCAGCCAGGGCCAGGTGCTGCGCAATGTTGGGCGCTTGTCAGCGCTGGACCTGCGCCGCAGCATCACCGACCAGTTCCTGACGGCCTACGCCGCCGAAACGCAGCTTGCTTTCAGCCGCACGCTGCTCGCGCAGCTGCGGCAGCAGGATGAGTTGTTGCGCCAGCTGGTGAACGGTGGCATTTTTAAGCAGACGCAGTACCTGAGCTTCTACCTCTCGGTGCGCACCCAGGAGGTGACCGTGGAACAAAACCGTCTGGCCTACCGCCGCGAGTTGGGCACGCTGCGCGCCCTGGCCGGCGTGGCCGACACGGCGCTGGTGAGCATCGAAGCCCCCACCCCGCCCACCCACCGCCCGCTGGCCGGCCTGCTGGCACCGGCCCAGCGCCAGTACACCCTCGACAGCCTCCGCTTTCTGCTCGACCGCCGCGCCGTGGATGCGTATTACCGCCCCAAAGTGAGTGCCGTGGTGGATGCGGGCCTGCAATCGTCGTCCTACCTGCCCGTGGCGCTGGCTCACAGCGTGGGCATTGGCGGCGGCCTCCAGCTCTCGGTGCCCATTTTCGACGGCCACCAGCGGCAGCTCCAGTACCAGCGCATTGAGCTAAGCGAGCAAAGCCGGCGCGGCTACCGGCAGTTTGTCACAGTGCAGCGGCAGCAGCAATATGAGCAGCTGGAAGGCCTCATCCGGGCCTCTGACGCACTGCTGGTCCGCATCCGCGAGCAGCTGCGGGTGGCCGATGCGCTGGTGGGTGCCGCCCGGCAGCAGCTGGCCACCGGCGACGTAGCCATTCTTGATTACCTGAACCTGGTGACCAGCTACCGGACGTTGCAGTTTAGCTTAACCCAGGCCCAGACCGACCAATTGCGGAGCCGGTTTGCGCTCGATTACCTGGCCGAGCAGTAGCGTGGACGCTGCGAGTCCGCGAGCGAGCGCAGCGAGCAGGACGAACCACGCGGCTCCACCCAACGACATTGCTCGCTGCGCTCGCTCGCGGACTCGCAGAGTCCACGCTACATTTCTTCAACCTATGAATAGCCTTCGCTTCCTCCTGCTCCTCCCCTTCCTTGCGGCCTGCGGCGCGAAAGACCCCGCCGCCGCCGCCGATGCCGCCGCGCCGGCCGGTGGCGATGAGCCCGCCGTGAAGCCCCGCGCCCTGGTCACCATCGGCACCATTCAGACCGATACGCTGACCGACGTGCTGCGGCTGAGTGCCGTATCGGCCTTTCCGGCCAAAGATGCGTTGCGGGCCACCACCACTGGCTACGTGCTGCCCCCCACGCCAGTAGTGGGCCAGCTGGTGCGGGCCGGCCAAACGGTGTTTACCATCCAAACCAAAGAGTCGAAAACCCTGCACCTCGACCAGCTCACCGGCGACCCACGCCTGAAATTCAGCGGCATCATCCAGATAAAATCGGGCCGCTCGGGCATTCTGGCCACCGTCGACAAGCTGGCCGGCGACTACGTGCAGGACGGCGAGCAGCTGGGCCTCACCTACGACAAAAGCCGGTTCGGCTTCATTCTCGACGTGCCCGCAACGCAGCTCCGCTACGTGCACACCGGCCAGAGCTGCCGCATTTTCCTGCCCGATGGCCGCCGGCTGAACGGCCGCGTGGCCGAAGTGCTGGCCACCGCCGACGTCAGCATTCAGACCCAGCGCTACACCATCCGGCCCGTGGGCACCTTCCCAGATTTACCCGAAAACCTGGCTGTGCAGGTCGAAATCGACAAAACCGCGCCGCACCTGGCCAGCACCCTGCCACGCGGCGCGGTACTCACCGACGAAACGCAAACCGAATTCTGGGTGATGAAGCTGCTCAATGACTCCACGGCCGTGAAAGTGCCGGTGAACGTGGGCGCGCAGGAAAAGGACCACATCGAAATCAAATCGCCTGCCTTCAATCAACGCGACAAGATTTTGCTCAGCGGCAACTTCGGGCTCGACGATACCGCGGCAGTAAAAGTGACGCGGCCTGTGGCGGCAGAGTAAGGCGTGAGCTGCTGGCGCGCGTCAGCGACGCGTGCCAACTGGGTTCGAGCCTGTGGCTCGGGCAGTGAACGATGCCACCAGTATTATCCCCCACCCGGGCCGCAGGCTCGGAACCAGTCGGCACGCGTCGCAGACGCGCGCCAGCATCTTCAACAACACCCAATGCCCAACAGCCCTTCCATTTTCCAAGCTTACAAGGCCCCCATCGCGGTGCTGCTGGCCCTGGCCCTGGCGCTGGGCACGGTGGCATATCGGCGCATCAACGTGGCACTGTTTCCGGAGGTGACCTTCCCGAAGGTGAAGGTGATTGCCGAGAACGGCCTGGAGCCCGTCGACCGCATGATGGTGACCGTGACCAAGCCCATGGAAGACGCCATGAAGCGCGTGCCGGGCCTGAAGCTGCTGCGCAGCACCACCAGCCGCGGCAGCTGTGAAATCTCGGCTTTTCTGGACTGGAACGTGGACGTGGCCAAGAGCCAAACCCTGATTGAGTCGCGCCTGAACCAGATTCGGGGCGACTTGCCGCCGAACGTCAACATCTCCGTGGAGCGCATGAATCCGGCCATTCTGCCAGTGATGGGCTACACGCTGGAGGCACCCGGTAAGTCGGCGCTCGAGCTGCGCAAGCTGGCGCTCTACACCATCAAGCCGTTTTTGTCGCAGGTCGACGGGGTGTCATCGGTCCAGATTCAGGGCGGGCGCACCAAGGAATATCAGATTCAGCTGCTGCCCGACCAGCTGGCCGCCCTCGGCCTCGGGCCGGATGATGTCACGAAGTCCCTCACCGCCACCAACTTCGTGCAGAGCAACGGTTACCTGAGCGACTACCGCCGCCTCTACCTCACGGTCACGGATGCCACCATCGTGCAGAAGGAGGACCTCGAAAACCTGGTGCTGCGCAACGACGGCCGCCGCATCGTGCGCCTGTCCGACGTGGCCACCGTGGCCCTGGGCGAGCAGCCCGAATACACCCGCATCAACGCCAACGGCTCCGATGCCGTGCTCATTTCCATCCTGCGCCAGCCCGACGCCAACGTGGTGCTGGTTTCGGATGGCGTGCGAGCCAAGGTGGCCGCCCTGCAATCGGGCCTGCCGCGCGGCGTGCGCCTGGCCCCGTACTACGACCAGGCCGATTTTGTGGCCGAGGTAGTAAAATCGGTGCAGGACGCGCTCTGGATTGGCCTGGCGCTGGCCCTCGTGGTGACGGCCCTTTTCCTGCGCTCCTTCCGCGCCACGATGACCATTCTCGGGGCCATTCCGGTGGCGCTGGCGCTCACCATCGCGGTGCTGTATTTCGGCCTGGGCTACTCCTTCAACATCATGACGCTGGGGGCAATCGCCGCCGCCATCGGCCTGATGATTGACGACGCCGTGGTGATGGTGGAGCAATTGCACCGCGTGGGCGAGGAACACCCCGGGGCCACGCCCGGCGAAGTGGTGCGGCGCTCGGTGGGCCACCTGCTTCCTGCTTTGATTGGCTCCAGCCTGAGTACGATTGTGATTTTCCTGCCCTTCGCGCTGCTGGGTGGCGTGGCGGGAGCCTATTTTAAAGTGCTGGCTACCACGATGGTGGTGGCGCTGGTGTGCTCTTTCCTGGTGGCGTGGCTGGGGCTGCCGGTGATTTATTTGTTGCTAAGCCGCCGCCGCAAGGCCGAAGTCGTGCTGCTTTCGCCCGGCCACCCGCGTGCGGACCAGTCCGACGAGGCGAGCGACGCCTATTTCTCCGATGAGACGCATGCCCTGCCCGCCGCACCAGCAGCGACCGCCCAGGCCGATTCCGCCCACCACGAAATTCCCTGGGTGCGCGCCGTAATCCGCCACCCGGCCTATTCCATTATCGGTATTCTGGTGCTCATCGGCAGCATGGTGCTCATTATTCCGCGCCTGGCCACCGGCTTCCTGCCCGAGATGGACGAGGGTGCGATTGTGCTCGACTACAACTCGCCGCCCGGCACCAGCATCGAAGAAACCGACCGCATGCTGCGCCAGGCCGAAAAACTGATTGTGAAGGTGCCGGAAGTGGCCAGCTACTCGCGCCGCACCGGCACCCAAATGGGCTTTTTCATCACCGAGCCCAACCGGGGCGACTACCTTATCCGCCTCAAAACCGACCGCCAGCGCACGACGGAGGAAGTCATTTCCGACATCCGCACGCAAATTGAAGCCACGCAGCCGGCCCTCACCATCGACTTCGGCCAAGTCATTGGCGACATGCTGGGCGACCTCATGAGCACCGTGCAGCCCATTGAAATCAAGGTCTTCGGGCCCGATGCCACCAAACGCTACGCCCTGGCCAACCAAGTAACCAAGGTGGTGGAGGGCGTGGCCGGCACCGCCGATGTGTTCGACGGCATCGTGCGCATGGGCCCGGCCGTGGATGTGCGCCCCGACCCCCGCCGCTTGGCCCAGTACGGCCTCACCGCCACCGATTTCCAGACCCAGCTGCAAACCCAGTTGGCCGGCACCACGGCCGGCAGCGTGCTCGAAGGCGAGCAGCTCCTGAACATTCGCATGCGCTACCCCAACGCCGCCCAGGCCACCCTGGCCCAAATGCGCGGCGAGCCCGTGTTTCTGCCCAACGGCCAGCGCCGCCGCCTCGATGAGCTGGCGACAGTGCGCGTAACGGCCGGCGACGCCGAACTGGAGCGCGAAAACCTCCAGGCCATGACCGCCGTGACGGCCCGCCTCGACGGCCGGGACCTGGGCGGGGCCATGAGCGAAATCCGCCAAAAGCTCGAAAGCCAGGTGCCGCTGCCGCCCGGCTACTTCATCCAGTACGGCGGCTCGTATGCCGAGCAGCAGCAGTCGTTTCAGGAGCTGCTCACCATTTTGGGCACGGCCTGTTTGCTGGTGTTTGCGGTGGCGCTGTTTCTGTTTCGGGACCTGAAGGCGGCGGGGCTGATTCTGCTGATTGCCGTCCTGGGGCCGGCTGGCGGTTCGCTGGCGCTGTTTCTCACCAATACGCCGCTGAACGTGGGCTCCTACACCGGCCTGATTATGGTGGTCGGCATCATTGGCGAAAATGCGATTTTCACCTTCCAGCAGTTCTTCGAGATTTTGCAGGAAGGGCGGCCCGTGGAGCAGGCCGTTGGCTATGCCATCGCGGCCCGCCTGCGACCCAAGCTGATGACGGCCCTTTCGGCCATTGCGGCCCTGGCCCCGTTGGCGCTGGGCATTGGGGCGGGGGCGCAGCTGCACCAGCCGCTGGCCATTGCCGTCATTGGAGGGTTATTACTGGCCTTGCCGCTGCTATTAGTTGTACTGCCCAGCTTGTTGCGCCTTGCCTACGAGCAGCAACCGGTACCAGAAAAGCCCGCTGCGGAAGTTTCGGTAGCGTGAAAAACACCCGGTCCGAAATCGCCCCTTCGGGAATTTCGGTTTTCCCAGGCAACTCTTTGAGGGTAAAAATCTTAAGATTTTCTCCAGAATTGACCGTTACGTTTATGTTAAGGTCCCGTATTAGGGCCTACTTAATCGCCTTACTACCTCCTGAACCCCCCTTTCATGCGCCACCTTTTGTTCACTCGTTTTGCAGCCCTGCTATTTATTCTTGGTGGGCTCAATCCTGCTTACGCCCAAATTCCGACCAGGCCCGTTCCGGCCGCTGCCGATACCACAGAAAAGTACGAGAACCCGAATGGCATATCGAGCCAGGTGAAGGCCCCCTTCTTCAAAAGCAAGCTGTTCCGGGCCGTCGCCATTCCGGCCGTGCTGATAACCTACGGGGCCATCACGGCGCAGGGCGACGCGGGCATCAACCACAGCAGCCGCGATTTTGTGCGCAAGCAATTCCGCCCCGTAAGCACGGGGTTTGACAACACGCTGATTATCATGCCCTACTTTGAGCTGGCGGCCGTGGCCATTGCCGGGGTAGAATCGCGCAACGACCGCATCAACACGCTGCTCATCATTGCCAAGGGCGAAGCCATTATGCTGGCCAGCACCTTCGCCGTGAAATACCTCGCCCACGAAACCCGCCCCGACGGGTCGGATAACCTGTCGTTTCCCTCTGGCCACACGGCGCAGGCCTTTCTGGCGGCCAGCATCGTGCACACCGAATTCCGGGACAGAAGCCAGTGGTACGGCATCGGGGCGTACACCATTGCCACCAGCGTGGCCGCCCTGCGCATGATTAACGACAAGCACTGGCAGAGCGACGTGGTGGCCGGCGCGGGCTTCGGCATTCTCTCCGCTCACTTAGCTTACCTGAGCCACCGCAACCGCTGGGGCCGCAAGTCCATTGGGCGCGACATCGGCATGGTGCCAGCTTATTTCGGCAACGGTGCCACGGGCATGAGCATTTCGTGGCGGCCGAAGAAGTAGACGCTTTGCTTAATGAAGAATGAGGAATGAGGAATGAATAATTACCCGGCGGGCAGTTTCTCATTCCTCATTCTTCATTAAGCAACGCCTCCACCCACACCGGCACGGCCGACAGCGCCGCGTTGCCGGTGAGCTCATCGAGCCGGGCATCATCCGTCAGGTCGTTGATGCTGGCCCCGGCGTGGGCCTGCGCCACTTCCAGTTGGGTCCCGGGCCGGGCGTGGCCGTAGCCGTGCGGCATGCTGACCACGCCGGGCATGAGGGCCGCCGTAATTTCAACGGGCAGCTCGATTGCGCCCACGCGGGAGCGCACGCGCACCAGCTGGCCCTCGGCCAGATTGCGGGCGGTGGCGTCTTCGGGGTTGAGTTGCAGGGTGCACCGGTTGCGGCCCTTAATCAGGCGCGGCAGGTTGTGCATCCAGGAATTATTGGAGCGCAGCTCGCGGCGGCTGATGAGCAGCAACTGACTCTCCGCCGCTGCGGGCGCGGCGGCCAGTACGCGGCGGGCGCGGTTCAGGTCAGCAAGGCACAGGGGAGCGGCCAGATTAATGCGCTGGTTGGCGGTGCGCAGGGCGGCGGGCAGGCGCGATTGGAGCGCGCCGAGGTCGAGGCCGTGGGGGTTCTGGCGCAGCTTCTCCAGGGATAAACCGGCGCGGCCGTAGGCCCCGTAGCGCAGGCCGAGGTCGATTTTGGTTTCGGGGTTTTCGGGCGCGGGCGCGACCAAAGAATCGAAAGCTTCCCCGACTTCGAGGCGCTGGCGCAGGCCCTCAAAAATCTCCCAGTCGTAGCGGGCATCCGGGCCTTTGTCGAACAGCGGCTCCGAGTAGCGGCTGGTGTTGCGAATGGCCAGCGCGTGGAAGCTCACGTCGTAGTGCGCGGTTTCCAGGCCCGTGGCGGGGGGCAAAATGTAGTGCGCGTGGCGCGTGGTTTCGTTGAGGTAAATGTCAATCGACACCATAAAATCGAGGCCGGCCAGGGCGGTTTCCAACTGCGCGCCGTTGGGCGTAGACAGCACCGGGTTGCCGCAGCTCGTAACCAGGACGCGTAGCTGGCCCGCGCCGGGCGTTAGCATCTCCTCGGCCAGGCAGGCCACCGGCAGCTCGCCCATAAACTCCGGCACTTGGCGCACGCGGCTGCGGTACCGGTCATGCTTCGTGTAAGGGCCCGGCTTGCCCAGGATATCCAGCGCGGGCGTGGCAAACATGTAGCCACCCGGCTCATCCAGGTGCCCGGTGAGGATGTTCAGCACATTTATCAGCCACAAACACAGCCCGCCAAACTCCTGCACCGATACCCCCACCCGACCGTAAATTACGCCGCGCTCGGCGGCCGCCAACTCCCGCGCCAGCGTGCGGATTTCATACGGCGCAATGCCCGTAATGGCACTGACGTGTTCGGGCGTGAATTCGGCCACGGCCGCGGCCAGCTCGACAACTCCATCCGTAAATTCCGCCAGCCGCCCTGGTTTCATCAGCTGCTCGGCGTAGAGAACCTGCGTCATCGCCAGCAACAGGAACACGTCGGTGCCGGGACGGATGAAGTGGTGGGCATCGGCTTTGACGGCCGTTTCGGAGCGGCGCGGGTCGACGACCACCACCTTGCCGCCGCGCGCCTGAATGGCTTGTAGGCGCTTGGCCACGTCGGGCGCGGTCATCAGGCTGCCGTTGCTCACCAGCGGGTTACCGCCCAGAATCAGCCAGTGGTCGGTGCGGTCGAGGTCGGGCACAGGCAGCAGCAGCGGATGGCCGTAGAGCTGCCACGCCGCAAAATGGTGCGGCAGCTGGTCGACCGATGAGGCCGAAAACAGGCTGCGCGAGCCCAGCGCCCGCAGAAAGCCCGGCGCGGCCAGCTGCGTGCCGGAGTTGTGCACGCTGGGGTTGCCGGCGTACCAGGCGGTGGCGTGCGGGCCGTACTGGTCGCGCTGCTGGCGCAGGCGGGTCGCTACTTCGTCGAGGGCCTGGTCCCAGCCAATTTCCTCCCAGCCGGTGGCCGTGCGCTTCAGCGGCCGGCGCAGGCGGTCGGGGTCCTCATAGATATCCTTCAGGCCCACGGCTTTGGGGCAGATGTGGCCTCGGCTGAAAGGGTCTTGCGCATCGCCCACAATGCTGAGCACCTGCCCGTTTTCGTGTTTGATTTCGAGGCCGCAGATGGCTTCGCAAAGGTTACAGGCGCGGTAGTGGGTTTCGGCGGGCATGGGTTGGGAATAGGAAAGTTGGGGATGGAAAGATAAGCCGTAGCGACGCGGCCCTTCGCGTCTCCACGTTGAACGATACCCGCCTGACAATACCCAATGGCGCGGTTCCGGAGACGCGAAGGGTCGCGTCGCTACATCGTGCTGGAAACAACGCAACGTTCTGCTCCCTCACATGTCTTTTTCGTTAAGATTTGTGCCCATCTTTACGAATCTGCTTTCCTTATTTCAGCATAACTACTCTCCTTTTGAAACGACGCGACTTTGTGGGGCTCACCGGCCTAGCCGCCGGGGCCCTCTTTCTACCTGGCTTTCCCAGCCTGGGCGGCACGCCCGTGGACGCGGCCCGCCTGTTGGAGCCCGGCCTCGACCCCGCCCAGAAAAAGCGCCTCGCCGACGCCGGCCTCAACGCCGCTAAGGCCGCCGGTGCCAGCTACGCCGACGTGCGCATCGGCCGCTACCTCAACCAGAGCATCTTCACCCGCGAAAAACAGGTGCAGAACATCGCCAGCGGCGAGAGTTTCGGGGCCGGCGTGCGGGTGCTGGCCAACGGCACCTGGGGCTTTGCCGCCACCAATACCGTGACCGAAGCCGGTCTCGCCAAAGCCGCCCAACTGGCCGTGGCCATCGCCAAAGCCAACGCCAAAGTGCAGAAGTCAACCGTGCAGCTGGCCCCGCAAAAAGGCTTTGGCGAAGTGAGCTGGCAAACGCCCATTCAGCAAAATTCCTTTGAGGTACCCGTGGCTCAGAAGGTGGAGCTGCTGCTGGCGGCCAACGCGAAAGCCACCGATAATGGCGCGAGCTTCGTCAATTCCTCGCTCTTCCAAATCAACGAGCAGAAGTACTTTGCCAGCACCGACGGCTCCTACATCGACCAGGATGTGCACCGCATCTGGCCCACGTTTTCGGTCACGGGCATCGACCGGGCCAGCGGCAAGTTTCGCTCCCGCGATGCCCTGAGCGCACCCATGGGCCTGGGCTTCGAGTACCTCACGCCCAAGGCCGCTGATAAAATTCCGGGCGCGGCCGGCACCGGCCTCATCGGCTACCGCAACTCCTACGACATGCTGGAAGATGCCGCCCTGGCCGCCCGGCAGGTGAAGGAAAAGCTCACGGCGAAGTCCGTCACGGCCGGCAAGTACGACCTCGTGCTCGACCCCAACCACCTGGGCCTTACCATCCACGAAAGCGTGGGCCACCCGCTGGAGCTGGACCGCGTGCTGGGCTACGAGGCCAACTACGCCGGCACCTCGTTTGCCACCCTGGAGTGGAAAGCCAAGCAGATTCCCTACGGCTCGAAGCTGGTCAACATCGTAGCTGACAAGCTCCAGCCCGGCTCGCTGGGGGCGGTAGGCTACGACGACGAAGGCGTGAAAACCCGCCGCTGGGACCTCATCAAGGAAGGCACGCTGGTGAATTACGAGAAAATCCGCGACCAAGCGCACATCGTGGGCCAGACCGAGTCGGACGGCTGCTGCTACGCCGATTCCTGGGATTCGGTGCAGTTCCAGCGCATGCCCAATGTGAGCCTGCAGCCCGGCAAAGCCAAAATGAGCGTGGACGACATGATTAAGGGCGTCGATAAAGGCATCTACATTGCCGGGCGCGGCTCCTACTCCATCGACCAGCAGCGCTACAATTTCCAGTTCGGCGGCCAGGTGTTCTACGCCATCGAAAAAGGCCAGATTGCGGGCATGATTGAGGATGTGGCTTACCAGGCCAACACCCAGGAATTCTGGAACTCCTGCGCCGCGATTTGCGACGAGTCGGACTACCGGCTGTTCGGCTCGTTCTTCGATGGCAAGGGCCAGCCCAGCCAGGTTTCGGCCGTGAGCCACGGGTCGGCCACGACGCGGTTCAATGGCGTAAACGTGATTAATACGGCGCGCAAAATCTAGCCTCACCCCCTAGCCCCCTCTCCGGGGGAGAGGGGGAACTAGCCCTGGTTTTAGTTTTTAGTCTCTTTTTTATTTCGGCCAGCTCCCTTTTCTAATCTAGCGCTAGAACCTAGTCCTCCCTCTCCCCCGGAGAGGGGGCTAGGGGGTGAGGCCAATGCCAGAACATCCTATGCTCTCCCAAACCGAAGCCCAGACCATTCTCAAAAAAGTCCTTAGCTTCAGCACCGCCGATGAGTGCGAAGCGACCCTGAACGGCAGCACGGGCGGCAACGTGCGCTCGGCGCGCAACTCCATCAGCACGGCGGGGGCTTCCGAAAACGTGTCGCTGGCGGTGCAGTCGCGGTTTGGCAAGCGCAGCGGGCTCGCTACCTCCAACGAGTTTGACGAAGCCAGCCTGCGCCGCTGCGTGCAGCGGGCCGAGGAAATTGCCCGCCTCGCCCCCGAAAGCCCCGAGTACGTGCCCCTACTCGGCCCGCAGACCTACTTGGCTTCGCCGGGCTCGTTCGCGGCCCGTACGGCCGCCATCACGCCCGATTACCGGGCCGAACAGATTGGGGCCAGTATGGCGCTCTGCGACCAGAAGAAGCTGAGCTCGGCCGGGTTTTTTAATGATTCGGCGGGCTTCGTGGCCAAGCGCAACTCGAAGGGGCTGGAGGCCTACCAGCAGCTGACGAGCGTGGATTTTTCCATTTCGGTGCGCACGCCGGATGGCACTGGCTCGGGCTACGCCATCGCCAATTATACCGATTTGGCCAGGTTCGACGCGGCCCGCCTCACGCGGGTGGCCGCCGACAAAGCGGCTTCCTCTGTGAATGCCAAGGCAATTGAGCCGGGCAAGTACACCGTAATTCTGGAGCCGGCCGCGGCCGTGGATTTGCTCAACAACATGATGGGTGCCATGGATGCCCGCAATGCCGATGAGGGCCGCAGCTTTCTCAGCAAAAAGGGCGGCGGCAACAAGAAAGGCGAGAAGGTTTTTGACGAGCGGGTGACCATCTACTCCGACCCCACCCACCCCGATGTGCCCGACCTGACGTTTGCCGGCGACGGCCGCCCGCAGCAGAAGGTGACGTGGGTAGACAAAGGCGTGGTGAAGAACCTCTACACCTCGCGCTTCTGGGCCCAAAAAGCCGGTATTCCCGACATCCCGCCGCCCGGCGGCTGGATTATGGCTGGCGGTACGCAAAGCACGGCCGACCTCATCAAGGGCACGGCCAAGGGCATTCTCGTCACGCGCCTCTACTACATTCGCGCCGTGGACCCGCAAACGCTGCTCTACACCGGCCTGACGCGGGACGGGACGTTCTACATCGAGAATGGCGTCATCAAATTCCCGGTGAAAAACTTCCGCTTCAACGAAAGCCCGGTCATTATGCTGAATAACCTGGAGGCGCTGGGCAAGCCCGTCCGCTTGGGCGGCAACCTGGTGCCGCCGCTCAAGATTCGCGACTTCACTTTCACCAGCCTGTCGGACGCGGTGTAGCTTGTAGCGCGGACTTTTAGTCCGCGAATTGAACGTGATTTTCTCCATACAACCCACTCGCGGACTGAAAGTCCGCGCTACACTCACCTCATGAAAAGACGCGACTTTGTGGGACTCACCGGCCTGGCGGCCGGGGCCCTTTTTCTGCCCAGCCTGCCCGGTTTTGGCCATTCGCTGGTTGACCCCGCCCGGCTGCTGGAGCCCGGAGCCGACGTGGCCCTGAAAAAACGCCTCGCCGATTCCGGCCTCAACGCCGCCAAAGCCGCCGGTGCCACCTATGCCGACGTGCGGATTGGCCGCTACCTCAACCA
This sequence comes from Cytophagales bacterium, assembly GCA_038213745.1. Taxonomy (GTDB): domain Bacteria; phylum Bacteroidota; class Bacteroidia; order Cytophagales; family Hymenobacteraceae; genus Hymenobacter. The sequence continues at coordinate 40,509 of JBBQSQ010000012.1, forward strand.
GGGCATTTTCACCCGCGAAAAGCAGGTGCAGAACATTGCCAGCACCGAGAGCTACGGCGTGGGCATCCGCGTGATTGCCAACGGCACCTGGGGCTTTGCCTCGACTAATAATGTGACCGAGGCCGGCATTGCCAAAGCCGCGCAGCTGGCTGTGCAGATTGCCAAGGCCAACTCGAAAGTGCAGAAGGAGAAGGTGCAGCTGGCCCCGCAAAGCGGCTACGGCGAGGTGAGCTGGAAAGCCCCCATTCAGCAGAATGCCTTTGAGGTGCCCATCAAGGACAAGGTGGATTTGCTGTTGAGCGTGAATGCCAAGGCGCTGGATTTGGGCGTGTCGTTCATCAACTCGGTGCTGTTTCAGGTGAACGAGCAGAAGTACTTCGCCAGCACCGACGGCTCGTACATTGACCAGGACATCCACCGGATTTATCCCACGTTTGGCGTCACGGCCATCGACCGGGCCAGTGGCAAGTTCCGTTCGCGCCAGGCCCTGAGCTCGCCCGTGGGCATGGGCTACGAGTACCTCACGCCCAAGGCCGCCGACAAAGTGGCCGGCCCCACCGTCTCCGACATTGTGGGCTACAAGTCCAGCTACGACATGCTGGAAGACGTGGCCTCGGCTGCCAAGCAGGTGAAGCAGAAACTGACCGCCAAATCGGTAACGCCCGGCAAGTACGACCTCGTGCTCGACCCGCACCACCTGGGCCTCACCATCCACGAAAGCGTGGG
>JBBQSQ010000013.1:0-39362 GCA_038213745.1 Cytophagales bacterium
GTGGCGTGGCGTACTTTCGCAATCCACTCGTCCACCTTGTGGCCGGGGAGCTGGCCGCCCTCGCCGGGCTTCGCGCCCTGGGCCATCTTGATTTGCAGCTCGTCGGCATTGGTGAGGTAGTGGGCCGTGACGCCGAAGCGGGCTGAGGCCACCTGCTTGATGGCGGAGCGCATGGAGTCGCCGTTGGGCATCACTTCGTAGCGCATCGGGTCTTCGCCGCCCTCGCCGGTGTTGCTTTTGCCGCCGATGCGGTTCATGGCAATGGCCAGGGTGCTGTGCGCCTCGTGCGAAATCGAGCCAAACGACATGGCTCCGGTGGCGAAGCGCTTCAGGATATTTTCGGTCGGTTCTACTTCTTCAATCGAAATGGCCTCGCGGTGATGCGCGAAATCCAGCAGGCCGCGCAGCGTGAACATCTGCCGCGTCTGCTCATTAATCAGCCGGGCGTAGCGCTGGTAGGTGGCGTAGTTGTTGGTGCGGGTGGCCAGTTGTAGCAGGTGCACCGTTTCGGGGTTGAACATGTGCGCCTCGCCGCGCCGCCGCCAGTGGTAGAGGCCGCCGTCGGGTAGCAAAATCTGCTCCTCCGGCGTGCTGGTTCTGAAGCCCTGAAAGTGCTTATAGAGCGTTTCGCGGGCTATTTCATCGAGCCCCAGTCCGCCGATGCGCGTGACCGCGCCGCAGAAATAGGCATCCACCACGGCCTGGTTCAGGCCCAGAATCTCGAACACCTGCGCGCCGTGGTAGCTCTGCAGGGTCGAAATGCCCATCTTCGAGAAAATCTTCAGCAGCCCGTCGCACACCGCCTTGATGTAGTTGGCGGTGAGCTGCCCGGCATCCTGCGCGGTGCTGAGCTGCCCGGCTTCGCGCAGCGTGCGAATGGTGGCCAGCGCCAGGTAGGGGTTGATGGCCGTGGCCCCAAACGAGAGCAGGCAGGCGAAGTGGTGCACCTCCCACACGTCGCCGGCCTCCACCACCAGGCCCACCGAGCCCCGGAAACCGAGCTTAATCAGGTGGTGGTGCACGGCCGACACCGCCAGCAGCGACGGAATGGGCGCGTGCTTGGAATCGACGCCGCGGTCGGACAGGATAATCACCTCAAACCCGTCGTTCACGGCATCCTCGGCGTAGCGGCAGAGGCGGGCGAGGCCGTTTTGCAGCGAGCCGGGCCGGCCGTCGGCCTTGAAATACGTTTGCAGGGTTTTGGCGTTGAACAGGCCCGTGTCGATGCTGCGCAGCTTTTCCAGCTCGTAGTCGCTGAGCACGGGCTGGTGCAGGGCCACGCAGTGGCAGTGCATCTTGTCCTCGTCCAGGATGTTGCCGTTGTTGCCTAGGAAGGTGGCCAGGCTCATCACCAGCCGCTCCCGGATGGGGTCGATGGGCGGGTTGGTGACCTGCGCGAAAAACTGCTTGAAGTAGCTGCTCAGGTGCTGCGGCTGGTCCGAGAGCACGGCCAGCGGCACGTCCACGCCCATCGAGCCGATGGGTTCCTTGCCGGTTAGGGCCATGGGCATAATCAGGGCGTCGAGGTCCTCGCGGGTGTAGCCGAACACCTGGTGGTACTTGAACACCGACTCGGCGGCCAGGTCGCTGAAGGTGAGGCGCGGGGCGGGCAGCTCGTCGAGCTGAATCTGGTACTCGCGCAGCCACGCGCCGTAGGGCTGGCGGCCGGCGGCCTGGGCCTTCAGCTCTTCATCGGTGATGATGCGGCCGGCCACGGTGTCCACAAGCAGCATTTTGCCGGGCTGGAGGCGGCCCTTCTGCACGATGGTACTGGGGTCGATGTCGAGCACGCCGGCCTCGGAGGCCACCAGCACGCGGCCGTCGGTGGTTTCGAGGTAGCGCAGGGGGCGCAGGCCGTTGCGGTCAAGCATGGCCCCAATCTGCTGCCCGTCGGTAAAGATGAGGGCGGCCGGGCCGTCCCAGGGCTCCATAAACGTGGCGTGGAACTCGTAGAAAGCCTTTTTGAGCGGGTCCATCTGGGTATTGCCGTCCCAGGCTTCGGGCACCAGCATCATCATCACGTGCGGCAGCGGGCGGCCCGAGTGCAGCAGGATTTCCACCACGTTATCCAGGCAGGCCGAATCCGACTGCCCGGCATCGACCACCGGCAGCAGCATGTCCATTTCCGCCGCCGAGAAGTAGGGCGACACGTAATTCCGCAGGCCGGCGTAAAACCAGTTCAGGTTCCCGCGCAGGGTGTTGATTTCGCCGTTGTGCGCCAGAAACCGGAAGGGCTGGGCCAGCTTCCAGCTCGGAAACGTGTTGGTCGAAAACCGCGAGTGCACCAGCCCGAAGGCCGACACCACCCGCTCGTCGCTGAGGTCGGGGAAGTAGCCGCGCACCTGGTAGGTGGTGAGCTGGCCCTTGTACACGATGGTTTTGCAGGAAAGCGAGGCGAAGTAGAACACGTCCATCGCGGCCGGCACGGTTTCGCGCACGGTCTTGAAAATTAGACGCCGCAGCACGTACAGCTTGCGCTCGAAGTCCTCGGCGGTGCTGATGCCGGCCGGCCTCCCGAAAAACACCTGCTCCATCACCGGCTCGGCGGCCAAGGCCGTGGGGCCGATACCGGCCGGGTTCACCGGCACCACGCGGTAGCCCAGGCGCGGGAAGCCCAGCCGCGCCGCCGCGCCGTCAATCACCGCGCGGCAGGCGGCGCGCAGGGCTGTATCCTTGGGCAGGTAGGCCATGCCCACACCGTAGCTGCCCGGCTCGGGCAGGCGAATATCCAGCGCCACGCATTCCTGAAGCAGAAACCAGTGCGGCAGCTGAATGAGCAGGCCGGCCCCGTCGCCGGAGTCGGCATCGCAGCCGCAGGCCCCGCGGTGCTCCATGTTTTCGAGCATGGTCAGCGCGTCGGCCACGGTCTGGTGGGTTTTGCGGCCGTTGAGGTAGGTGATGAAACCGGTCCCGCAGGCATCGTGCTCGAATTCGGGGCGATACAGGCCCTGAGGCGTGTCGGTGGATTGCATCGGGGTACTAAGGTTCAGAGAAGAGGATACCGCCGCTCGGCGGGAAATTCCAGCGCGGAGAAGGCTATAAATCAGCCAACTGCGCATGAACATTTACAAGTAACGGCCCATCGATGGGAGGTAAATTGGTGCTATCGGCTGCTTTACTATTTCCAGTCCCTGGTTATTGATGCTAATATTCTGTTGAATAGCATGTTGTGGGTGCTCGTTATACAATGTCAAACTGGGCTATAGGAGCGTCATGCAGCCGCCAACTGAAGGTTTTCTCGGCCCCGCCACGCGGACTGAATCGTAAGTTACGGGAGCATTTTCCAGATTCAGCAGCTGATACCAATAATTTAGGTTACTTTCTCGAATAAATATATGATGGTCTAAAATTTCAAGTGCCTAAACATTATTAGTAGATTATATCCCGTAATGCCCCATAAAATGCAAGGTCTATTACCCATTTTGTTTGCATTAGCTGCCGGAATGGGCCATGCGTTTGAACCCGACCACCTGCTGGCCGTCGGCAACCTCGTCTCGCGCCGCGATACCCTGGCCGAAGCCCTGCGCGACGGCGTGTACTGGGGCCTGGGCCACACCACCACGCTGGTGCTGGTGGGGGCCGTCATCCTGCTGGGCCGCGTCACGTTCCTCACTTCGCCGTGGTTCGATGTGGCGGTGGGGGTGCTTCTCGTGGGCATGGGCATTAGCCGGCTGCTGGAGCAGCGCCGCCCGCCGGCTAAGGTGCGGCCCGGCGCTGCTCCCTCGCGGGCGGCCTACGCAGTGGGCCTGCTGCACGGTCTGGCCGGCAGCGGCGCGCTGGTGCTGCTGGTAGTGAGCGAAATCCGCAGCGTCTGGGTGAGCGTGGGCTACTTCGCGGTGTTCGGGGTGGGCTCTATTATGGGCATGTTTGTGGTGGCCGGGTTGTGCAGCGTGCCGTTTACGAAGCGCATGCGAATTAGCCGGGTGGTGAATTTTAGTGCCGTCACCTTGTCGTCGCTGCTATGCATCGGGTACGGCGGGTGGATGATTTATGGGAACGTGCGGTGCTGAACTAAGCATCCTGCGCCCGTCAACCTCACCCCCTGACCCCCTCTCCCGCGGAGAGGGGGCACCGGTTCTGCGCAATCACAAATTCCTTAGGCTCCCCTCTCCGCGGGAGAGGGGCCGGGGGTGAGGTGACGGCGTCAGGCGGCGCGGGCGAGATACCTCGGCTACGCTCGGCATGACGTTCTTTAATCCCGATAATTCCTCTCCCAAATGCACCTCTCCCCCAAAGACCTCGACAAGCTCATCCTCCACCAGGCCGGTTTCGTGGCGCAGAAACGCTACGCCCGCGGCCTGCTCCTGAACTACCCCGAAGCCCTGGCCCTCCTCGCCACGCAATTGCTCGAGTTCATCCGCGACGGCGAGCGGGTGGCCGTGCTCATGGACAAGGGCAAGCAGCTGCTGGGCCTGGCCGACGTGCTGCCCGGCGTGGCCGACATGCTCCACGAAGTCCAAATCGAAGGCACCTTCCCCGACGGCACCAAACTCGTGACCGTGCACCATCCCATCTGCCGCGAAACCGGCGATGCCGCCCTGGCCCTCTACGGCTCCGGCCTGCGCAAAGCCCCGGCCCCCGGCGCCGCGCCCGCCAACGCCAGCCACCCCCAGCCCGGCGAATACCAACTGCACGCGGCCGACATCATCCTCAACGAAAGCCGCGCCACGGTGGACGTGGACGTCGTGAACATGGGCGACCGGCCCGTGCAGGTCGGCTCGCACTATCCCTTCTTCGAAACCAACGCGGCGCTGCACTTCGACCGCGCGGCCGCCTACGGTTTCCGCCTCAACATCCCGGCCGGTACGGCGGTGCGCTTCGAGCCCGGCGAGCGCAAGCGCGTGCGCCTGGTGGCCCTGGCCGGCGAGCGCATCGTGTACGGCGGCAATGGGCTCATTGATGGGAAGCTGGATGATGCGGGCAAGAAGCAGCAGGCGCTGGAGAAACTTGGAATCAGTAATCTATCTAATTAAATGACACACCTGCTTTTCATCTTCGTCTGCCTTTTAAGTCTTGTCTTTAATTCCTGTATAAGCACAAGGCCCCGTCATTGTCTTGATACAAAATCAATTCATTTAAGCAACATAGAAATGTGGCAACTGAAGAAATTTGTGGCACATCAGAAACAAGACAAGCAGGATGGAAGACAGCGCGGTTTCAATAATACAAAGTATTACTGCTTCAGTAAAGAACTGGTTAATAATGAGAACAATGGACTTTTTGCCATCAGCCGAACCAATATAACTCATAACGGAGCGAGTCTTTTTATTAATGGCACCCGATTCATAACCCCGCTGAATTTCCCAACGAATCATTTGCCTGATGCACAAGATTCGATACAGTGTAAAATGATTTTAGAAAAAGCATTAGCTCGCCATTCGGCGGATTTGAGTGATAGTTTGAAATATAAAATCAGGCAGAAGTTTTGGTTTAGTAGGGTATCACAATAAATGATTTTGAATTAACTCAGCCAAAAGCCAATCCTAATATGTCCCTCCCCATCTCCCGTCGCGCGTATGCCGACATGTACGGCCCCACCACCGGCGACCGGGTGCGCCTCGGCGATACCGGCCTGCTGATTGAAGTCGAGCGCGACTACTGTGTGTACGGCGAGGAATGCAAGTTCGGCGGCGGCAAGGTGCTGCGCGACGGCATGGGCCAGGCCGCCGGCATCGGGCCGGCCGACGCGCTGGATTTGGTCATCACCAACGCGCTGGTGGTCGATTACACCGGCATTTTCAAGGCCGACATCGGCATCAAAGGCGGGCGCATCGTGGGCATCGGCAAGGCTGGCAACCCGCACATCATGCCCGGCGTGACGCCTGGCATGGTGGTGGGCGTCACCACCGAAGTCATTGCCGGCGAAGGCCAGCTGCTCACCGCCGGCGGCATCGACTGCCACATCCATTTCATCAGCCCCCAGCAGATTCCCGAGGCGCTGGCCTCCGGGGTGACGACCATGATTGGGGGCGGCACCGGGCCGGCGGCGGGCACCAACGCCACCACCTGCACGCCCGGCGCGTTCTACCTCGAAACCATGCTGAAGGCCACCGAGGCCTACCCGCTCAACTTCGGGTTTCTGGCCAAGGGCAACGCCTCCCGGCCCGAGGGGCTACGCGAGCAGGCCGAGGCCGGGGCGCTGGGCTTCAAGCTGCACGAGGACTGGGGCACCACGCCAGCGGCCATCGACATGTGCCTGAGCATTGCCGAGGAATACGACGTGCAGGTCTGCATCCACACCGATACGCTGAACGAGAGCGGCTTCGTGGAAACCAGCACGGCGGCGTTTAAGGGCCGCACCATCCATTCCTACCACACCGAAGGCGCGGGCGGCGGCCACGCGCCCGACATCATCAAAATCTGCGGCGAGCCGAACGTCATCCCGTCGAGCACCAACCCCACGCGGCCCTTCACGGTGAACACCATCGACGAGCACCTCGACATGCTCATGGTCTGCCACCACCTCGACCGCAACATTCCCGAAGACGTGGCCTTCGCCGAAAGCCGCATCCGGGGCGAAACCATCGCCGCCGAGGACATCCTGCACGATATGGGCGCGCTCAGCATCATCAGCTCCGACTCGCAGGCCATGGGCCGGGTGGGCGAGGTCATCACCCGCACCTGGCAAACGGCCCATAAAATGAAGCAGCAGCGCGGCCCCCTGCCCGAAGACGCCACCAGCGCCGCCGACAACTTCCGCGTGCGCCGCTACGTGGCCAAGTACACCATCAACCCGGCCCGCGCCCACGGCATTTCGCACGAAGTCGGCTCCGTCGAAATCGGCAAGCTGGCCGATTTGGTGCTCTGGAAACCCGCCTTTTTCGGCGCCCGCCCCGAGATGATACTCAAAGGCGGCATCATCGCCCAATCCCAGATGGGCGACGCCAACGCCTCCATTCCCACGCCGCAGCCCTCGTTCTCGCGCCCCATGTTCGGCGCGCTGGGCGGGGCCATCGGCAAGAGTTCAATGGTGTTTGTGTCGGGCGCTTCGGTTGAAAGAGTGCGGGCCGAGTATGGCCTCACCAAGCAGGTGGTAGCGGTGAAGAACTGCCGCAACATCGGCAAGAAGGACATGGCCCTAAACGACTACCTGCCCAATATTTCGGTCGACCCCGATACGTACCGCGTGATGGTGGATGGCGTGCATCTGACCTGCGAGCCGGCGGAGGTGCTGCCGCTGGCGCAGCTGTATAACTTGTTCTAGCGCGGGTCGCCTCACCCCTGGCCCCTCTCCGAAAAGGAGAGGGGGGCCAGCCGAAACCATTTTTGCTTTTTGAAAATTGTCTGCGCTGCCTCGGCTCCCCTCTCCTTTTCGGAGAGGGGCCGGGGGTGAGGCGCACGGCTGAACATCCCGCCCATGCATTTTGCCCGCCTCCTGCACCTCGTCGATTCGGCCATTCCCACCGGCTCTTTCGCCTACTCCTACGGGCTAGAAAGCAGCATCAACCTCGGCCTCATCCGCGACGATGCCGGGTTGCGCAACTACCTCTACGCCTACTTGCAACAGGCCGCCAGCCTCGAAATCCCCTTCCTAAACTCCTGCTTTCACCCCAATACCGACCAAGCCGAAATGGCTGCTGAATATGACGCCCAGCTGCTGGTGCCCGCCCTGCACCGGGCCAGCGCCGTGCAGGGCCGCACCTGGCTCAAGCTGCTGGCCGGCTTCTACCCCGAAGCCAATATTGCCCAAATCACCCAGTGGTTTGCCGCTGAGGAAGTGCCGCCGCATTTCACGCTGGCGTTTGGGCTCGGGCTGCGGGCGGCCGGCTACGCCTTGCCCGAAACCCGCACCATGTATCTGCACATGCTGCTGCGCGACCAGCTCAGCGCCGCCATTCGCCTCGGGTTTCTTGGGCCGCTGGCGGGGCACCGGCTGCAACACGATTTCTACGTCGTGTTCGAGCACCTGCTGGCAGGGCAGGAGGGGAGAGATTTCGGCGAAGCCAGCCGCTCGGCGTTTATGCTCGACGTGGCGCAGGTGCTGCACGAGGACATGTACTCGCGGCTGTTTCAGAGTTAACGTAGCGCGGACTTTTAGTCCGCGAGTCCATATTATTCCATTTATCCGCGGACTAAAAGTCCGCGCTACTGCTCATGGCTTTTGTCGAAAAACTCGCCCTGCTCCTCCACGGCCACCAGCACGAAGCGTACGAATCGCCGGGCGACTTCAACGAGCGCGAAACCCGCCGCTTGCCATCCTACCGCAATTTCCGCAAGCGGGCTTTCACCGTGGGCATCGGCGGGCCGGTGGGCACGGGCAAAACAGCTCTGCTCAAAGCGCTGTGCGAGCGACTGCGGCACGAGTTTGAACTGGGTGTAGTCACCAACGACATCTTCACCCGCGAAGACGCTGAATTCCTGATTCGAAACAGCGCCTTGAGCGAAGACCGCATCGTGGGCGTGGAAACCGGTGGCTGCCCGCACGCCGCCATCCGCGAGGACATTTCGCTGAACATGGACGCGCTGGAAGGGCTGATGCAGCGCTTCAATTACAACCTCGATTACCTATTTGTGGAGAGTGGCGGCGACAACCTGGCCGCCCACTTCAGCCGTGAGCTGGTCGACTATTCCATCTACGTCATCGACGTGTCGGGCGGCGATAAAATTCCGCGCAAGGGCGGGCCGGGCATCACCCAGTCCGACCTGCTTATCATCAATAAAATCGACCTGAAAGACTTGATTAAAGCCGACCTCGGCGTGATGGAGCGCGATTCGAAGAAGATGCGCGGCGACGGCCCGTTCCTGTTTGCGCGGGCTACCGACGGCTATGGGCTGGATGAAATCATTGCTCACATCAAAGCGGCCAAAACCCGGGCGCTGGTCGCCGTGCGCGAGGACCGGCGGTAACGTAGCGCGGACTTTTAGTCCGCGAGATAACCCGTTCACTCGCGGACTAAAAGTCCGCGCTACTGCTCCCGAATCAGCCGATACAGCTGCTCCCGGTGCGTTTCGCCCACCGGAATTTCCTTGTCCTGGATGTAAATCGTGTTGCCATCGACCATCCGAATCTTATCCAGCGACACGATGAAGGACTTGTGCACCCGCAGAAACGGCGGCTGCGGCAGCGTCTCGGCCAGCTCCTTCAGCGTCTGGTACGTCACCACGCGCTGCGTGGGCAGGTGGATGGACACGTAGTTGCTCAGCCCTTCAATGTAGAGAATATCGGCGTAGTTGACGCGCAGAAACTTGTTCTTGCTCTCGCCCTTCACAAACATGTGGCCGGCGGCCGGCGGCACCACGGCCGAAACCAGTGCGGCTATCGGAGCCGGGGCCAGCGGGGCCGGGCCAGGCAGCAGCGCCAGCGCCTTTTGGGCGGCTTTGAAAAACCGCTCGAAGGAAATGGGTTTCAGCAGGTAGTCGACCACGTCATTTTCGTAGCCTTCGAGGGCGTATTCGGGGTAGGCGGTGGTGAGAACGACCCTGCACCGATTGCCGGCCAGTTTGAGGAACTGCAGGCCGGTGAGTCGGGGCATCTGGATATCGAGAAATACCAAATCGACTAGGCCTTGCTGCACCAGCGTGAGCGCCTCGATGGGGTTGGTGGTGGTGCCCACCAGCGTGAGGAAGGGCAACTGGCCGATGTAATCGGCCAGGATGAGCAGGGCCGGGGCTTCGTCATCGACGGCGAGGCAGCGAATCATGGGTGGGTAGAATGTAAAGACTCATATTTGCGTCTCGTCGTTGGACGGTTGGACTTGTGCTGGTATGGCGTCGTTCAACAACGAGACGCAAATATGCGTCTCTACGCTGTTTCGGTTCACCCCACCAGCCGCAGCGACGTGCGAAACTGCCCCGCCGCCGAATCGACCTGCAGCGTGTGCCGCTCCGGGTATAGCAGCGCCAACCGGCGGGCGAGGTTGGGCAGGCCGATGCCGGTGGTGGCATCTTTGTTAGCGTCGCTGCGCTGGTTGTCGACCTCGAATTGCAGCTGCTCGTCCTCAATATGCAGGCGGATGTGCACGGAATTATCCGGGTCGTCGAGCACGCCGTGCTTGATGGCGTTTTCGACGAAGGGAATGAGGACCAGCGGGGCCACGCGGCGGCCGGCGGGCTCGCCGGTTACCTGGAAATCGACGTGGAAGCTGTCGGGGAAGCGGAGGCGGTAGAGGTCCAGGTAGTTGTGCAGGTACTCGATTTCTTGGGTCAGCTTCACCTGGCCGTCGGGCGTGTCGTGCAGCATGTAGCGCATCAGCTCCGAGAGTTTCAGGATGGCGTTGGCCACGGGCTTAGCCACCGGGTAGGCCATACTGAAAAGCATATTGAGCGTGTTATAGAGGAAGTGCGGGTTGATTTGGGTGCGGAGGAAGGCGACTTCAGCGGTGCGCTTTTCCTCGCGCAGCTGGCGATTTTCGCGCTCGCGGCGCAGGGCCGTGCGGGCCGACCACGCCGCCACACTCGCCGCGATGGCAGGGCTGGCGTAGTACAGGTTTTCAAATACGTACCGGTTGAATCGCGTGTTGATGTTGTAGTTGCCAAACCCGAACACGAACCGAAAAAGCACCTCCTCAAGGCCATAGCGCAAGCCGATGAACAGGCAGGCAACCCCCAGCAGCGCCGCCGCAAGCGCAAGGTAGCGGCCGGGACGAAGCAAGTGCGGGAACACTACCAGATAGCACAGATAAAACTCCACCATGTATAGCAGCATCATGGAGAAGGAGAGGGTAAGCTCCAGCCGCACCGTGCTCTGCGCGGTGATACAGGTGCCCACTAGCTCGTAAGCCAGGTAGGCTGCCCAGCCAATTACGTGCCAGCGCAGAGAAGAATTTTTCATGAAAAAAGGGTAAGCCGCCAGCTTGAAATCGATTCGAGATATCACGCAAACGCGGAAGTCATAGCCCGTTCGAAATAATGCACAGGGGAGACACGAAGCTACTGCCGTCCTGCCGCGCCCGGTAATTTTTTACGCCAACGCCCCGGTTTGCGATGCCAGTCCGAAATGATGGGTCTGGCGGCGCTGGCATCTGGTTTCGGCGGGTTGATGTAATAATTTTTCGTCTCGGTGAGTGGCTGGGCCACCTTCGGCCCATCAATTCAACAGCCCGCTCACCGATGCACATGACCTCCCGCTTCCGCCTGGTTTTTCTGCTGCTACTTATCATCATCAGCCACGTTGGCCGCGCCCAGGAACAGGGCCAGGCCGCCGGCTCCGTACTCGATGCCGCCGGCCAGCCGCTGGCCTTCGCAACCGCCGTGCTGGTGCAGCTGCCCGATTCCACCATCGCCAGCTCACAAACCACCACCGCGCAGGGCGGCTATGCTTTCAACGGCATCAAGCCCGGCCGCTACTGCGTGCGGGCCCTGCTGCTGAGCTATCGGCCGGCCCGCAGCGCCGCCTTCGTGGTGGGCAGCGCGCCCGTAGCGGTGCCCGCGCTGCGCCTCGCGCCCGCCGCCACGGCCCTGAAGGAAGTGACGGTGCAGGGCCGCGCGCCGGTGCTCGAACAGCTCGTCGACCGCACCGTGCTGAACGTGGAACGACTGAACACGGCCGGCGACAACGCTCTCGACGTGCTGAAAAAGGCCCCCGGCGTCCAGCTTGACAAGGACGATAACATTCGCTACCGGGGCAGCGCCGGCGTCACCATCATGCTCAACGGCAAGCTCACCTACATGACCGGTGGGGCGCTGACCAGCTACCTCAAGGCGCTGCCAGCCTCGGCCATCAGCCAGATTGAGCTGATTCCGAACCCGCCGGCTTCGATGGACGCGGCCGGGACGGCGGGCGTGCTCAACATCCGGCTGCGGCGCGGGCAGCTGCCGGGCCTCAGCGGCACGGGCACGGTGAGCGGCGGCTACGGGCGCTACGAAAAAGCCTCGGGCGGCACCAATCTGGCCTACAATACGGGCAAGCTGCGGCTGTTCGGCAACGTCGATGCCGGGCGCTACAACTCCTTTAACCGGCTGGTGGTGGAGCGGCGCATCCGCGACAGCCTGTTCCGGCAGGTGAACTACTGGCACCCGCTCAGCCACCGCCTCAGCTACGCGGCGGGGGCCGAGTTCAGCCCCGGCCCGCGCCATGCCGTGGGCGCGCAGCTGCGCGGCGGGGCCGAAACCGAAGACGCCCCCACCACCAGCGAGTCGACCATTACCGACGCCGCCGGCCGCCCCGCCGGCCGCCGCACCCTGGCCAACCCCCGCACCAGCCACGACGGCAACGTCGGCCTGAACCTGAACTACCGCTTCGCCCTCGACAGCCTCGGCCGCGAGCTCAGTGCCGATGCCGACTACGTGCGCTACGCCACCGCCAAAACCCAGTCCTTCGCCAACCTGGCCTACGCCCCGCGCAGCGACGTGGCCCGCGACGCCGGCCAGCTCCGCAGCGACCAGTCGTCGGAGGTGAGCATCCGGGCAGCGAAAATCGATTACGTGCACCCTATCGCAGGCATGAAGTGGAAGGCCGAAGCCGGGGCCAAAACCAGCTGGGTAACCACCCGCAGCGCCATTGCCTTCGACACGCTGCGGGCCGACGGCTGGCAGCCCAACCTGCGCCGCACCAACCAGTTTCGGTACGATGAAACCGTGACGGCGGCCTACCTCAGCCTTAGCACCGCCCTTGGCCCGCTGGAGTTGAAGGGCGGCCTGCGGGGCGAGCACACGCACTCGGTGGGCGAGTCGGCCACCACGGGGCAGCGCGTGGCGCGCAACTACTTCCAGTTTTTCCCCAGCCTGTTTTTCAATTATAAGCTGGGCGAGCACAACCAGCTGGGCCTGTCGGGCAGCCGCCGCATCAGCCGGCCCGCCTACCAGAACCTGAACCCGTTTCTGGACTACACCGATGCCTACACGGCCATCCAGGGCAACCCGTTTCTGGCCCCGTCGCGGTCCACGTCGCTGGTGCTGAACTATACGCACCGCGACTTTCAGGTGTTCAGCCTCAGCTATCTGCGCGAAACCGACGCCATCAACGACGTGGCTTACCAGAACGACCGCACCAAGGTCACCACCCTCGTGCCCCAGAACCTGGCCCAGGCCACCACGCTCAGCCTCAGCTCGGGCGGCCACACCGACCTCAGTAAAGTTTGGAGCATGGATAATCAGGTAGTGGTCTCCTACGCCCTGACGCAAACCCTGGTGGCCGGCCGCCCCGTGCGGTTGGCTCGCTTCGGCTGGTCGGCCAGCTCGGAGCACACGTTTCTGCTGCCCCGGCAGCTCAAGCTGCAGGTGAGCGGCCGCTACGACTCGCCCACCGTCTCTGGCCTGTTCATCACCAAAGCCAGCGGCTCGCTCGATGTAGCCCTGAAAAAGCAGCTTTGGCACGAGCGCGCCGCTCTCAGCCTCAAGCTGCGCGACCTGTTCTACACCGACCAATTCCGCGGCGTTATCCGCTACGCCAACAACGACGCCACTTGGAACAACCAGTACGAAAGCCGCCGCCTCACCCTGGCTATCACCCGGAAAATAGGAACTGGCAAAATCCGCGCCCGCCACGCCAGCGGCAGCGCCGACGAGGAAGGCCGGGTGGGGAAGTAGCGCTCACTACGCGGACTCGCAGAGTCCGCGCTACAACTTCCGCGCCAGCGGGTTCCATCCCAGCAGCTCCCCATCGGCCAGCGCCGCCAGAATCTGCTCGCACAGCGGCTGCAGGGCTATGCGGCTGTGCGCGGCCGCCCGCAGCACCCATACGTTCTCACGCGCTTGCGCTACCGAAACCACGTATTCTTGGCTGTCGAACCGGAAGTGCGGCCCCGTGCTGCCGGGCATCTTTTGCCGCGCCAGCATTTCCCCCAAACGCCGGAACCGCGCATCCGCCGGGCAGCCCACCAGAAATAGGGAGAAGAAGGTCTGATAGCCGGCGAAGTTGGCCGGGGATGCGGCAATATTTCCCGCCGGCTCAAAGCCAAACCTATCCAATACCACCAGCCGGCCAGCCACCCGCACGCGCAGCTCCGAGTGCAGGGACGTAAAGGCGAACCGTTCGCCCTGGTCCATGCGGCCGGAGTGGAACCAGTCGACCAGCAGCAGGAGGGAGCTGGGCCGCAAGTGCCACGCCTGCGTCTGGCGGTAGCGGCTGGCGGCTTGCAGCACCACGGGGTCGGGAAACACCACGGCCAGCGCGTTTTCGGCCAGCTCGCCCACGGTGTGCTGCTCGGCCACGGCGCCGTCGATGGACCGAAAAACCCGGGTGCTGGCCTGCGTGCCGATGAACAGCTGCGCCCCCGGCTGTCCACTGATGCGCAACCGGATGGCATCGCCGGCCACCAAGCCGCCGCCGTAGCTGGAGAGCACCACATGGCACGCCGCGGTGGGCGAAACCGGCTGGAGGATTTTCAGCGGTTGAATGTTTTTGCAGGCAATGAGCCGCGTTTTGCCCCGCACCAGCGCCGCCGCTAGCTCGCTCCAGGCGGGAGCCATGGAGTGGCGAACGGGCAGCGCAGGGACGGGCAGGACTTCAGTGGTCGGCATCACGGGCCGCTAATTACGGGCCTGGGGCTGGTAACTAGTGGCTGGACAGGTGCCGGGCAATAGCTGCCGGCGCTGCGACGTTTGGAAATGGCGGCGCATCTGTATTTTCGGGCACCGTCGCGCTTCGCCTATGCAGAACTACTACCGCGTTTTGGGCATCGGCCCCACGGCCACGGCCCTGGAAATTGAGCAGGGCTACCTGCGCCAGCGCACTCGGCTCAAACGCCTGGCCCTGGCCGACCCCGCCATGCGCCCCCGCCTCGCCGACGTCGAGGCCGGCTACGGCATCCTGGGCAACCCCCGGCGGCGCATTGCCTACGATGTGCTCCTGGCCCAGGAGCCGGCCGCGCCCCTCCCGCCGCCCACTGCCGCCACGGAACGGCTGAGCCGCCACGCCCGCGTGGCCCGGAGCCTCAACATGGCGCTGCTGGTGTGCACCCTGCTGCTGTGCCTCGACTGGGCCCTGCCTCTGCGCGAATACGCCCGCGAAACCGTGCGCAGCCGGTTTCCGGTATCCGTATCGGCTTCCCTCTCCGACCCGCAGCTGGCCTACCGGGTACGCACCGAGCACACCACGTTCCGGCTGCCCAGCGCTATCGGCTACCGGGTGCGCGAAGACCAAACCATCAGCGTGTGGCAAACGCCCATTCTTGGGGTAGTGCAGCGCGTGAGCGCCCCCGCTTCGCCCGACGGCCCGGCCCCGTTTCGGCCCTACGGTGGCACTATTTACGGCACGTTTGCGCTGTTGCCGCTGCTGGTAGGCGCGGTGGCGGCGGTGGGCTGCCTGCCCGGCCGCACGCCCGAAACGGTGGTGAACACGGCGGTAGTCGGTGGCTTGCTGGCTGTGCTCGCGCTTGCGATATTGCTGTGGTTCTGAGCAGCTGCCGCGCCGAACTTTTGACCAGAGCGCCGGTTTTTCCGTATCAACAGCCCGGTTTTAATCCCTCAATTTCTTGATTTTTTATGTCCTCTACTGCTACTCAGCCCGAAGATTTGCTGTTTGACGCCGCCCGCCGCGGCGACGTTGCCGGCTTAAAAGAGCGCCTTGCCACGGGCCTCAACATCAATAGCTCCAACGATAAAGGCTTCACGGCCCTGGTTCTGGCCAGCTACGACAACCACCTCGCTGCCGTTGAGTTCCTGCTCGAAGCCGGGGCCGACCCCAATAGCCAAGACGCCAGCGGCAATTCGGCCCTGATGGGCATCAGTTTCAAGGGCTACCCCGAAATTGCCCAGGTCCTCATCCAGCACGGAGCCAACCTCGACCTGCAAAACGGCACCGGCGGCACCGCCCTCATGTTTGCCACCCTTTTCGGCCGCAACAATATGGTCCGCCTCCTGCTCGAAGCCGGTGCCGATGCTTCCATCCAGGACGTGCGCGGCTTCACCGCCCTGCACCTGGCCGGCCAGAGAGGCAACGCCGAAGCGGTGGCCCTGCTTGCTGGCGAGCCCCGGTAAGGGTTGCGCTTTGAGGGTTGAATGTTGCTTCGGCACGAACTAGACCGTCGACCAACCGCAAAAAGGCCGTACGGCTGGGGCGTGCGCCCGGCTGGCATTGCGCTGACCGTCAGTGCTGCACGTTTAGTAAACGCGTGGTTATTTGCCCGTTGTTTTCGAGCCTCAGCGTATACAGACCATCGGGAAGGGCAGTGGTATTGAAAACAACCGCCGCCCCGATGGCAGCCGTTGGCAGCGCTTGCTCGGCTACCACGCGGCCCTGTGGGTTGTAGAGGCGGGCCTGCCCCGCGTGCTCCTGGCCGGTAAGCTGCAACGTGACTTGGTTTTGGGCCGGATTGGGGAACAGCACAATGCCCGCCGGGGCACTGCGAGCGTCGTCTTCGTCGTCGTTGTGGCGCACTGGCCGGCTGCCGTAGCGCCCCAGATAGCCCTGGGTGCTGATGTTGCGCACGCCCACCGACCCAAACAGGCAATTGCCCGTAAAGACGCCGGTGGCGTAAATGTTGCCCTTGCCGTCAATAGCCAGCTTGCCGCCCGAGCTGGTGCCCGGCCCGCCCACCAGTTCCAGCTGCTGGAGCTTGCCCGTAGGGCCAAAGCTGGCCAGAAACGCTTGGTTGGTGTTTTGGGGGGTGAAGTTATACAAGCCGGTGAGCGTCACTTTCCGGGATTTCTGGTCCACGGCCAGGTCGTTCACGGCCTCATAATTGGTCCCGCCCACGGCGGTGGCCCATGCCACGCGGCCTTCGGGGGTGAAGTGGGCCACAAAGCCGTCGGCCTCGCCCGCACTGGCCAGCGAATAGCAGCCAAACCCCGCCGTGCCCGTGAAGTTGCCGCCGAGGTACACCCCGTGCTTGTCGGTGCCAATGGCCCCGCCGCTGCCCTGGCCCGCCACGGTTTGGGCCCACACGAGCCGCCCCTGTCGGGCATCGAACCGCGCCAGGTACAGGTTGCCGCCGGGGCTGCCCGGCACCGTGATGCCGTCCAGGGCCCAGCCCCGCCCGCTGGTGCCGCTGAGGTAGCATTCGCCGGCGGAGCCCACGGCCACACCGCCGCCGCCGCCGCTGCTGAAGCCGCCGCTCCGGGGCGCATCGGCCAGCACGCGGGCCCAGCGCAGCTCGCCCAAGGGGGTGTAGCTGGCCACAAAGCCCTGGTAGCGCCCACGCCCAAAGGAGAGGTTTTCGAACCGAATATCCAGGCCGCTCACCGAGCCGGTGAGGTAGCTGTTACCAGCGTCGTCCACGGCCACGCCGGTGCCCGAGCTATACCCGTAAATGCCGCTCTGGTTGCCATCGGCCCGCCGAATCCAGCGCACCGTGCCGGCCGCGCTGCATTTCAGCAGAAACACGTCGCTGCCCGAATCCACGGTGCGGGAGCTCAGCTGCTGGCCTTGGTTGTAGGTGAGCGTGCCCAGGAAGCTGCCGGTCACGTAGGCATTGCCGGCTTTGTCGACGGCAATGCTGCGGGGCAACACGTCGGTGGCCCCCTCCAGCTTCGTGAGGTGCAGCACCTCGCCGCTGGCGCTGCATTTGGCAATGTAAAGGCACGGCCCCGGTCCATTGCTGCGCAGGAGCCGGTTGCCCAGCCGCAGCGAGCCTGTGAAGCGACCCGTGGTGTAAAAGTTGCCGTCGTCGTCGGTGGCCACATCGGTGACCCCGTTGAGGTCGGTGAGGGGCAAAACGTAGTTCCAGGCCCTCGACTGCGCTCTTCCGGATAGGCTAGCCAACAGCATAAGCGCGAGAATAAGTGGTTTCATAGCGGTAGGAGTGAATGAGTTGTGGAAAATGGGAAGGATGCTTATCGAATCGCCCGTCGTCACGCTCTTTGTGTTACACACGCACATCTCTGCATTCAGCAGGTCTTCGCGCAGATTACACGATTCTTGCGTTAAATATAGTGAAGGTTATTGTAAATTATATAAATAAATGGTTAATTTATATCAAGTAGTTTGGTAGGGGTTATTCAGTATTGGCTGCTGACCGGAATAAGCGAACCTAAAAAAGGCCCGCCGGATGGGGCGGGCCGGGGGTTGAGCGGGCCCGGGCGGGGCCGCAGGCATCGCGGCTTTGCCCCAACCGTGGATGCAGCCCCTATATGTAGAGTAAAAAAATAATTATTTATATATTTTTTCTGCGTTAAAACACCCTTAGCCTGAAATTCAGATGGCATCACTCGACCAGCTTTTGCGGGAAGTCGGAATCGCCCGTCAGCAGTACCTCGACGAGGTGGGCAAGTTGACCGAGGAACAAGCCCAATGGAGGCCCTCGCCCACGGAATGGGGGGCGGTTGAGCTGACCGAACACCTGTATTGGGCCGAACACGGCGGCATCTGGGGCATGTGGCGGGCCCTGCGCGCCCACCAAGCCGGCCATCCCATTTGGGAGGGCGAGCTGATTCACAAAGGCCTGCCCATTGAGGCCATCATCGCCCGCACCTGGCAACCCAAGGAGCAGGTGCCGCCCATTGCCGCGCCGCGCATGGGCGGGCCGATTGCCTTCTGGCGGTCGGCGTTGGCCAGCTTGCAGCAGCCCTTGGGCGAGTTGGCCTCGGCCCTCGCGGAGGAAGACCACTCGGCCATTATTCATCCGCACCCGCTGTCGGGCCCGCTGGATGTGCGGCAGCGGTTTGAATTTCTCCGCTTCCACATCCACCGGCACCAACAGCAACTCCTGGGTCTGGGGCTGGGGTAGGGCAGGGCGGCGGGTGGGGCATGCTTGGTGTTAGCTGGGAGAGGCGTCGGCTTCGGCTACTTTGGCAGCGATGAAGTCGTAGACTTTCTTGGCGAGCTGGTGGTTGATTTCGTGGATGCGGGCGTGGTCGTATTCTGGTTTGTAAACATATGTTGTCAATACAAACTCTTGTGGGGCTATCGAAGCATAATCAATAGGCTCAAAAAGACGATACCCAACTTCAAAGTCAAATTTTGAAAATTTAAAGTCAACCAAAAGTCGAATGTCAAAAGTGCTTCTAGCCATTCGGAAGGTAGTCCATTCAAACAGAAGAGATATTTGGTCAATTTCTACGTCTGGTTTACTAAGATAAATTTTGGCGTCAAGTAAAGCGTCTAATAATGTTTCCGCTGGACTCCCGCCATGATACTTTTCATTTACTCTGTGGTAGATAATGGACACTTTATAAGTAAGGAATAATTCTTTAAAACGCTCCATTTGCTGAGCAGTATCATTAAACCAAAATTCCAGTAGCACCTCATAAAAGTTGGCTTGGGTTTCAATATTCCAAGTAGTTTCAATTATATCCTCTCGGCTCAACACCTGCTTCTTAAGCAACGCAAGTTTCTTGTCCAAATCATCAGGTTCGTCGATGGATTCGCCTTTGGCGGCGCGAATCATGAGTTGCAGAGAAGCTTCCACGTTTTCGATGACGAAGCGGAGGAAGGGTTCAAACTCATCAGCGTCAGCCTCGGAGAGGGCGGCGAGATAGCGGTTACGGTCGGTGGCTTTGATGACCGTAATGGTGTAGCCGCGTCGCAACAAAATTAGGTTCATCAGCAGGCGCGACATGCGGCCGTTCCCATCGCCGAAGGGGTGGATGCGGACGAAACGATAGTGAAACTCAGCAGCCAGGGCCACGGGGTGCATCGTGGGCTCGGCATCTTCTTGACGGTACCAGTCCACGAGGTCCGTCATTTTTGCCGGGGTTTCCTCGGGAGTGGCGAAGTAGAACATTTCGCCGGTGGCGGTGAGGACGTTGTTGGGGCTGGTTTTGTATTGGCCCGGCTGAATGGTTTTGTGGGTTGGTTGGCCGTCGGGGGTTTGAGCCGGTACTTCGTATGCCTCGCCCAATAGCACCTCGTGCATTCCGCGAATGAATTGCTCGGTGAGGGGCCGTTCATCGCGCACAAAATCTTCGAGCCAGAGCACGGCTTCGTTGTGCCCTCTGATGTCGATGTGGTCGCGGATGGGCTTGCCCGCCGCCGTGAGGCCATGCAGGAGTAAGGAGCGAGTTTCGCCCAGCGTGAGAGAATTGCCCTCTATAGCGTTGGAGTTGTAATTCCATTCGAGCCGAAACTTTTGCATTACCCGCTGCTCCTGTTCAGGGGCCAGGGGGCGAAGAATGTCGAGGTCGGCCTTGAGGCGGTCGAGCGTGGTAAAGAGATTCATAAGAAAGGAGATTAGTCTGCAAGCTCAGAAATTATAGCGAACAAAAAAGGCCCGCTGGAGTGAGCGGGCCTGTTAGCTAAGGTGGATTGACGTTAGCCAATCGCACTGGGGCAACTATTCCCCCAGCTTCCCCAGAATCTCCAGCGCCGCCGTGGCGATGACCGTGCCCGGCCCGTACACCCCAGCCACGCCGGCATCGAATAAAAACTTGTAGTCCTGGGCCGGAATCACGCCGCCGGCAATCACCAGAATATCCTCGCGGCCGAGTTGCTTGAGCTCCGTGAGCAGCTGGGGGAGCAGGGTTTTGTGGCCGGCAGCGAGGCTGCTCACGCCCACCACGTGCACGTCGTTGTCGGCGGCTTGGCGGGCTACTTCGGCGGGGGTTTGGAAGAGGGGGGCGATGTCGACATCGAAGCCCACATCGGCGAAGCTGGTGGCGATGATTTTCGCGCCGCGGTCGTGGCCGTCCTGGCCCATTTTGGCGACGAGCATGCGGGGGCGGCGGCCCTCGCGGGTGGCGAAGTCTTCGGCTGCCGCGCGGGCTTGCTCGAAGGTCACATTGTGGCTCATTTCCTGCGAGTACACGCCCGAAACCGTGCGCGTGGTGGCTTGGTGCCGGCCGTACTGGGCTTCGAGGGCATCGGAGATTTCGCCGAGGGTGGCGCGGGCGCGGGCAGCGGTGATGGCCAGGGCCAGTAAGTTATGAGGGTTGAGGGTTAAGAATTGAGTTGAGGGAGCTAGGTTGTCCGTTGCTTCGGCGCTCATTGCTCCCAGTTCCTCAACTCGGATTCCGGCGGCTTCGGTAATCGCGGCCAAGGCCACTTTCACGGCCACGTTGTCGCGGGTGGCGCGGATGGTTTTCAGGCGGGCAATCTGGCTTTCGCGCACCGCGTCGTTGTCGATGTCGAGCACTTCGACCTCCGTTTTCTCGGTGGTCTGGTACTTGTTCACCCCCACGATGATTTCCTTGCCCGAGTCGATGCGGGCCTGCTTGCGGGCGGCGGCTTCCTCGATGCGCAGCTTGGGCAGGCCGGTTTCGATGGCCTTGGCCATGCCGCCCAATTCCTCCACTTCTTGAATGAGCGCCCAGGCTTTGTCGGCCAGCTCGTGGGTGAGGGTTTCGACGTAGTAGGAGCCGCCCCAGGGGTCCACTACTTTGGTCACATCGGTTTCGTGCTGAAGGTAGAGCTGCGTGTTGCGGGCAATGCGGGCCGAGAAATCGGTGGGCAGCGCAATGGCCTCATCCAGCGCGTTGGTGTGCAGGCTCTGGGTGCCGCCAAGTACGGCCGCGAGGGCCTCAATGGCGGTACGGGCCACGTTGTTATACGGGTCCTGCTCGGTGAGGGAATAGCCTGAGGTTTGGCAGTGCGTGCGCAGGGCCAGGCTTTTGGGGTTGGTCGGGTTGAATTCCTTGATGAGCTTGGCCCACAGCAGGCGGCCGGCGCGCAGTTTGGCAATCTCCATAAAATGGTTCATGCCAATGGCCCAGAAGAAGGACAGGCGCGGGGCGAATTCGTCAATCTTCATGCCCGCCGCGAGGCCAGCACGTACATATTCCAGGCCGTCGGCCAGGGTGTAGGCCAGCTCCAGGTCGGCCGTGGCCCCGGCCTCCTGCATGTGGTAGCCCGAGATGGAAATGCTGTTGAACTTGGGCATGAGCGCCGCCGTGTAGCTGAAGATATCAGCGATGATGCGCATGCTCGGTGCGGGCGGATAGATGTAGGTGTTGCGCACCATAAACTCCTTCAGAATATCGTTCTGAATGGTGCCGGCCAGCTTCTCCGGGCTAACGCCCTGCTCCTCAGCCGCCACAATATAAAAGGCCAGCACGGGCAGCACGGCCCCGTTCATGGTCATCGACACCGACATCTGGTCGAGCGGAATCTGGTCGAATAGGATTTTCATGTCCTCCACCGAGTCGATGGCCACGCCGGCCTTGCCCACGTCGCCCTGCACGCGGGGGTGGTCCGAGTCGTAGCCCCGGTGGGTGGCCAGGTCAAAGGCCACGCTCAGGCCCTTCTGTCCGCCCGCCAGGTTGCGGCGGTAGAACGCATTCGACGCCTCGGCCGTGGAGAAGCCCGCGTACTGCCGGATGGTCCAGGGGTTTTGCACGTACATGCTGGCGTAGGGCCCGCGCAGGTAGGGGGCCTGGCCCGCGCCAAAGCCCAGGTGGTCGAGCCCAACCACATCGGCCGCCGTATACACGGGCTTAATGGCAATGCCTTCGGGCGTGGGCGTCGGGGCCGCATCCGCAGTAGCTGGCCCGGCCGCAGGAGCCGCATTGTAGGGAATGGTGGAAAAATCAGGCTTCATTTTTAGTGGTTAATGATTAGTGATTAGTGGTTAATATTGTTCAAAATAGCGGATTATTGAACGGCATTAACCACTCACCACTAATCATTAACCACTAATATTACCGTCCTTGCAGGCGGGCCAGTACTTCCTCCGTCGTATAGCCCTGCACCTTCATTTCATGGAAGCCAAAGACGCGCACGGCTTCTTGGAGCGTGGGCAGGTCCGAGCTGAGCAAAGCTGGTGGAATGAATTGCTGCTTCTCATTCGGAATCTGATAGATAAAGCGAGCAAACTTCTGGAACTGCTCGGGCGTGGCATACATGAGCGTGGCCTCCTCGGGCGAAGAGTATAGGAGCGACAAAGTGCCCGGCGGGTGGCTGGCCGCTATTTCGGGCCGCTCGTGGGCTTGCAGCGTTTGCAGAAACGATTCCAGAATAATCTGGTTGGTGTTGCTGCCCAGCAGCACAATGGCGGCCCGTCTGCTCTTCTTCTCGCGGCGCTCAAAGTGCAGGGCCGTGGCCAGGCGCAGCACTTCGGTAGGGTAAGTAGCCCGTGTCACGTCAAAGGCCGCTGAGCGCAGCAGCTTTTTGGGATGAAAGCTAAACTGCTCGTCGCGGTTCTGGAAGCGGTTGGTGCCCACCACCACTTGTTGGCCACTGGCAATTCGCCGGAAGGTTTCCGTGGCCATGGCCTTTATTTCCTCCAGCAACTGGCCGCGTACCGCCGGCAGTCCTCCCGCTGCTTCCATGCGCTGAAACAGCGTCCAGGCCTCCTGGGCTAATTGGTCGGTTAGGGTTTCGAGGTAGTAGGAGCCGGCCGCGGGGTCTTGCACCCGGCCCAGGCTGGCTTCCTCGCGCAGCAGCACCGAGAGGTTGCGCGCCAGCCGGCCCGAAAAGTCGTTGGCCTCGGCAAACAAGCTGTCGAATGGGGCCACCGTCAGCGAATCGGCTCCGCCCAGCACGGCGCTCATGGCCTCGGTGGTGTGGCGCAGCAAGTTGGTGTGAGGGTCGAGGGTGGTCTGCGTCCACGACGCCGTGGCCGCGTGAATGCGCAAGTCCGCGCTCAACCCCGCGGGCAGGCCAAACCCGTGTAGCAGCGTGGCCCACAGCCGGCGCAGGGCCCGCAGCTTGGCAATTTCCAGAAAATAACTGGGCGTAATGGCCATGTGCAGGTGCAGCGCCGCCGCCACCTGCGCCGCGCTCACGTCCTCGTTGGGCAGTTCGGCGAGTAAGGCCGCCGCCGTGTTCAGGCTGAAGGCAATTTGCTGAGTGGCCGTGGCCCCGCGGTTACCAAAAAACGCCCCGTTCACGGCCAGCGCCCGAAAATCGGGCATGGCCGAGGTCAGGCGCACGCACTGCCGCAGGGCCGCCCGGTAGTCGGCCAGCTCGGCACCCTCGGGCACCGGGCCGGGCGCAAAGCGCAGGAAGCCGCGCAGCGCCGTGCCCGGCCCGGCATCCACCAGCTGGCTCAGCAGCGCTTCGGGCTTGTCGGTCACGGTGTAGCCGATGAAGGTGCGGGCCAGCGGCAGCTGCCCGGCCAGGTACGCCACGTCGAAGGCCGAAGAAGTAGTTAGAAGGAAGTGGATGCCATCGGCCCCGTTGGTCAGGGCCGCGACGGCTTGGTCGATTTCGGCCCGGCCGTCGCGGCCCGCTGGCACGGGTAAGGCCGGCACGTTCAGCCAAGGGGCCACCGGGTGGGAGAGGGGCGCGGGCGGGCCGCCCAGCGCCGCCAGGGCTTCGCGGTGGTAGAAAGGCTCCACCGCAAACCCATCGGGCAGGGGCCAGCGCAGCGTGGCGGGGTCCTGGCCTTTGAGGTCCCGCGTGAGGCGTGCCTGCCAATCGGCCGTGGTCACGGCGGGGAACTCAGCAAAGGAAACGGGCGCGGCGACCGGGGTATCGGGCATAAGGGTGGGATAAGGCAGCAATAGAAACGTCTGGTGGCACCGCGCCAAATCGGCGACTGCCAAAACAGGCCGAAAGATACCGCCCCGGCCCGGAAGCCGCTGCCTCCACGGCTGGTAGTAGCAGCAGGCCGGGTTGGCATCGTAGCTTTGCCAGGAACTGGACGGGTCCTTTTGGCTCGCCGCATGTTTCCCATTTTATGCTGCAAAAATATTTTCGGGCCGTACTGGTACCGCTGCTGTTAGCGGCGGCGTTGGCCCCCGGCTGCCAGCGTGCCGCCTACGCGCCCACGGCGCACTTTGCGCCCGTTACCAGCCAGCCGGTCGGCAAAACCCAGGCCGAGGACCCGGCAGTTGCGGCTATAATCGCCCCGTACCACGACAAGGTGACGGCCCAGATGACCGAAGTGTTGGGCACGGCCCCGGCCCCGCTCACGAAGGTTCCCGGCGAAAACCCATTGTCCAACTTTGTGGCCGACCTACAGCGCGAGCGCGCCACCAAGGAATTCAAGGAGTCCATTCCGCTGGGCGTGATGACCAATGGCGGCCTGCGCGCTGGTTTTGCAGCCGGCCCCGTCACGCTGGGCTCCGTGTTCGAACTGATGCCGTTTGAGAATGAGCTGGTGGTGGTTGATGCGCCCGGTGTGGTGGTGCAGCAGTTGTTCGACTATGCCGCGCACGTCAAAATGGCCGTGTCCGGCGCTACCTACACCGTCACCTTCGACGGCATGCCCAGGGACATCCGCATCGGCGGCAAGCCCTTCGACGTGAACGAAAACCGCACCTGGCCCATTGCCATTTCCGATTACCTGGCCACCGGCGGTGATAACATGGCCTTTTTCAAGACCATCGTGCCCCGCCACACCAACGTGTTGCTCCGCACCGCCATCGCCGACCACATCCGCGCCCTCACCAAAGCCGGCCAGCCGGTAACGGCCCGGGTCGAAGGCCGGGTGAAGGCTAATTAAGAATTATGAATTATAAATTATGAATTGTGAGCCTTCGAAAGGCAACAGTTTGTATCCCAAAAATTTAATTCATAATTCATAATTCCAAATCATGAAGCGTCGCGAATTTCTCCGCAATTCCCTGCTGGGCACCGCCGGCCTCACCGTGCTGGGTGGCCTGGCCAATGCCGCCGAAGCCGCTCCCGCCGCCAAGGGGCCTCTGAAGCTCACCATCCTGCATACCAACGACATGCACTCGCGCATCGAGCCTTTTCCGGACAACGGCGGGCAGTGGGCCGGGCTGGGCGGCATGGCGCGGCGCGCGGCGCTTATCAAGAACATTCGCAGCCAGGAGGCCAACGTGCTGCTGCTCGATTCGGGCGATATTTTTCAAGGCACGCCGTACTTCAACTTCTTCGGGGGCGAGCTGGAGTACAAGCTTATGAGCCAGATGGGCTACGATGCCAGCACCCTTGGCAACCACGATTTCGACAACGGTCTGGAAGGACTCCAGCGCCAGCTCCCCAACGCCACCTTCCCCTTCCTCATCGCCAACTACGACTTCTCGAAAACGCCCCTGGCCGGCCGGTTTGCGGCATATAAAGTATTTGAGAAGCAGGGTATTCGCGTTGGCGTGTTTGGGCTGGGCATTGAGCTAAGCGGCCTGGTGGCCGACAAAAATTTCGGGGCCACCGTGTTCCTCGACCCCGTGGCCAAGGCCAAAGAAATGGCGGCCCAGCTGCGCGGCCCCGAGAAGTGCGACCTGGTCATCTGCCTCTCCCACCTCGGCTACAAGTACGGCGAAGCCAAGCTCGACGACCGCAAGCTTGCCGCGCAAGTATCCGGCATCGACCTGATTCTGGGCGGGCACACCCACACGTTCATGGACGCGCCGGAGCCCATTGCCAGCCCCGATGGCCAGAAAACCCTCATCAACCAGGTGGGTTGGTCGGGCATCAACCTGGGCCGGCTCGATTACGAGTTTTCGCCCAAAACCAAAAAAGGCGGCTTGGCGCGCGCTTCCGTGCTGCCAGTGCGCGACATCGCCTAGGCAGCAAAGGGCTGCGCTTTGGAGCTTTCCTGTGAATCAGCGGCCCAGTACTTCATTTTCGGGGGTAGATAACCCGCGCGGCAGCATGCCACCCCGCGCGCATCCTACGGCGGGCCGCTACCCAAGGGCCGAAGCGTCGTAACTTTAGCATCATCCGGAGGTTGCAGTTTTTAAGCTCCGCAATACGGTTTAGTCTGAGACCGGAGCCCTGTAGGCCAACGGGTTTTTGGGGGCCTTGGTGGAACAAAAAATGACCCTGGTCGAAAGCCGGGGGCTCCTGCTAGAAGTACTGAAAATACAAGGCACTCACCGCTTTTTTTCTCAGTAAGTTTTCCACAATTTTGTTCCCCTATAAAAAAAAATAAGCGCATCCCTAGCCGCGTTTTTCTCCTTCCTTTTGCCGCTTAGTTTCGGCGTTTTCTGACAAAAAGTTCTCATGCTCAAAGATTTTCGCACGGTTTGGGCTGGCTGCTTGCGCAGCATCGCGGCGGAAATCGGCGAGCAGAGCTTCAGAACGTGGTTTCAGCCCATTGTTCCCGTCGAGTTGAAGGGCAATGTGCTTACCATTCAGGTGCCAAGCGCCTATTTCTACGACTGGCTGGAGGAGCACTACGTGGATGAGCTCCGCCGCGCCCTTTACCACGAGCTGGGCTCCGAAGGCCGCCTCGAATACAGCGTGGTCGTGGACCAGGGCAACGACCAGACGCCGCCCCGTGCCCTGCACCTGCCCCCGCCCCGCAAGCAGGCCGCCCCCGACCCACGCGACGCGCCGCAGCCCATGCCCACGGCCCCCGCTCCCGGCGGCAACCCGCTGGCAGGCAGTGCCCGCGCCGGCTCGGCCCGCTACGTGAACTCGGGTGCCGTACGCACCACGCCGCGGGGCAACAATTTCGGCAACAGCGCCGCCGGAGCCGATACCCTGGCCCCGCCCCGCAACCCCTTCGACACGGCCCGGCCGATGGATGGCAACCTCGTGCCGTCGCAGCTCAACGGCTCCTACACGTTCGACAACTACATTGAGGGCGACTGCAACCGGCTGGCCCGCTCGGCCGGCCTCGCGGTGGCCAACAAGCCCGGAACCACCAGCTTCAACCCGTTGATGGTGTACGGCGGCGTGGGCCTGGGTAAAACACACCTGGTGCAGGCCATTGGCAACCACATCAAGGCCACCGCCCCCGAGCGCTTCGTGCTCTACGTATCGGCGGAGAAGTTCACCAACCAGTTCATCGACAGCGTGCAGCGCGCGCAAGTGCAGGACTTCGCCAATTTTTATTTGCAGGTCGATGCGTTGATTCTGGACGACGTGCAGTTTCTGGCCAACAAGGGCAAGACCCAGGAGATGTTCTTTCACATCTTCAACCACTTGCACCAGTCGGGCAAGCAGATTGTGATGACTTCTGACCGGCCGCCCAAGGACCTGCAAGGGCTGGAAGACCGGCTGCTGAACCGCTTCAAATGGGGCCTGACGGCCGACGTGCAAAGTCCCGATTTTGAAACGCGCGTGGCCATCATCCGCAACAAGATGGAGCAGGACGGCATTGATATTCCGCCCGACCACGTGGTGGACTACCTCGCCAACTCGGTGCACACCAACGTGCGGGAGCTGGAAGGCGTCATCGCCTCACTGGTGGCCCAGAGCAGCCTGAGCCGCCGCGACATCGACCTGGAAATGGTGAAGCAGGCTCTGCGCCATATCATCGAGGAAGTGGAAGCGGAGGTGAACCTCGACTTCATTCAAAAGACCGTGGCCGCCTATTTCGGCATCTCGGTTGACTTGCTCAAAGACAAGACCCGTAAGAAAGAAGTGGTGACAGCCCGGCAGGTGGCCATGTACTTCGCCAAGCACCACACGGCCCACACGCTGAAAACCATTGGTTTCCACTTCGGGGGCCGCGACCATACCACCGTGATGCACTCGGTACAGACCGTGTCGGACCTAGTGGATTCGGACAAGAAGTTCCGCGACCAGGTGGACGAGCTGCGGAAGAAATTCGCCAAGCAGTAGGGGCATCGTTTCTGGCCGGCCGGCGTTATATTTGGGAAACCCCTTGCCCTATGGAAACCCTTGCCCCGGATATTTCCGACTACGAGCTCGAACGCGGAAAGCCCATGCCCAGTCTAAACCACAGCGCTATCCAAGCTAACTTGATTTTTGAGTTGCAGACCGGCTACCGAAAACAATTCCGCTTCTTGTCAGAAATCAATGTCGCTATTTTGGAACGAGTAATGGTGCCAGACATTGGGATTTTCTCTCAAATGGCCATCGATATGGCCAATGATAGTATCGTAGCGCAACAACTGCCGCTCACGACTATCGAGATTCTATCGCCTTCCCAGGCACTTAGCGAGCTGATTGGTAAGGCCAATGCTTATTTCCAAGTTGGCGTGAAATCCTGCTGGATTGTGCTGCCGGAGGTTAGCGGCGTCTTTGTGTATGGGGCACCCGGCAAGTACACCTTTTTCCACGATGGGGAAACCCTGACTGACCCGGCCACGGGCATTGAACTACCGCTCGCGACGCTCTTTGAGTAGCGTTTAAGCGGCCGCTGCGGGACTGATTTCCTGTAGTGGCAGGTTGTGCGCGGCAGCAAACTGCCGGACTTGCTCCCGGAAGCTCGTTTTGCGCATTTTGCCTTTCACTTCGCGCAGGTTGAGGGCGTAGATTTCGCCGTCTTTCTGCCGCACCCGCAACACGAAAGGCTTCAACTCCAGAGCGGCAATGTTTTCGGCGGCGAATACTTGCTTGGGCCGAAACAGGCCATTCTTGTGCACGATGTAGCCGGGCGTAAACTCCAGGTAGCTTTGGGTGCCAAAAATGGGCGCGTTGTTCACCAGCACATAGCCCAGGTAAACGAGCGTGAAGACGAAAAACACCCAGTGCAGGAAGTGGTAGTCCTGGGCCCCCACGTTGCTCAATAGCCCAAACACCACGTAGGCCAGCCAAAAAAGGCCGATGGCGAGCTGGCCCCAGAACGGGACGCGGGAATTGTTGGCGGGGCGGAGGCGAATGCGGGTGGTACCAGTGGGCATAAGGGCAAATTTAGCGCGAAGATTTCAGTGTGGAGCCAAAACCAGCACGTCATGCTGAGCCTGCCGGAGCATCTCTACCGCAGCAGTAATCCTATTGATTGGTTTACTACTGCGGTAGAGATGCTTCGGCAGGCTCAGCATGACGTGCTTATAGTATCGTTCAGCCAACGAAAACTACCCGGCAAATTTTGCGTCCAGCGTCATTTCGGGCACGGCGCTCAGGGCTTTCGAGACGGGGCAGTTGGCTTTGGCGTCTTCGGCGTGCTTTTGGAAGTCGTCGGCGGTGATGTTGCCACCGGTGACGTGTCCTTCCACGCTCACGTGGATGCGCTCGATGACGGGGTGGCCGTTGTTGGGGTTCATCGTCACGGTGCTGGTCGTGGTGATGGTGTTCACCGTGTGGCCGTGCTTGGTGAGCACGCTGGTCAGGTACATGGTGTAGCAGCCGGCGTGGGCCGCGCCAATTAGTTCTTCAGGGTTGGTGCCTTGTTTGCCTTCGAAGCGGCTGCCAACAGAGTAGGGGGCGTTGAGCGCGCCGCTTTCGGTGGTGAGCATGCCGCTGCCTTTGATGTCGCCGGTCCAGGCGGCGGTGCCTTTGTGGTCTGCCATGATGTGGTGAGTTGGTGAAGTGGTGAATTTGTGAAGTATGCTTGAGCTTGCCGCCGTAGCGGCCCGCTCAGTAAGATAACGGCGGCAGGCTACGCAGGTTGCCCAGGCCGCGCCGACCGAACTCGCCCAACGTACCTTCGCAGCCATTCCAACGGCCTTTTACTTCGGATTTATGGGATTGAAATCTGCCTTGAGCCGGCCGCTGGCCCGCTACCTCGCCCGGCGCTACCAGCGCTGGCAGCATCGCCCCGAAACTACTCAGCGCGAGCTACTGGCCAAGCTAACCGCTACGGCCGCCGGCACCGCATTCGGCCGCGCCCACGACCTGGGCGGTGTCCGCACGCCGGCCGACCTGGCCCGCCAGGTGCCCGTGCGCGACTACGAAGCCCTGAAACCCTACTTCGACCGCACCCAGGCCGGCGAGGCCGATGTGCTCTGGCCCGGCCGGCCGCTGTATTTGGCCAAAACCAGCGGCACCACGTCGGGCACTAAGTACATTCCCATCACGAAGGACAGTATCCCCAACCACATCAACGGGGCCAAGGATGCCCTGCTCTACTACATCCAGCAAACCGGCCGCAGCCAGTTTCTCGATGGCAAGCTAATATTCCTGTCGGGCTCGCCGGAATTGGAATTGCACCACGGCATCCGCACGGGCCGGCTCTCGGGCATTGCCAACCACCACGTGCCGGCCTACCTGCGCCGCAACCAACTGCCCAGCTACGCCACCAACATCATCGAAGATTGGGAAACCAAGCTGGAGCGCATCGTGGACGAAACGTTGGGGGAGCAGATGACGCTGATATCCGGAATCCCGCCTTGGGTGCAGATGTATTTCGACCGCCTCACGGCCCGCACCGGCCAGCCCATCAAGGACCTGTTTCCCGATTTCAACCTCTTTGTGTACGGCGGCGTCAACTTCGAGCCCTACCGTGCCAAGCTCTTCGAAAGCATCGGCCGGCCGGTGGACAGTATTGAGCTGTTCCCCGCCTCCGAAGGCTTTCTGGCCTTCCAGGACGAGCCCGGCAACCCGGGCCTGCTGCTGCTGCTCAACAGCGGCATCTTCTTCGAATTCATTCCGGCCGAGCGGTTCTTCGAGCCCGACGCTCCCCGCCTTACCATCGCCGACGTGGAACTGGACAAGCAGTACGCCGTCGTCCTCACCTCCAACGCCGGCCTGTGGGCCTACTCCCTTGGCGACACGGTGCGCTTCGTGAGCCTGCGCCCGCACCGGGTGGTGGTCACGGGCCGCATCAAGCACTTCCTCTCGGCCTTCGGCGAACATGTGATAGGGGAGGAGGTGGAGCAGGCCCTGCGCGAAGTCATGGCCCAGACCCCCGAGGTCGAAGTCACCGAATTCACCGTGGCCCCACTTGTGAGCGACGACCCCGCCACGCCCTCGCGCCACGAGTGGCTGGTGGAATTTGCCCGCCCCCCGCACAATGCCCCCGCCTTCGCCGCCGCTCTCGATACGGCCCTGCGCCGCCGCAATACCTATTACGACGACCTGCGCCGGGGCAACATCCTCGTGCCGCTGCAACTCACGCCGCTGCCCGCCGGGGCCTTCCAGCGCTACATGAAAAGCTTGGGAAGGCTGGGCGGCCAGAACAAGGTGCCGCGCCTGGGGAACGATAGGAAGGTGGCGGAGGGGCTCATCGCGGCGGGGTAGAAATCCGTAACTTTAGCCATGCTCCGCCTCGATAAAACTGCTTTTCGGACAGTGCCGCTTCACTACGACCAAGATGCGGAAGAACGCGCCCGCTGGCAGGCAATGTCTTTCACCGAAAAGCGGTAAATTGTTCTGTTTTTGCAGCAGCGGCGCGACACGCTGCGTGCGCTGAGTGAGCAAGGGCGTGAGCAGGAGCAGCATAAGGCAACCGGTGGACCAACGAATTGAATGCGCCTAGCCTTCGACCTCGACAACACCCTCATCCGCTGCGGCCACGACTTCCCGCTGGCAATACCCCAACGGCGCATCCTGGCGCGGTTGCTGAGCAACGAGCATTTACGTCATGGAATCAAGGAATTAACTGACCACTGCCGCCAGCGCGGCTGGGAAGTATGGGTCTACACCACCTCCTACCGCAGCGCCTGGCGCATCCGGCGTCTTTTCTGGCTCCACGGCATTCGGCTCGATGGGGTGGTGAACCAGCAACGGCACGACCGGGAAGTGACTGCCCGCTGCACCAAACATCCGCCCAACTTCGGCATCGATTTATTGATTGATGATTCCGAAGGCGTGC
This sequence comes from Cytophagales bacterium, assembly GCA_038213745.1. Classification (GTDB taxonomy): domain Bacteria; phylum Bacteroidota; class Bacteroidia; order Cytophagales; family Hymenobacteraceae; genus Hymenobacter. The sequence goes on from JBBQSQ010000013.1 coordinate 32,052, forward strand.
GGATTGAAGGCGAGCGGCACGGCTTCCGGGTGCTGGTGGTGAGGCCGGAAGATGGGCAGTGGACGGAAAAGGTGCGGGCCGCGCTGGATTCGTCTTAACTTGCCCCATGCGCAAGCTTCTCAGCCTCTGCAATTGCTAGCTGCTACTCCCCGGCAGCATCAGTCAAGCACCGCCCGTTGCATTTTCACACATGCTCGTGGTTAGTTAAGCTAGAATGGATACAGTCGGAGGAATTATACTCTTGTTGGGAGCAGCCATGCTAACTGGATTTTGGGAACGTTCGCGCCGTAAGCGAAAGAACGTGTTATATCTCGGCCGCTCGCTTTTCGCAACCGTCGCTGAATACCGCTCAGAATTTGGTCGTGTGGCTGGTACTTGGACGACTTTAGACTACCCATACGTTACCTATCAGGACGAAGAAGGCACATGGAAAACAAAACGGTTGGGTTATGCCATCAGCGGCAACAGAAAATTCTTTATCGGCCATTTGGTTGAAGTGGTTCAGTTCGAAGACCATTTATATTATCGACCAACCTTAGAAAGCTGGAACTTCCCGGTCATTGGCATGGCGGCCGGCGCATTTATCCTTGGCGTAACTTTTTTGATTCCGGAATTAACAAAATGGCTGAGTTTCTAGCTGAATATCAATCCCATTATTTGCAGTAGTATTGTCGAACTCTGATGACCAAACCCGCCCTCCACGCCCTCTGCCAGGCCTTCATAGAGCAGCGCATAAGCGCCGCCCGCACCGCCATGCAGGCCGCCCAGGAATCGTCGTCGTCCGAAACCAAGAGCAGCGCCGGCGACAAGTATGAAACCGGCCGCGAAATGGCCAACGCCGAGCGCGACCGCAATGCCGCCCACATGCAGCAGGCCCAGCAGCTGCAGGCCGAGCTGGCCCGCATCAACCCCGAGCTGCCCTGCGACACCGTGCGTCCCGGCGCGCTGGTGCACACCAGCATGGGCTGGTTTTACATCAGCATTAGCGCTGGCCAGTTGGCGGGGCACGAAGTGTTTGCCGTATCGGCGGCCGCGCCGGTGGCGGTGGCGCTGAAGGGGCTGTGGGCAGGGGAAGAGGCCGCCTTCAACGGCAAGGTGGTGCGGGTGCTGGCCGTGCTGTGAGGCCGGTTATTCACCGGGCAGCCCACTCGGCAAGCAAGGTGGGCAGGCGGTCCGTGCCTTCGGCCAGCCAGTGAAGGGCCGAATCTGCGTCGGCAAAATAGTGCGATTCGAACCGAATGCTGGGCTGCACCAAATCGTGCAGCGCGTCGACGGCCAATTGATTGTGAACCTGGTCGGTGCTGATAACCAGAATCAGGTGCGCCAGCGGCAGCTGCACAATGCCCGGCATCCAGTGTGCGCCCAGCCACTGCTCATCTTCCACCGGAATATTCGGGACCGTGTTCATATCCAGCAGCAGGGAGCGGATGGCCAGCTGCCGCGCCAGCACGAGCAGCTGCGCCGCACTGGCCCGGAGCGTGCCGGTGCTGGTGCCAGAAACCCATTCCAGCCGAAGCAAGCCCAGCATTTCATCATGCTGCAAACAAAAATCGGGAATGCGCCTGATTAGCACGAGAACAATGGGTTGGAAATGAGGCTGGAACTATTGGCCGGCTCGGCTTGCTGCTACCTACGGCGGCAACCGTCAGTTGGCTTGGCCAGCTTCTATTTCCAGCCACCGCCATCTGCCGGCTGGTCTGCTTCGGGCCTGATGAGGCGGAACTCCACCCGCCGGTTCACCTGGGCGTCGGCGTCGGTCAGCTCGTCTTTCAGGGGTTTGGAAGAGCCGAAGCCGAAGCTTTCGATGCGGTTGGGCCGGAGCTTGCCCTTGCGCTCGATGTAGCGGCGGATTTCCTCGGCGCGGTCCTGCGAGAGCTTCTCGTTCACGTCGGGGTCGCCGCTGGTGTCGGTGTGGCCCGAAATGTTGAGCCGGAACGTGGGGTGGTCGACCAGAAACAGCGAAATGCGGTCGAGCGTGGAGTGCATGGCCGCCAGAATGCTGGCTTTGCCCGGCTCAAACTCAATGTTCTTGAAAATCAGCGGCAGCTTGTAGTCAATGCTGTTGGTGAGCAGGGTCATCACCGTGTCGCCCCGCAGGGCAAACTGCTTTTCGACCGAGAAAAAATCGGGGCTCTGGATGAGCATGGCGTAGTGCGAGCCCTCAATCAGCTCAAAGTCGAACGTGCCGTCGGGCCGAATGAACTTGCTGGCTACCTCCACGCCATTGTCGGTGTCGATAATGCTCACGATGCCGTTCAGTGGCTTGCTGCTCACCGAGTCGAGGAGCGTGCCCTCGACCTTAGTGGTGGCCAGGGGCTGGGCTTCCATCGGCAGGGGAAAGGAGTAGAGGTCCAGGTTATTGATTTCCTTCGCTTCGGAGCGGGCGTAGTAGAGGTTCCGGCTTTCGCGGTCGATGGTGAAGTAGTACTCCGAGCCCTTGCCGTTCACGAGCGGGCCAATGTTGCGGGGCTCTTGCCAGCGGCCGGCCACGCGGTAGGTTTTGTAAATGTCAAAATCGCCAAAATTCAGCAGTTGGCCCCGCGAGCTGAAATACAGCACGTGGTAGAGCGGGTGGTAAAACGGGCTGACCTCGCTCTCGCTGGTGTTGATGACCGGACCGGCATTTTCCGCCGCGCTCCATTGGCCATTTTTCAATTTGTGCGTGTAGTAAATGTCCGAGAGCCCGAACCCGCCCAGCCGGTCGGAGGCAAAATAGAGCGTGTCCTCGCCCTGCGAGAGTGTGGGCTGCGAATCCCAGGCCGGCGAGTTCACCATCGCTCCCAGCGATTTGGGCATGCTCCACTTGCCGTCTTTGCCGCGCGTGGCCGTAAACAGGTCGCAGTTGCCGTGGCAGGTGGCGCACTCGCAGCGGGCAAAAAAGATGGTGCGGCCATCCTTGCTCAGGCAGGCCGAGCCCTCGTTGTTGGGCGAGTTGATGGGCTTTGGCAGGGGCTCGGCATCGGTCCAGCTCACGCCTTCCCGGTGGGAGGTGTAGAGGTCCTCGTCGAGCACGCCGGTGAGGCCCCGGCGCTTGCGCTTGCTGCTGAACAGCAGCACCGAGTCGTTGCCGGCCAGCGCGGGGCCGTAGTCGGGGGCCTGGCTGTTGATGGCGTCGCCCATGCTCGTATACACGCCCTTGGGTGGGTGGAACGTGTTGAGGTTCTTGCGGTACTCCACCAGGTCGTAGTACGTTTTCAGGGGTACGTACAGGTCCTGGTTTTTCTTTTCCAGCGAGTCGTAGTACAGTTGCACCCGCGTAACATCGGTGCGGTGGTGCTTGAGCGCCAGGCGGTAAAAGGCCTTGGCTTTGAGGTTGAGGCTGTCGCGTTCCAGCAGCTGGCCCAGCCGCCAGAGCATGTCGGTGTTGCGGGCAAAGTTGGTGGGGCCGAATTTGGCCACGTAATCTTCGAGCAGCAGGCGGGTTTTGTGGTACTCGTGGCGGCGCTCGGTTTTGGCGATGGCCCGCAGGGCTTTTTTATCCTCGTAAAAAGGGTAGCGGTTGATGTTGACAAAATCGGGGGTGCCATCGGTGCGCAGGTGGAGCTTGCGGCTGGTGCGGCTGCTCAGGCCCCGCACCCGGTAGGTGGCGGGGGAAATGGCGGACTTGGCTGGGCTGGTGGCCTGACTGCCGGGGGCGGGTATATCGGCCGGGCGCGCAGCGGGTTTCGCAATCGATTTCTTGGGTGCCGCCGAAGCGCCGCCGCTGGTCGTATCAGCCGAAGGGGAGGCCGCCGCCGGTACGCCTTTGAGGGGCCGGCGCTGGGCCTGCACCCGGGGCGCGGCCGCTAGCGAGAGCAGGACAAGCAGAAAAAGAAAGCAGCGCCGACGCAGTAAAACGCGCATTGGTAGAGTATGAAAATAATAAGTTGCGCAAGTTGCCAACAAATTAGCGATTTACGCAGGGCAGGGCTCAGTTACGCCCGCAATTCCGCCGCTTTGGCGGCCCCGCGCCGCTGGCACGGCCCTTGAGGCGCAAACGCGCCGGGAAGCCGTACCTTGTACCTCCCGCTTCAAAAGGCGCAGGGCTGCCAATCTGGCATTTTTGCGTCGTTGCTACTGGCTTTACCCTTGTTCATGCGTCTGGCATCCCTTCCTTTCTCCGCTGCGTCATCTTATCGGGCGTTCAGCGACTCCAATTCCCAACCCGAAGCCATCGCCATTATGGCCGCCGACCCGGACCACCTCTTGCGCGGCGATGATGCCCCGCCCACGCTGCCCCTGCTACCCGTTCGCAACACCGTCCTGTTTCCGGGGGTGGTGCTGCCCGTCACCGTCACCCGCAAAAAGAGCGTGAAGCTGGTGCGCAAAGCCTACGCCGCCGACAAGCTGCTCGGCGTGGTGGCCCAGCTCAACCCCGACGCCGACGAGCCCGCCACTGACGAGTTGCACGCCGTGGGCACCCTGGCCCGCATCCTGAAGCTACTGGAGCAGCCCGATGGCCAGATTACCATTATCCTGCAAGGGCAGGTGCGCTTTACCATTGAGGAGCAGCTGGGCTTTTCGCCGCTCATGGCGCGGGTCAGCTATTTCTCCGAAGTAGCCCTGAACCCAGACGTGCCCGGCGAATTTGGCCTCTTGCAAGCCTTGCGCGAAGCGGCTACCAAGGTGCTGGAGCTCACGCCCGAGATTCCGATGGAAGCCCGGGCCATGCTCGACGGCATCCAGTCGCCGGCCTTCCTCACGCATTTCCTGTCGAGCAACGTGCAGCTCGACCTGCCCGCCAAGCAGCGCCTGCTGGAACTGGCCGACCCCGAGCAGCAAGCCCGCCAGCTCCTCGAAGCCCTGCTCAGCCAGGCCGAGCTGCTCGAAATCAAGCAGGACATCCGCTCCAAAACCCACACCGGGATTGATGCGCAGCAGCGCGAATATTTCCTGCGCCAGCAGCTCAAAACCTTGCAGGACGAGCTTGGCCAGGAAGGTCCCGACGAGGAAGTGCACCGCCTGCGTGCCCGCGCCGAAACCAAAAAGTGGCCCGAAGCCGTGGCGCTCCATTTCAAGAAGGAAATGGAGAAACTGGCCCGGACCAACCCCATGGCCCCCGATTTTTCGGTGCTCCTGAACTACGTTGAATTCCTGCTGGACCTTCCCTGGGGCGAGCTCACCAAGGATAAATTCAACCTCAAGCAGACCAAAAAAATCCTCGACGCCGACCATTTTGGCCTCGAAAAAGTAAAGGAGCGCATCCTCGAATACATTGCCGTGCTCAAGCTGAAGCAGGACCTGAAAGCGCCGATTCTGTGCCTCTACGGGCCTCCTGGCGTTGGCAAAACCTCCCTTGGGCGCAGCATTGCGGCGGCCATGGGGCGCAAGTACATTCGCATGAGCCTGGGGGGCGTGCGCGACGAGGCTGAGATTCGGGGGCACCGCAAAACCTACGTGGGGGCCATGCCCGGCCGCATTATTGCCCAGATTAAGAAGGTGGGCGTGTCGAACCCCGTCATCATTCTCGACGAGATTGATAAGGTCAGCAGCGACTTCCGCGGCGACCCCAGTTCGGCCCTGCTCGAAGTGCTGGACCCGGAGCAGAACGCCACCTTTACTGACAACTACCTAGAGGTGGAATACGACCTGAGCAAGGTCCTGTTCATTGCCACGGCCAACTCGCTCGACACCATCCAGCCCGCCCTGCGCGACCGCATGGACATCATCGACCTGACCGGCTACACCCAGGAGGAAAAAGTGCAGATTGCCCGCAAGCACCTCTGGCCCAAGCAGCTCAAAGAGCACGGCCTGGGCGAAGCCGAAGTGAAAATTACCGATGCCGCCCTGCACCGCGTGGCCGACGACTACACCCGGGAATCGGGGGTGCGTGGCTTGGAACGCAAGCTGGCCGCCGTGACCCGCAACCTGGCCCGCCGCAAGGCCGGCAAGGAGCCGCTGCCCGCCGTGATGGAGCCGGCCGAAATTCGCAAAATCCTCGGTTCGGCTATTTTCGACCGCGACCAGTACCAGGACAACGACACCGCCGGCGTGGTCACGGGCCTGGCCTGGACCAGTGTGGGCGGCGACATCCTCTTCGTAGAAAGCCTGCTGAGCCGCGGCCGCGGCAAACTCACGCTGAGCGGCCAGTTGGGCGATGTGATGAAGGAATCGGCAATCACGGCGCTGTCCTACCTCCGCAGCCGCGCCGATGAGATAGGCATCGACTACCGCCTGTTTGAGCAGTACGACCTGCACATTCACTTCCCCGAGGGGGCCGTGCCCAAGGATGGTCCCAGCGCGGGCATCGCCATCTTTACCAGCATGGCCTCGGCGTTCACCCAGCGCCGGGTGCGCTCGCGCCTGGCCATGACCGGCGAAATCACCCTGCGCGGTAAGGTGCTGCCCGTAGGCGGCATCAAGGAGAAGCTGCTGGCCGCCCGCCGCGCCGGCATGACGGACATCATCCTGTGTCCCAAAAACCGCAAGGACATTGAGGAAATCCAGGAAGATTACCTCAAAGGCCTCACCATTCACTACGCCGACCGGGTGGACGATGTACTCCGCGTGGCCCTGCTCGACGAGCTGGTGCCGCACCCGCAAAAACTGCCCGTGCGCGATGAGCCCGTGCCCGTGGTAGGCCCCAGCGTGGAAGTGCAGTAGCGCAGCAGAACAGGCTTCAGCTTGTTCCTGGCAGCACGGCGTGGATACTTTTCCCTTTCCACTTGCGTTGCGTTGGGGCACGCCGCAATCGTTCCTGTTGGGAACAAGCTGAAGCGTGTTCTACACCTGTTACCTTCACTATATGAAGCAATTTTCCGCTGGCCGGGTTGCCGGTTTTTGCCTGTTTTTGGGAATGGGGCTGCGGCCCGCCGCGGCGCAGCAGCTGGGCGGCCGCACCGTGTTTCCGTTTCTGGACCTGCCGCCGGGTGCCCAGCTGGCCGCGTTGGGTGGGATGAACGTCTCGGCCCGCAACGACGACCCGACCATGCTGTTCGGCAACCCGGCGCTGCTCAACCCGGAGATGGACGGCCGCCTGGCCCTGAGCTACGTGGCTTACGTGGCCGACATCAAGCAAAGCACCGCCGCTTACGTTTTCAACACCCAGAAGGCGGGACGTTTCGGCATCGGCGTCACCTACCTCAACTACGGCAACTTCGAGAGCTATGATGCGGCCGGCAACAGCCTCGGCACGTTTGGAGTGAATGAATACACGATGGGCGTGTCCGACTCCTATACCAAGGGAAAGTTCACGTTTGGGGCCACCACTAAGCTGGCCGTTTCCAGCATCGCGGGCAGCCGCTCGCTGGCCGGCGTGGCCGATGCCGGCGTGGTGTACAAGCATCCCACCCAGGACTTCACCGTTGGGCTGGCCGTGAAAAACGCAGGCTA
>JBBQSQ010000014.1:0-39258 GCA_038213745.1 Cytophagales bacterium
GCCGCGCCCACCCAAGCCGCCGAACCCGGCGCCCCCTACGCCGCCCCCGCCTACACCCGCACCGAAGCGCTGGCCGAGCTATTTGTTACCGAACCAGAACTGGATGCCGCCCTGGCCGGCCTCACGCGCCGCCGCAACTTGCTGCTGCAAGGGCCGCCCGGCACCGGCAAGACCTTCCTGGCGCGCCGGCTGGCCTGGCTGCTGCTCGGCGCGCAGGACGAACGCCGCATCGAGTTGGTGCAGTTTCACCCCAGCTACGGCTACGAGGACTTTATGCTCGGTTTCCGGCCCGATGCGGACGGGCGCTTTCACCTGGTGCCCGGCGTGCTGCCCCTGCTGTGCCAGCGCGCCGCCGCCGACCCCAGCCGGCCCTATTTCCTGCTGATTGATGAAGTAAACCGGGGCAACGTACCCCGCATTTTCGGCGAGCTGCTGCTGTTGCTCGAAGCCGACAAGCGCGGCCCCGCCCACGCCCTGCGCCTGCCCTACGCCCCACCCGATGCCCCCCGCTTCTTCGTGCCGGACAACCTGCACGTCATCGGTACCCTCAACCTGGCCGACCGCTCACTCAGCCCGCTGGACTATGCGTTGCGCCGCCGTTTTGCCTTCGTGGCGCTGAGGCCGCGGTTTGGCGCGCCGCTGCGGCAGTTTCTGGCGGCGCGGCAGGTGCCCGAAGCACTCATTACCGGGCTTTGCGCCCGGATGGCGGCGCTCAATCAAACCATCATCGACGACCCCGAGTTGGGCCCGGATTTCGAAATTGGTCACAGCTACTTCTGCCAGCCTCCGGCTAATTCGGCCGAGGCCGCTGAATGGCTACGCCTGATTTACGAGCAGGAAATCGGCCCGCTGCTGGCCGATTACTGGCGGGAGCAGCCGGCTACGGCCGCCGCGCAGCTCCGCAAGCTGCTGGGGTAGCGCGTGCTACTTGCCGTTGGTTTTTCGAATCAGCTCGGTTTCGTCCTGCCGGTAGGGGGTACCGTCGCGGCGGAACACTTCGTGGAACCACTCGGCGGGGTCGCTGCCGTCGGCAATGGGCATGTCCCACTGGTACTTGGTGTTGGTCTTGCCGTCGACCAAGCCCCAGTTGATGGCCCCCACGTTTTGCTTTTTCAGCATGGGCAGCACGGTGGCGAAGCGGCTGTTGCGGGGCCGGGCCATGTACTCGGTGCAGATGAGGGGCCGGCCGTGGGTTTTCAGCATTTCCACTTGCCGCTGGTGGGTGGCGGCATCGTCGTAGTTGTGGTAGGTAATGATGTCGGAATGCTGGGCCTGGTAGGCGTTCAGAGCCTCAAAATCTCCGTTCCAGAGGCCCACGCTCACGGGTTGGTCGGGGTTTACGGCGCGGGCCCAGGCAAAGACGTTGCGCACCAGCGGCAGCGAGGCCACCCCTTTGCCAGAATTGCCGGGCTCATTAAATAAGTCCCAGAGCAGCACGCGCTTATCGTGGGCGAAGCGCGTCAGCACATCGGCCACGTAGGGCTTGAGCTTGACAAACGTGGCCGAATCGCGCGAGGCGGGGTCGCCGGGGTCCTGCACCCAGCCCGAGTTGTGCACGCCGGTTTTGGGCGCGGGCTGCGGGCCGGCCTGGGGGGTCTTGTTCCAGCAGTCGTCGAAAAACACCAGAATGGTCTGGATGTGGTGCTTGTCGGCCAGGCCCAGGTAGGCATCTACCCGCTGCTTGAAGCCGGCGGGGTCCTGCTGCCAGGCCAGGCTGTGCAAAAACACCCGCATGGTGTTGAAGCCAATGCCTTCGGCGTAGCCCAGCTCGCGGTCGATGGTGGCGGGGTCGAAGGTGGCCGCCTGCCACATTTCGAGTTGGTTGATGGCCGTGCTCGGGGTGAAGTTGGCCCCCGAAACCCACGGGTGGGCCTGGTGCCAGGCCGCGGCTTTGGCCACGGGCCAGCGCGGGTCGGCGGCCGTGGCCATGCCGCGGGCACCCGTTGTTTTGACCTTGGTTTTTTGTGCGAACGCGCCGGGCGACGTCAGCAGCGCCAGCAGCAGCAGCAGGCTAATTTTTTTCATAAGCCGTTGAGCAAAAGCAGTAGGTAAGATGAAATCGGTTCAGGAATCCGTGGGACGGCCCTGCTTTAGCGGTCGCCCGCTTGCCGAAGCAGGGCGTGGTGATTATCCGCTGGTTTAATTTTCAGACGGGCTATTTTGGCAAGGGCTGCGGCGTGAAACTAGGCCCCAGGCAGCGCGGCCCTTGCGCCGTCCAGGCCAATTTATCGATGCAGAGGCGGCGCTTGGTCATGGCGGCGTTCCAGGCGTGGTAGGCCAGGTATTCGGTGCGGCCATCGGGGCCCAGCACGTGGGAGTGGTGGCCGGGGCCACGCACGTGGCCGGGCACCGAATGCAGCACCCGCGCCCCGGCATCGGACCCCGAGTCGGCGTAGGGACCCAGGACGTGCTCAGCCACGCAGTAGTCCACGCCGTAGCGGTCGGTCAGGAAATTCGCGCCGCTAAAAAAGCAGTAGTACCGGCCCGCGTGGCGGCGCACAAACGGGCCTTCCAGCGTGTGCCACTGCGCGAAGGTGCGGTTGCCGTAGAGCGGCATCACGCGGTTGGCTTCGAAGAGCGTCCACTGGTGCCGGGCGCGCAGCACGGTGCGGGCCTCGTGGGCCAGCTGGGTCATGCCCACGAGGCGGTCCACGGCCAGCCCCGTGCCGGGGTAGTAGCCGTCATCGGTGTCAACGAAGTCGCGGGCGTAGAACAGGTACCACTGCCCGTCGGCATCCTGAAAGGGATGCGCGTCGATGGTAAACTTGCTCTCGGGCACGGGCAGGGCCGCTATTTCGGTGTAGGGGCCCTCGGGCCGGGGGCTGGTGGCCACGTGCAGCTGGTGCCCCACGGTGGCCGCAATAGCCCCGCCGCCCTGCGAGTAGTACATGTAGAAGGTGCCCGCGTGCAGCACCACTTCGGGGGCCCAGAAGTCGGCCTCGTCGGTGCCGGCGGGTGGCGTGAGGGCCCCGCCGGCCGGCTGCCAGTCCACGAGGTTGGTCGAGGTCAGCACCGCAAACACCCGGCCGTCGGGGGTGCGGCCCTTGCCGGTGGTGCCAAAGGCGTAGTACTTTCCCTCGTGGCGCAGCACGAACGGGTCGGGGAAGTCGCGGGCCACCACGGGGTTGGTGTAGGTGCGGGCCGCAGCCCCGCCGGGGCGCACCGCCAGCAGCGCCAGCCCGGTGAGGGTGCTTTTCAAAAAATGACGGCGGGAAGACATGAGCGGTGAAAATTGAAAGGTACAAGGTGTGCGAATGACCGTGAGCGCATGCCACGCAACCGCCAGAGGGGCGATTCAAATGTGGGCACAACCTTTCATAAACGCAAACGTTTGCGTAGGGGTTAGAAATTTCCTGTTTAACCTAAAATTCTCGCCCGCAAACCCTAAAGGCACAAAGTCATTGGAGGCTCCACTATTCCGCCGGTAAGCCTGCGCGGAAAATAATTTTCCAAAATCATGCAATCGTTTGCGTGAAAATGCCGTCTTTTAATTGTTTTTTTCACTTCATTTCCCACCTATGAACAAGCTACTACTCCCCTCCCGGCGCTTGCTGCTGCCAGTGCTGGCGTGCTGCTGGCCGCTGGGCAGCGCCCTGGCGGCCCCGGTTGCAGGGCGCACATTTACGGCCGTGGCCCGGCCGGCGGCCCCGGTCACGGGCCGCGTGACAGATGAGAAGGGCGACGGCTTGCCCGGCGCGACGGTGCTCGTGAAGGGCTCCAGCAACGGCGCGAGTACTAATGCCAACGGCGAATTCTCGCTCGACGCGCCCGCGGGGGCCACGCTCGTAATTTCTTCGGTGGGCTATACCACCCAGGAAGTAACCGTGACCGGCACCACAGTAAACGTAACGTTGCGCCAAGACGTGCAGCAACTCTCCGAAGCCGTGGTGGTGGGCTACCTTACCCAGGAGCGGCAGAATGTGACGGGCTCAGTGGCCACGGTGGGCGCGCAGGACGTGCGCCGCGCGCCGGTGGCTACTATTTCCGAAGCCATTCAAGGGCGTCTGCCCGGGGTGCAGGTCACTTCCAGCGGCACACCCGGCCAAACGCCGAACATCAACATCCGCGGCGTGGGCTCGATTAATAACGGCTCGGGCCCCTTGTTCATCATCGACGGCCTGTGGGTGACCGGGGGCCTGCGCGACTTCACGCCCCAGGACGTGGAAAGTGTGCAGGTGCTGAAAGATGCCGCGGCGCTGGCCCCCTACGGCGTATCGGGGGCCAACGGCGTGGTCATCATCACCACGAAGAAAGGTAAATCGGGCACCACGGCCATCAACTTCAACGCGTACGCCGGCGTGCAGAACATCGCCAAACGCTACGACCTCGCCAATGCCGCGCAGTACCGCGCCCTGGCCACGCAGTCCTACGTTAATGCCGGCCGGCCCGTGCCTTCGGGCATTGTCAATGCCTCGGATGTGGACACCGACTGGCAGAAAGAATTTTTTAAAACCGGAGTGGTGCAGGACTACAACCTGGGCTTTTCGGGCGGGGGCCCCAACTCTACGTACGCCATTTCGGGCGACTATTTTAGCCAGACCGGCACAGTTGTGGGTCCGAAATACGAGCGCTACAACTTGCGCGTGAATTCGGGCTTTACCAAGGGCCGCCTGAAGCTGGGCGAGAACATTGGCCTGACCCGCGCCAATCAGACGCGGCTCAACGGGGTGCCGTTCATCGATATTCTGCGCATCACGCCCATCACCCCGGTGCTTGACCCGGCCAACCCCGGCGGGTTCGGCTACGGCGACTCCAATAACCGCCCCACCTTCGGCTCGAACCCGATTGGGGCGCAGAAGCTGCTCAACAACATCGGGGCCAACAACCAACTGCAGGGCAACGTGTTCGGTGAGTTCGCCCTGACCGATTTCCTGCGCTACCGCCTCAACCTGGGCACCCAGTACCGGGCGTTCCACGACCAGCGCCAGCAGCAGGCGGGCGGCTTAGCCCCCAACAACATCACGCCCGTATCGGGCTATACGGATGCGCAAGGCAACGAAACCTTTCTGCTGGCCGAAAATACCCTCACCTTCGACCACAGCTTCGGTAAGAACAACGTGACCGTGGTAGGCGGCTACTCCGAGCAGAAAAACCGCTTTGAGTTCACACAGGGCGCTGCCCAGGGCTACGGCAACGGCCCCAATTTTTTCTGGGCCCTCGATGCCGGGGCCACGCCCCTGCCCGGCGTGGGCTCCACCTACGTGTGGGCCAAACGCTCGTACTTCGCGCAGCTTACCTACGACTACGACGGGCGCTACCTTGTGACCGGTGCTTTCCGCCGCGACGGCTCGTCGCGCTTTTCGGCCGACCGCAGATACGGCAACTTTGGGGCGGGCTCGCTGGGCTGGCGCGTGTCGAAAGAGGCTTTCTTCTCGGGCATCACCGCCATCAGCGACCTCAAGCTGCGGGCCAGCTACGGCATCCTCGGCAACGACCAGCTCAACGGGGCCTACGGCGGCTCTTACCTCTACCAGGCCTTCATTAACCCAAATGTGAACTACAACTTTGGGGGCGCGGTGGCCAACGGGGCCATCCAGACGGCCCTGGGCTCGGGCTCGGTGGGCTGGGAGGAACGGCGCACCCAGAACTACGGCCTCGACCTCGGATTTCTGGACAACCGCCTGACGGTAAGCGCCGACTACTACATCTCGGAGACGCGCAACGCCAACGTTAACCCCCAGATTCCGTTGCTTTCGGGCAACGCCGGCGGCGACCCGTTCCAGCAGATTGGCCGCATTCAGAACAAGGGCTTTGAACTACTGGTGGGGTACAACGAAACCAAGAGCCCGTTCCGCTACGGCATCACGGGCAACCTGACAACCATCAACAACAAGGTGCTGGAACTGGGCACGTCGGGGGGCAACGCCAACTTTTTCAATGCCGGCCCCGATGCCGTTACGCGCACCGAAGTGGGCTACGAAGTGGGCTCGTTCTACCTCTACCAGTTTGACGGCATCTTTCAAACCGGCGATAACATTGCCGCTAGCGCCCAGCCCACGGCCGTGCCCGGCGACATTCGCTACAAGGACGTGAACAACGACGGCAAGATTACCGACCTCGACCGCGCCCACGTGGGCCGGGTGTTTCCCAAGTTGCAGTACGGCCTGAACCTGACCGCCGGCTACGGCGCTTTCGACCTGGCGGCCTTCTTCCAAGGGGTGAGCGGCAACGACGTGTACAACGCCGGGGCCTACTGGCTCGGCCGCTTCGACGACCCCACCAACTACCGGGCCGACCTCGCGCCCTGGACGCCCACCAACCCCTCGAACACCACCCCGCGCCTGGCCCAGCAGGGCGGCCCCAATACGTTCGCCAACTCCACGCGCTTCCTGGAAAAAGGCTCCTACCTGCGCTTGAAAAATCTGCAAATTGGCTTTACCGTTCCCAAAACACTGGTAGAAAAAACCAAGGGCCTGAGCAGCCTGCGCCTCTATGTAACGTCGCAGAACCTGTTCACTGCCACCAAGTACTCGGGCTACGACCCCGAAACGGTGGGCGGCCTCGACGGGTCGCTGCTGACCCGCGGCGTGGACGAAGGCGGCTATCCCAACCCGCGCACGTTCACGGTGGGGGCCCAGTTGGGTTTCTAGCAAGAACCCGCTCTTTTCTCTTGGACTTAACTTTTATCAGTGATGAATCTTTCTAAAAAAACCTTGCTGACGGCGGCTTCTGCCGTCACGCTGCTGGCCACGGGCTGCGAGAAAAACCTCCTCGAACAGAACAACCCCAACCTGGCCACTACGGCCACCTTTTGGAAAAGCAGCGACGACGCCGTGCGCGCTTCTAACGCGTGCTACGCCGGCCTGCAAGCCGTGGGCACGTACCGCCGCTGGTTTTCTTTCCTCTACGATGGCCGCGACGACACCGGCTGGAGCCAGAGCCCTTACACGCCGCTGCAGGAAATCACGCGTTTTGTGCAGTCCGACTACAACTTCGAGGTGAGCTACTCGGCCTACCGCGACAGCTACCGCACCATCGACCGCTGCAACCAGGTGCTGGCCAACGTGCCCGGCATCGAGATGGACGGCACCCTGAAAACCCGCATCGTCAGCGAAGCCTATTTTCTGCGGGCCCTGAGTTACTTCAACCTGGTGGCGCTGTTCGGCAACGTGCCGCTCTCGACCCAGCCCGGCAGCCTCGAATACCGCCCAGCCCAAGGCACCGAAGCGCAGGTGTGGGCCTTGGTGATTAGCGACCTGCAGGCCGCCATTGGCACCGGCAGCACGCCCAACCTGCCCGTTTCGTACGCCTCCAGCACCGACCGCGGCCGGGCCACGGTGGGCGCTGCGCGCTCACTGCTGGGCAAAGCCTACATGCAAAACAAACGCTGGGCCGATGCCCAGGCGCAGTTCGCATTAGTTATCGGCTCTAACCGGTATTCGCTTGGCAACTACACCGATAACTTTCGCCATACCACCGAAAACAACGGCGAAAGCATTTTCGAAGTACAGTTTCTGGACGTGAACATCGGCGGCCCCGATGGGCAGGGCGGCGTGGACGCCAACACGGCCCAGGGCTTTCAGCGGCCCAAGTTCTTTGGCCCGCCCCAAAACGGCGGCACCGCCAACCTGGGCTTTACCGACTGCGAGGTGCGGCCGTGGCTGGTGAACGAGTTTTTGCAGGAAGGCACCACCACCGGCCAGCGCGACCCGCGCCTGGCAGCCACGGTGTTCTACAACTACCGCGCCTTTGCGTCGGCATTGCCCCTGAGCGGCGATACGCTGGTGTACGACCAGTCGCGCCCGGCCGGGGTTGCCGCCGGCACCTTCGGCTTCCGCAACCGCTACCGCGGCGACAACTTCAACCTGGGCCGTACCTACTGGCGCAAATACCAGAGCGACTACTACCGGGGCGACGAAAACTTTGATTCGCCCATCAATTTCCGGGTGATGCGCTACGCCGACGTGCTCCTGCTGCAGGCCGAAGCCCTGAACGAGCAAAGCCAAACGGCCGCTGCGGTGCCCCTCGTGAACCAGGTGCGCAAGCGCGCGGGCCTGGCCGACCTGCCCACGGCGGCCTCGGCCAGCCAGGCGGCCATGCGCACCCAACTCCGCCACGAGCGGGTGACGGAGCTCACCGGCGAGGGCCTGCGGTGGTTTGACTTGCAGCGCTACGGCCTGCTCGACACGCAAGCCGGCATCGACCAGCTCAAGCAGCACGACGCCCAGTTTAACACCTTCGTAGTGGGTAAGTCGCGCCTCTTGCCACTGCCGCAGCAAGACGTGGACTTGGCCAAGCTGCAGCAAAACCCGCAGTATTGATTCGTATTCGTTCAGATGCACAAGGCTGAATAGTCGCTCTTCCCGTGGGTGGGGCGACTGTTTTGGCACTTTCCACTCATCGCACCATGTCTAATTCCTTCCGTTTGACCCTGCTTGCGGGCTGGCTGCTGCTGAGCGCGCCCGGCTGCAAGAAAGCTGCCGACCCGGTAGTTGTCCCGCCCGTGGTGCCGCCCACTACTGCCACCACCACCTTCACCAACCCGCTGCTGCCCAGCGGGGCCGACCCGTGGGTGGCCCAGAAGGACGGGTTCTACTACTACATGCACACCACCGGCAACAACCTCACGCTCTGGAAAACAGCCAAGATGAGTGAGCTGGGCTCGGCCGTGAGCAAGGTTATCTGGTCGCCGCCGGCCAGCGGGGCCACCTCGCACGACATCTGGGCCCCGGAGCTGCACTTCCTCGACGGCAAGTGGTACGTGTATTTCACGGCGGGGCCCGGCAACTGCTGCGGCGGCCAGCGCCTGTGGGTGCTCGAAAACGCCAGCCCCGACCCCATTGCCGGCACTTGGGTGGAGAAAGGCCAGATTGCCGTGCCCAACCAGGATTTGTGGGCCATCGACGGCACCATTCTGGAGCAGAACGGCAACCGCTACCTCGTGTGGTCGGGCCAGGAAGCGGGTTCCGACCAGCAGAACCTCTACATTGCCCAAATGAGCAATCCCTGGACGATTACCGGCCCGCGCACCCGGCTCAGCCAGCCGCAGTACGGCTGGGAATTGAACGGCCAGCCCAAGGTGAACGAGGGGCCGGAAATTATCAAGCACGGCAGCAAAACCCTGCTGGTGTACTCGGCCAGCCACTGCAGCTCCGACAGCTACGCCCTGGGCCTGCTCGCCACTAGTAGCACCGCCAACCCGCTCGATGCCAGCGCCTGGACCAAATCGGCGACGCCCGTTTTCACCCAGGACCCCGCCGACCGCGCCTACGGCCCCGGCCACAACGCCTTCTTCACCTCCCGCGATGGCCAGGAAAACTGGCTGGTGTACCACGCCAACCTGGGCCCCAACCAGGGCTGCGGCGGGGCCCGCAACCCACGCATGCAGAAATTTACCTGGAACGCCGACGACACGCCCAACTTCGGCGACCCCGTGGCCGCGGGCACGCCCCTGCCCCGCCCGGGCGGGGAATAAGCGCAGCACCGGCTTCCCCCAGCACTACTTATGAACGCCACCCGCTTTTTACCCTTCCTGGCCGCCTGCTGCCTGCTGGGCACCCCGGCCGCCACGGCCCAGCCCAAAAATCCGTCTAAAAGCCCGCTAAAAGCCCCGGTCCCTCCCATCGCTAACCCCGTGCTGGCAGGCGATTACCCCGACCCCTCGGTGACGAAGGTGGGCAACACCTACTGGGCCACCGCGACCTCCTCGAACTGGGGCCCGACCTTTCCACTGCTGAAATCGACTGATTTGCAGCACTGGACGTTGGTGGGCCACGTGTTTCCAGCCGAGCGGCCGGCCTGGGCCGATTATTACTTCTGGGCCCCCGAAATCAGCCAGGCCGGCGGCAAAACCTACGTGTACTACACGGCCCACCAGCGCGGCGGCAACTTGGCCGTGGGCGTGGCCAGCGCCGACCGCCCCGAAGGCCCCTACCGCGACCACGGCCCGCTGGTGGGCCAGCCCGACGGCTCAATTGACGGCTTCCCGGTGCCGGACGAGAACGGCCAGCCCTACCTCATCTGGAAGGAAGACGGCAACAGCGTGCAGAAGCCCACCCCCCTCTGGGCCCAGCGCCTGAACGCCGAGCGCACCGCCCTCATCGGCGAAAAAACCGAGCTATTCCGCAACACCGCGGCCTGGGAGGGCAACCTCGTGGAGGGGCCCAGCGTGGTGCGCCACGGCAGTTATTTCTACTTGTTTTACGCCGCCAACGGCTGCTGTGGCGCTGGCTGCACCTACGCTACCGGCGTGGCCCGCGCCAAGCACCTGCTTGGCCCTTGGGAGAAATTTGCCCAAAATCCCATCCTCACCAAAAACGATACCTGGACCTGCCCCGGCCACGGCACCGCCGTGGAGCGCAACGGCCGCTGGTTTTTGCTGCACCACGCCTACCGCACCGACGGCTTCGCGCAAGTGGGCCGCCAAGGCGTGCTCAGCGAATTTGAGTGGACGGCGGCCGGCTGGCCCCGGTTCCTGAACCAGCACAGCACGCCCGCTACGCCCGCCCCGGTGCCCGTGGTGGTGGCCGACGAATTTGAGGGTGCCGCGTTGGGCCCGGCCTGGGAATGGCCGGTGGAAGACAAGCCACCATTTGCGCTTAGCGGCGGGCAGCTCCGCCTCACGGCCCAGCCCGAGCGCGGCGGGGCTGCCCTGGGCCGCTCCACCCTCGCCGCCCGCTACCAGGCCACCGCCACCCTGCTCGCGCCCGCCGCCCTGCCGCCCGGCACCACCGCCGGCCTCGCCGCCCTTGGCGACCCCAACAACTCCTTGAACCTTACGGCTGGTGACAGTAAGCTCCGGCTCTGGGAGCGCCGCGGCGGCAAAGACCGCACGCTGGCCGAAACCGCCCTGCCCGCCACCGCCGCCCTGCGCCTGCGCGTGCGCGCCCTCGGCAACGGCCAGTACCGCTTCGCCTGGAGCGCCGATGGCACCCAATGGAATGACCTGCAACCAAGTAGCGAAAGTACGGATGGCCAATTTCTGCCGCCCTGGGACCGCGGCGTGCGCGTGGGCGTGGTGGCCCAGGGGCCGCCCACGGCCACGGCCACCTTCGAGCGGTTTGAGCTGAACAACGAGCAGTAAGCGCAAGGCACCGATTCACAGTCCTTATCCCAAGCAACCAAAAGCCCTTGCCGCAATTGCGACAAGGGCTTTTGGTTGACATTTGAGCCGTAGAAAGCTTCCTTAACCCGACCACCTACTTCCGCACCCCAAACCGGTATTCGGTCACGGAACGAAACGTTTCGCCGGGCCTAAGCACCGTGCTTGGGAATTTCGGCTCGTTGGGCGAGTCGGGGAAGTGCTGGGTTTCGAGGCAGAAGCCGTAGTGCTGCGGGTAGGCCACACCGCCTTTGCCTTTCAGGTTGCCCTTCAAAAAGTTGCCGGAGTAGAACTGAATACCGGGCTGGTCGGTGTACACGTCCATCGTGCGGCCCGATACGGGCTCGTGAACAGTGGCAGCCAACGCGGGCTGGGGGCGCATGGCATCGGCCAGCACCCAGTTGTGGTCGTAGCCGCCGGGGGCCGCGCCCGGCACCTGCCCGATGCGCTCGCCAATGGCGTGAGGCTGGCGAAAATCCATCGGCGTGCCGGCCACGGCTTGCAGCACGCCGGTCGGAATCAAGGTGTTATCGACGGGCGTGAACCGGTCGGCCTTCAGCGTCAGCTCGTGGCCCAGAATGTCCTGGTTGTGGCCGTGGTTGAGGTTAAAGTACGTGTGCTGCGTTAGGTTCAGCACCGTGAGCTTGTCGGTGGTGGCGGTATAGGCCAGGCGCAGCGCATCCGTTTCGGTTAGGGTGTACACCACCTGCACGTCCAGGGTGCCGGGGTAGCCCTGCTCGCCGTCGGGGCTGTGGTAGCGGAGCGTGAGGGTGGGCCCAGCGGCCGAGGTGCCGGGCGTGGCCGTCCACACCCGCCGGTTGTAGCCCATGGTGCCGCCGTGCAGCGAGTTGGGTGCGTTGTTGAGGGGCAAGGAATAGGTTTTGCCATCGAGAGCGAATTTGCCCGCTTTGATGCGGTTGCCGTAGCGGCCAATCAGCGCCCCGAAGTAGGGGTTTTCCCGCACGTACAAGTCGCTGGTGTAGCCGGCCAGGTCATCGAAGCCCAGCACCACGTCGCCGAGCTTGCCGTTTTTATCGGGCACCAGCAGGCTGGTCAGCGTGCCGCCCAGGGTGCTGATGGTGGCCTTGAGACCGTGCGCGTTTTGCAGGGTGAACAGCTGCACGGCGGTGCCGTCGGGGGTTTTACCAAGCGGCGTGGCAGTGAGCACAGCCGTTGCGCGGGCCTGGGCAGAGTCGGAGGGCATGGTGGTGGAAGCAGTGGAGGCGGTGGCATCGCCGGAAGCAGGCTGCTGGTTGCAAGCCGTGGCGGCCAGTAGCAGGCCGGCCAGCCCGGCTGCCAGCTGGCCAGAGGGCAAATAGTGAGACATAAGACTGGGAATGAATGCGTACGTGAAAAAAGAACTTCGGTAAAAACGAACAGCCTGTCGGGTGCCAAAACGTCGCCCGCCGCAGCAAACAGGGCCCAAGATGCAATCTACGCAAACGTTTGCGTAGTGGCGAAGGATTGGTCCCCGGAAATTACCTGCTTCTTTGTGCAAATTTTGCGTAGCTTTTGCACTGGCTAGCACCGTCCCTCCATCTTTTCCGTGGCAAAAAAACGCGCTTCCATTACCGACTTGGCCCAGCAGCTCAACGTTTCGGCTTCCACGGTGTCGCGGGCCCTCAGCGGGCACCGCACCATCAGCGAAGCCACCACGCAGCGCGTCGTCGCGCTGGCCAAGGCCCTGGGCTACCAGCCCAACAACATGGCCGCTGGCCTGCGCCGCGGCCGCAGCAACATGCTGGGCGTGGTGGTGCCGCACATCGACGGCAATTTTTTTTCGCAGGTGGTGAAGGGCATCGAGGCCGCCGCCAGCAAGGCCGGCTACCACGTGCTCATTTGCCAGTCGAACGAAAGCGTGGCCCACGAGCGCGAGAACCTCGAAACCCTCATGAATGCGCAGGTCGACGGCATTTTGGTTTCCCTTTCGCGCACCACCCGCGAGTTTCGTCACTTCGAAAAAGTGCGCAAGCGCGATATTCCGCTGGTGTTCTTTGACCGCATTCTGGAGGGCCACGACGTGAGCGCCGTGGTCATCGACGACCGCGCCGGTGGCTACCGGGCCACCAAGCACCTGCTGGAGCAGGGCTACCGACGCATTGCCCACTTCGGCGGGCCCCAGCACCTGAACATCTACAAGCACCGCCGCCAGGGCTACGAAGATGCCCTGCGCGAGCACGGCCTGCCCGTGGCGGAGGAGTTGCTGACCATCTGCGACATGAAAATGGAGGACGGCGTTGCCGGCATGCGCCGTCTGCTGCAACTCCCCACCCCCCCGGATGCTATTTTTTCGGCCAGCGACTTCACGCTGGTGGGTGCGCTGGAAGTGCTGAAAGAGCACGGCCTGCGGGTGCCCGAAGATGTTGGCTTGGTGGGCTTTAGCAACGAGCTGTTCTCGCGCCTCACCGAGCCCAAGCTCACGTCCATCGACCAGCACTGCGAGCTCATGGGGCGCTCGGCCACCCACCTGCTGCTCCAGACCATGGAAGAGCAGGGCCAGCACCTGCCGCCCCGCCATGTGGTGTTGCAGCCCAACTTGTGCGTGCGGGCTTCCTCACTGCGGCTGGCTCCCACCGCCACGGCGCGTTTGCTCGCCGAATCGTCCCGGTAGCGGCCCAGCGCTGCTTCGAGCCTGCCTTTCTCCTGCCTCGTGATACCCATCGCCACCCTCTACTACTTCCTCTGCTACGCCTGGAACCGGCTGCCCGAGCCGGCTGTGCTCCGAGCCAGCGAAGCCACGCCGTTTCACCGGCCGCTGGTGCTGCTGGCGCAGGTGCTGCTGCACGCCACCCGCCGCTTGCTCAAAAATGGCCTGCCGCGGGCCTTCACCAACCAGGAAGCCGAGCTCACCAGCCTGCGCGGGCGCGTGGAGCTGGCCCCCACGCTGGGCCGGGGCTTGCTGGAGCGGGGCCGCGCCGTCTGCACCTTCGACGAGCTGAGCGCTGATTCCCCGCTGCACCAGCTCCTGGCGCAAACGCTGGGCCTGCTAGCAAGCGCCGCCACCCTGCCCCTGGCGCTACGCCGCGAGGTGCGCCACGTGCGCCAACGCTTTCCGGCCGTGCTCACCACCGCACCGGCACCCACCCCCGCCACGTTCCGCGCGCTGCGCCGGCAGCGGCCCGGCAGCCAGGCGGCTTTTTTGCTGCACATCTGCGAGTTGGTGTGGCAAACGGCCCTGCCCGAGCCCACGGCGGGTGGCCGCCGTCGCTTCACCGATTTCCGGCGCGATGAGGTCCTGATGGCGCGCCTGTTTGAGCAATTCACCCGCAATTTCTTTCGCCGCGAGCAGCGCCACTTTCGCGTGTACGCCGAAACCATTGCCTGGCAGGCCGAAGCCCCGCAGCCCGCCGACCTCGCCCTGCTGCCCACCATGCTCACCGACACCACCCTGGAAGCCCCCAACCGCAAAATTATCCTCGATACGAAATATTACGCCGCCGCCCTGCGCCCGCGCTACGACCGGCAACGCCTCATTGCCCCGCACCTCTACCAGCTCTATGCCTACCTCCAAAACCAGCCGCCCGTCCCCGGCCAGGCCCTGGAAGGTATGCTGCTTTACCCTGCCGGGCACGGCCCTGCCGGGCACGGTTCGGCCACCAACCAAGCGGTGGACGTGCGCTACACGCTGGGCGGTCACCCGGTGCGCATCGTCACCCTCAACCTGCACCAGCCCTGGCCCGGCATCGCGGCCGATTTGCTGGGGTTGATTGCGTAGTTGGCATTACCGCCCGCTGCGCACAAAAAAGCCCGGACTTTCCAAATGGAAAACCCGGGCTTTTCAACCGAATAGTTAAGCAGCCGGCACTGGGCCGGCGCGTAATTACTTCTTAACTTCTTCGGTCGTGGTGGTGGTGGTGCCAGCAGCAGGAGCCATAGCGCCGGTAGCGGGAGCCATTGCGCCGTCAGCAGCAGGAGCCATTGCGGTGGTGTCCGTAGCAGTGGTCGTGGTGGTTTCGGTGGTTGCAGCAGGCGTCTCAACCGTGGTGGTTTCTTCGGTTTTTTTCTCGCCGCACGACGACAGACCAGCGGTGAGGGCCAGGCCCAGAGCAGCGAATTTAAAGAGGTTCTTCATTTTGGGGTAATTTTGAAAGTGGGTATGCTTAAAAACGCCCTTTATCCTGGTTCAGCCGAAAGGTAACCCGGACCAGAAAAACATTTTTTCGACGGGTTACTTGCCGCCCGCATTTGTATTAACTCCCAAAGTGAATGAGCAGAGGCAATCCAACTTCCTCTTCTTTGACTCCTACCGACGACGCGCTGATTGCTGCCATTCGCGGCGGCGATGAGCGGGCCCTGGCCCACCTCTACCGGTTGCACTGGCCCATGGTATCGCACTTCGTGCTGCAAAACAGCGGCTCCGAAGACGACGCCCAGGACGTGTACCAGGAGGGCGTGATGGTGTTTTATGAAAAGGTCCGCGATGGCTCCCTGGAGCTGAGCTGCCAGATTAAAACCTACCTCTACGCCGTGTGCCGCCGCCTGTGGCTCAAGCGCCTGACCAGCAAAAGCCGCTTCGGCGTGCGCTTGCTCGACGACGAGGAGCACGGCCCCCACCTCAACACGGGAGCCGAGGAAGACCTGCTGGCTGCCGAGGAGCAGGACCGCCGTTTCGCCACGATGAGCGAGGCCCTGAACCACTTGGGCGAGCCCTGCCGTTCGCTTCTGGAAGGCTTTTACTTGCTCGACAAATCGATGCAGGACCTGACCGCAGAATTTGGCTATACCAACGCCGACAATGCGAAAAACCAAAAATACAAGTGCCTGGTGCGCTTAAAGAAACTATTCTTCACCCATTATAAAGAAGAGTCTATCTGATACCATTAGCCGCGGTCCTTTTGCCCGTGGAACATTCGCTTACCGCCGCCGTGCCCCCAGCCGGCAGCTTTTACCCATGATGACTGAAGCAGACTATTACGCCTTATTTGAAGCCTACGCCCACGGCGAGCTGGCCGGGCCGGGCCGTGCCAACCTCGAAGCGCGCCTGGCCGCCGACCCGGCCCTGGCCCTGCGCTACGCCGACTTCACCGAGATGACCGGCACGCTCCGCGCCTACGGCCAGCGCCAGCAGGCCCGGCAGCAGCTGCGCGGCATCCACGCGGGCATGCTGGCGGCCGATGCGCCGGAAGAAATTTTATTACCCGAAAGCAAGCTCACCCACTCGGTGCACCCGATGCTGCGCATTTCGCGCACCGAGCGCAAGCTGCGTGAGTTTTGGAGCGGGCACCGCGCCACGGTGGGCGTGGCCGCCTCGGTGGCCGTGATGGCCGTGTTTGCCACGCTGCTGGGCCTGGATTTGTGGAAGACTTCCCACCTGCCAGTTCCGGCCAGCTACCAAGCGCTGCGCCGCGAAATAAACAACCTTAAGCAAAACCAGAAAGTACTTAACAGCACCATTAAGCGCATTGATGGCAGCGCTGCCCCCTTAGCACCCGTAAGAAAGTTCAGCGGCACCGGCTTCGCCCTTACTTCGGAAGGATACATCGTGACCAGCTACCACGTCATTCAAGGCGGTGATTCCTTGCTGATTGAAGGCAGCAACCGCCAGCGCTACCATGCCGAGCCGGTGTATTCGGATGTTAAGCATGACCTGGCCATTCTGCGCGTTACCGACAAGAAATTTACCGGCTTCGGCCGCCTGCCCTACGCCATCAAATCCGGCCAGGCCGATTTGGGCGAGCGGGTGTACACGCTGGGCTATCCGCGCGAGGACGTGGTGTACGGCGAAGGCTCGCTGAGTGCCCGCTCGGGTTTTGAAGGCGACACGGCCTTCTACCAGGTGAGCATTCCGGTGAACCCCGGCAACTCGGGCGGCCCATTGCTCGACGAGCACGGCAACCTGATTGGCGTGGTGAGCGGCCGGCAGAACGACGCGCAGAGCGCGGCCTTCGCCACCAAGTCGTCCTACCTGGTACGGCTGGTTGATTCCCTGGATGCGGCCAAGCCGGCGGCTCCCTACCACTTGCCGCGCTACGGCCAGCTGGCCGGCACCGGGCGGCCCCAGCAGCTCAAGAAGCTTCAGGATTACGTGTTCGTAGTCAAGGTGTTTGAATAGGCACTGCTCCTTTTTTTAAGCAGCCGCGACTTTCGGCGCTGCTTTCCGAAGGCCTGTTTCTTTATCGAAACAGGCCTTTGTGTTGTAATGCTTTTGCAATCGGAGCGATTATTATTCGCAGACCGTCAGGAATAGCTGCTTGTTCTGCCGTTGGCTGGCGCTAACCCCTGCTTTTTTCATAACCTTAAGCCCCGCAATCAAGTATTTAGACTTAACTGGGTACTGCTCTTTTCTCACTCCTTTTGTACCGCTAACCTCCCCACTCCGTGGCTCAGAACCAACAAACCCCGCCCACCAGCAACGATGTCGCTGGCTCGGCCATTTTCAAGAAGTTTCTTAACACGGCCGAAGGCTATATCCGCCAGCCCACGCGCCTGAAGAAGCTGCTGACCGATGCCTACCAGAAAGCCAGCGATAAGAACGAAGTGGGCACCTTGGCCCACGAAGCCTGGGAAACCCTTCAGACCATGTTCCGGCTGATTCGAGCGTCGGTGTCGGGCGAGTACACGGGCGTGCCCGGTACCACCGTGGCTGCGGCCGTGGCCGTGTTGGTGTATTTCCTGAGCCCGATTGACCTGATTCCAGACTTTATTCCGGTGCTGGGCCTGCTCGATGACGTGGCCCTGGTGGCTTGGTTCTCAACCACGCTGAAAGGCGAAATGGACAAGTTTCACGAGTGGGAGTTAACCCGCCCCGCCGAAATAAAAACCGGTGCCGAGGACGTTACCGCTACGGCCACGGCTTCGGCCAGCAACCAGACCAAGCACGCGGCCGATGCCCTCGACGAGCAGGCCGCGATGGCCCCCGCCGCCAAGCTTTCGCACTCCAACGACCCCGCCGCCACCGCGCCGCAGCCAGCCGAAGAATCGGCGAAGCACGCGGGCACGACCAACGTAGCCGCCAACACCACCGACAGTAGCCGGGAGCCCAGCACCACCGCCACCAACACGGGCGGAAACGTACGCTAGAGGCTTACGCTGCAAGCACAAAAAAGCCCCGCAACCATTGATTGCGGGGCTTTTTGTGAATTACCTGGTCTAATTGCCCGTGGCGGGTGAACCCGCCCATTTTTAGGCGGCGGCGGCGTGGTCGCGCACGAAGCGCACGAAATCGCCCACGGTGTAGAGCGGAACTTCGTCGGGGATGACGATGCTGAAGCTGCGCTCCAGCTCGATGATAATGTCGACCACATCGACGGTGTCGAAGCGGAGGTCGCGGGAGAGGCTGGCAGTTTTGCGCACGCGGCTGGCCCGGATGGCCTTGCGCTTGCTGATAATGCGGAATACCTGCTGCTCAATAGTAGGGGTGTGGTGGGCGCTAGTGGCGGATACGTACATAATAATGTTGCAAAAAGAGGTGAGTTCTGGGAGTCTGAGCTGGCGGCTAACGTGCGTGGAAGGTGCCGCCGGCGGTTGCTGCTGCAACAATAACCGGCCGGCGGACCCCAACAACGCAGAAATTGTTAGGCTAGTACAGGCGGCGTCGCCGCCTCTATTTCTTCAGAGTCCACCTCTTCGTGAATGGTTGCAAGGGCATCCGGATTTTCCCCTTTTATTTTCCCTTTGAGGGTTTCGCTCAGCAAATACATCACCGGCACCACCAGCAGCGTAATAATCGTGGCGAAGCTCAGGCCGAAAATGATGGTCCAGGCCAGCGGGCCCCAAAACACCACCGACTCGCCGCCGATGAAGAAGTGCGGGTGGCCGGAGTTGAACAACTCGTAGAAGTCGACGTTGAGGCCGATGGCCAGCGGGATAAGCCCCAGGATAGCAGCCGTGGCCGTCAGAATCACGGGGTTGAGGCGAGTGCGGCCGGCCTCAACAAGGGCTTCGCGCATGGGCATGCCTTGGCTCCGCAGAATGTCGGTGAACTCGATGAGCAAAATACCGTTTTTCACCACGATGCCGGCCAGGGCCAGGATGCCCACGCCCGTCATCACGATGGAAATGGTCATGCCCGTGAAGGCGTAGCCAAACAGCACCCCAATCACGGAGAAAATAATCTCACTCAGGATGATGAGTGGCTTGGAGAGCGAGTTGAACTGCGTGACGAGAATCATGAAAATCAGGCCAATGGCCAGCACCAACGCCACCACTAGGAAGTCGGACGTTTCCTTCTGGTCTTCGGCGGCCCCGCCCATTTTCACGGTGTAGCCGTCGGGCACGCGGAAGCGGGTGAGGGCCTGCGCAATTTGCGGCACCACGTCGGCCCCGGTGAAGCCCTGGCTGGTGAGCACGTTCGAGCTGATGGTGATGATTTTCTTGAGCCCCTTGCGCTTGATGGCCCCGTAGGTGGTGCCGTACTGCAAGTCGGCGACGGCCGAAATGGGCACTTGCCGCAGGGTGCCGCGGTTGGTGCGGAACGTGATGGGTGCGTCCATCAGGGCATCCACGTTCTTGCGGTACTTGTCGGCGTAGCGCACCTGAATGTCGTAGTCGTCGTCGGCGGTTTTGAACTTGCTGCTCTCGCGGCCGAAGATGGCCGTGCGGGCCAGCAAGCCCACCTGGGCCGTGCTAATGCCCTCGCGGTTGGCGCGCTCGCGGTCCACGCGCACGGCAATTTCGGGGTTGGCGTCTTCGAGGTTGGAGTGCAGTTTTTCCACGCCGGGGATTTGCAGCGAATCCACGAAGCGGAACACGCGCTTGCTGAGCTTGGCCAGCTGCTGGTAGTCGTCGCCAATCACTTCAATGGCAATTTCCTTCTGCTGGGGCGGGCCGCTGCTCTCCTGGTCCACGGTTACTTCGGCCCCCGGAATGCCCTTGGCCACTTCCCGGATTTGGGTCATGTAGGTGCGGGTTTTCGGACCGACCCGGTCGCTCAGCTCCTTGAAGGCCACGGCCACTTTGCCGAGGTTCGACTGCGCGGCCCCGGTTTGTTCCTGCGGGTCGTTGGCCCCAATGGCCACGTTGCTGATAACCGATTCCACGTCGGGATTATTGGTGCCGATGACGCCGTACACCCGCTTTTCGAGGATGCGCGTCACGCTGTCGGTCACTTCCACGGCCGTGCCCACCGGCATTTTCAGGTAGGTATAGATGAACTTAGGGTCGCCGCTGGGGAAAAACTCCACCTTGGGCTTGCGCACGGCCACGGCCACGAACGAGAGCACGAGCAGCACCAGCATCCCGAACACGATGCCGCCCTGCCGCCAGAACGAGCCGTGCACGGCCCAGGCCACGAGGCGGGCGTAGCCGTTCTGAAAAGCCGGCAGCATGCGGGTCTGGAAGTAGGCAATGGCCCGGTTCAGCACGTAGCGGTTCAGGAAAATGAAGAAGACCAGGAACAGCATCAGGTTGCCAGTAAACGGCGAGCCGGCTATGTAGCCAATGATGGCAATGGCCACCAAAGCCCCCATCCAGCCCAGAAACTTGCGCGTGAGCGGCGGGCGCTTGCTGTCGGCGTGGTCGTGGTCTTCGCGCTGCATAAACGTCACGGCAAACACCGGGTTGATGAAGAAGGCCACGATGAGCGACGACAACAGCGTCACAATCAGCGTAATGGGCAAATAGTACATGAACGAGCCAATCAGGCCCGGCCAGAAGGCCAGCGGCACAAACGGGGCCACGGTGGTGAGCGTGCCGGCCAGCACGGGCACGAACACCTCGCCGGCCGCGAATTTGGCCGACTTCTCGGTCGTCAGCTCCGGGTGGTCGTGGTGAATGCGGTGGGTGTTTTCGATGACCACGATGGCGTCGTCGACCACGATGCCCAGGGCCAGCAGGAAGCTGAAGAGCACAATCATGTTCAGGGAGAAGCCCAGGATGGGCAGCACCAGGAAGGCCAGGAACATACTCAGCGGCACGCTCAGGCCCACAAACAGGGCGTTGGTGGTGCCCATGAAGAACATGAGAATCAACGTAACCAGAATGAAGCCAATGATGATGGTATTAATCAGGTCGTTGAGCGTCACGCGGGTATCGTTGCTGGTGTCGCCGGTGATGGTCACGCGCAGGTCCTTGGGCAAGGTGGTGCGCTGGTCCTGCTTGATGATTTCCCGGATTTTATCGGAGGCCGAAATCAGGTTTTCACCGCTGCGCTTCACCACGTTCAGGGTGATGGCGGGCTTGCCGTCGAGGCTGGCGTAGCTCTCGCGGTCCTTAAAGCCGTCTTCCACCGTAGCGATATCACCGAGGCGGATGGGGTTCTGGTCGGCGTTACTGACAAAGATGTTGGCGATGTCGGAGGCGCGGGCGTACTGGCCGGCCACGCGCACGGCGCGCTTCTGCCCGCCCACGGTCACGGAGCCGCCGCTCACGTTCAGGTTTTCGCGCTGAATGGCCCCCTGCACGTCATCAAAGCTGAGGTGGGCGGCTTCCATTTTGTAGAGGTCCAGGTCCACGTTCACCTGCTGCTCCAGCGCCCCGATGATATCGACGCGGGTGATTTCGGGCAGGCTCTCAATCTGGTCCTGAATGTCATCGGCGTATTTCTTGAGCTTCACCAGGGGCAGGTTGCCGCTCAGGTTCACGTTCATGATGGGCAGCTCTGAGAAGCTGACCTCCTTCACGTTGGGCGGCGAAGGCAGGTCGTTGGGCAGGTCGGTGCGGGCCTTGTCTACGGCGTCCTTCACCAGCTGCTTAGCGTACTGCACCTCCACGTTGGTGTTAAACTCCACGTCGATGATGGAGTAGTCCTGGTTCGAGGTCGAGTTAATTTTCTTCACCCCGTTCACCGACTTGATTTCCTTTTCGATGACGCGCGACACCAGGTTTTCCATGTCGGCCGGCGAAATACCGGGGTAAATGGTGCTCACGATGATGCGCGGCACCACGATGTCGGGGAACTTCTCCTTTTGCAGCTTGAAATAGGTGAAGATGCCCGCCAGGGCAATAATAACCGTGACGATGTAGATACTCGTCCGGTTGTCGATGGCCCAGGAAGTGGGCTTGAATTCTTTTTCTAGCTCTTGCATAGGAGTACTGTTTGCATAATTAGGAAATCCGAACGTTCTGCGTTTTCTGCGCAACCCTCTGCGCCCTCTGCGGGCTAAGTCGCCAGGAATTTTTAGCCCGCAGAGGGCGCAGAGGGTTGCGCAGAAAACGCAGAACGTTCTAAATGCTCACTGACTGGCCTTCATTCAAATTCTGGTATCCCGCGGTGATAACCTTGTCGTCCGCTTTTAGGCCCGAGGAAATTTCCACCTTGCCGTTGTAAGTCTTCCCGAGCTGGACAATGCGCTTGGTGGCTTTCCCGCCTTCCACCACGTACACGAAGCTGTCCTTTTCGTCTTTCTGCACCGCATCCACGGGCAGCACGGGCACGCTGGCCGTGGCGTAGTTCTGAATGCGGACCTGGGCCACTTGGTTGGGGCGCAGCTTGCCGGCAAACTTGCTGGGCACCGTCAGCTCGACGGTGAACGTGCGGCTAACGGCCGAGATGCCACGGCTCACGGCGCGGACCTTGGTAGGGAATTCCTCATTGCCCAGGTCGGGCATCGTCACGAGGGCCACGTCGCCGGCCTTGATGCTGCTGGCATAGTTCTCCGACACCTCAGCCACGATTTTACCGCCCTGCCCGCTCAGCAGGCGCACCACCGGCACGCCGGGGGCTACGGCCTCGCCCAGCTTGGGCAGCACCTCGTCCACGGTGCCGCTGAAGGGGGCCACCACGTTGTACATGGCCCGCTGCTTGTTGAGGGTGCCCAGGTTGCGCTCCAGGCTCTCCTTGTTGTTTTTGGCGGTCAGGTACTGGATTTCGGTGCCAATCTGCTGGTCCCAGAGGCTTTTCTGCTTCAGGTACACGGTGCGGGCCAGGTCAAGGCGGGTGCGCAGCTCGGCCGTGCTGGCGTCGAGGATGCTGGCATCAATCGTGGCCAGTACCTGGCCGCTACCCACCCGGTCG
This sequence comes from Cytophagales bacterium, assembly GCA_038213745.1. Taxonomy (GTDB): domain Bacteria; phylum Bacteroidota; class Bacteroidia; order Cytophagales; family Hymenobacteraceae; genus Hymenobacter. The sequence goes on from JBBQSQ010000014.1 coordinate 22,935, forward strand.
CCGCGCACCACGCGCACGCTGGTAAGAGTGCCCGCCATACGGGCCGGCACGGTGGCGTTCTGGTTGTACTCGACGCGGCCCTGCACCTCCAGGTAGCTTTTGAAGCCCTCGGGCTTTACCACCGTAGCCGTGACCGGCACGGCGGGCTGGGCCGTGACCGGCACGGCGGGCTGGGCCGTGGCCGGCGTTTTGTTGCTGGCTTCGAGGGCGGCTATTTTGGCCTGGGTGTCGGCCTGCTGCTTTTGCAGTTGCGCCAGCTCGGCCTTGGGGTCTTTGCTGCCGCCGCACGAGGCCAGCAGCAGGGTGCCGGCGAGGAGTAGCGCGGCCGGTTGAGTTGAATTGAAACGCATGAGTAAGAGGGTGTTTTTTAAGATGTCGGAGGGCAAGTAGCGCGGACTTTTAGTCCGCGAATGGAGCCGTTGGTACTGATTAGCGTCGCGGACTAAAAGTCCGCGCTACTTTATTTTTTGACTTGGTTGAACAGCTCACCGGTCGCTTTGTCGCGGTCGACTTTGGCTACCAACACGTCGTAAATCGCGCCGTAGTAGTTGGTCTGGGCCGAGCGCAGGTCGGTTTCGGCGGAGATAACCTCCAGGTTGGAGCCCACCCCGGCGTTGAACTTGATGCGCGTGACGCGGGCCACGTCGGTGGCCAGGGTTAGGTTGGCCTGCTGGTTGTCCAGCACATCGAGGGCGTTGATGAGCGTGGTGCGGCTCTGGGCATCTTGTAAGTCAATACTTTGCTTCAAGGTTTCGAAGCCGCGCTCAATGGTTTGCTGCTGCAAGCGGCTCTGCTGCACCAGGTACTTGCGGCGGAAGCCGTCGAAGACCGGTACCTGCAGGCTCAGGCCCACGTTGCCGAAACCGAACCAGTTCTGGTTGGCAAAGCCGGCCGAACTGCGCGAATTTGGCCCCCGGAAGGCGAACAAATCGCCAGCATTGTTTGCCGAGCCCGTGAAGCCGTAAGCGCCCGACAGCACCAGGCGCGGGTAGGCCCCGGCCTGGCGGTTGCGCAGGTCCAGCCCGGCCAGGGCCTGCTGCGTTTCCAGGGTCGAGAATTCGATGCGGTTGTTGTAGTTCAGCGCACCCCGCGCGGCGGGCGGCAGGCCCCCGGAAAGGGCGTTCTGCTGGTCGAGGCGGTTCTGGGCGGCGGGGTTGTTCGCGCCGGGCGCGGCGGGTGCCGTTGGCACGTCCCCCTGGCCGGCACTGCTGCCGCCGTTGGTGAAGTCGGCCACGCCCAGGCGGCGGCGCAGGGCCCCGGCATCCACCACCGCCGCGCTGAGCGAGTCGGTGAGCTGCACGTTCTGCTGCTGCGGCAGGCCCATCTGAAACTTAAGCAGGGCCACGCTCAGCTCGGTGAGGCGCTGGGCTTTCTGCTGGTCCACCACCAGGTTGTTGCGCTGCACGCGCAAGCGGTCCACGTCCAGCTTCTCGGCAAAACCGGCTTTGAACGTCTGGTTGGTCTGGTAGAGCACGGTATCGAGGCGCTGCACGTTGCGGGCCAGCAGGGCAAGGCGCGAGCGGGCCACCAGCGTACTGTAATAGGCCTTGCTCACCTGCTCCACCACGTCGATTTCGGCCTGCTGGGTTTGCTTCTTGGCCAGCTCGGTGTACACCTTGGCCGCCTTTAAACCAATCAGATACGAGCCATCAAACAGCAACTGCGACACCGAGGCGCTGGCGTTGCCGGCGTATTGCAGGCCAAAGGCGAACGGCTGCGGCGGCAAGGCCAGCTGCTGGGTACCCAGCACCTGCTGCTGCCCGGTTTGGGCGGCGGCCAGGTCGCTCTGCGTAAGCAGTGTTTGGGAGAGCGGGAAGCTCACCAGGCTTTTTTGCAGCTTGAAGTTGTCGGACAAGGTGCTGGCCACGGTCACCTGCGGCAGGCCCTGGCTCTTGATTTCGCCCACCTTGGCAGCGGCCGTGGCCTCGCCCAGCCGCGTAGCCAGCAGCGACGACTTGTTCTGGACGGCGTAGCTCACCGCCTGTTGCAGGCTCAGGGGCATGGTACCCGTGGTGGGCGGGGCGGCCGGCAGTGCCCGGGCCGGCGTTTGGGCAAGCAGCGCCTGCGGCAGGGCCGCACCTAAGGCAGCCACCAGCAGGAATCTGGTTCGAAACAGCGTGTTCATAAACAGCAAAAAGGGAAACGGATAAGCGGGTTATTCTTCTTCGGTGACCTGCCGGTACTGGTTGATGAGCCGGTGGCCCTTGATGGTGGCCACGCCCAGCATGAAGTGCTCCAGCAGGGCCTGCGACACCCGCTCGTGGTGGCCAAATTGCCGGGGCGGGTAGAGGTCGGAATCGAACTGCATCTCAATCTGGGCCAGGCGCAGGCGGGCGATAACGTCTACGTCGAGGTCGGCCCGGAACAGGCCCTCGGCGATGCCCCGATGCAGGTTTTGCACAATCTGCGTGAGGATAAACTCGTTTTTATGGGCCTGCCAGAGCTGCCAGGTGCCGGGGTGAAATTTCTGGAGGTCGTAGAAAATGCTGGGGTGCACGTTGCCAAACTCCTGCTTGGTCCACTCCATCATGCGAAACAGCTCGTCGATGGCAGAGGTCGCGGCCTGCATCATCGCCGTGCAGTTGCACTGCGTGCCGGTGAGGTGCCGGGTCGTTGAGGCTTGCACAATCTGGTCCTTGTTTTCGAACCACTTGTAGAGGGTCTTTTTCGACATGCCCATGTCGGCGGCAATGTCGTCCATGCTCACGCTTTTGATGCCGTTGCGCATGAAAAGCTGCTGGGCGTGATTCAGGATTCGGTCTTTGATTTCCATAGCTAACGCCGCAAATATACTATGGAAACTTTTATTGTGCTCAAAGTTTCCATATTCTTTTGGTCGTTCTCATTCCGCGTAGGCACTTTTCGCCTCTACCTGACGCACACCGCCCGGAAATACTTTACCGGACCCCGAAAAAAAGTGAGCTGCCGGCCGCATATTCAGCTAATTTGGGTAGTATTGCAAAGCTAATAAATTTAGTTGAATTGCATTTAATAATCGTATTATTAATTTGTGAATAGGTCCGACTGGGCCGGCCGGCCGAAGAACTCGCCGCCGGGTACTTTTGCGGCGGCCGCATCGGCCCGCACTTATTTTGACCTTATGAAAATCCGGACCGGCTTCGGCTACGACGTTCACCAACTGAAAGAAGGCCTGCCGTTCTGGCTCGGCGGCATTCAGGTGCCGCACACCCACGGTGCCCTCGGCCATTCCGATGCCGACGTGCTCATCCACGTCATTTGCGACGCGCTGCTGGGTGCGGCCAACCTGCGCGACATCGGCTTTCACTTTCCCGACACCGACCCGCAGTACAAGGGCATCGACTCGAAGCGGCTGCTTTCGGAAGTGCTGCGCCTGCTGCGCTCGAAGGGCTACGAGGTGGGAAATATTGACTCTACCATTTGCCTGGAGCAGCCCAAGGTGAACCCGCACATTGCCGAAATGCAGCGTGTGCTGGCCGCCGTGATGGGCATTGCCGAGGATGATGTTTCCATCAAAGCAACCACGACCGAAAAACTGGGTTTTGTGGGCCGGCAGGAAGGCGTGGCGGCCTACGCCACCGTGCTCATTGTGAAAGCGTAGTCCGCCCTGAGAGAACATCATGCTCATCTAGCGTCCGCGCAGTCGAAGCATCTCTACCGCTTCGTTGCAGCCATTGAATTACTTACGCGGTAGAGATGCTTCGGCAAGCTCAGCATGACGTTCTACTAAGTCGAATAAATTCTTTATTTCCCACCTTCCAAAATCAATGAATAAAACCCCTCTCCTGCTGGCCTTTCTTGCCCTGGCCAGCGCCGCGCCAGCCCATGCCCAAGGCAAGGTCAAAACCAAGCCCGCCAATGCTGCCACCAAAGCCGCTGCGCAGCCCGCAGCGGCCATCGAAACCGACTGGAGCGTGAAATACGCCGATTTGGTATCGGCTGACCGCCTGCGTACGCACCTGGCCGTGCTGGCTTCGGACGAGTACGAAGGCCGCGAAACGGGCATGAAAGGCCAGCACATGGCCGCCACCTACGTGGCCGCGCAGTTCAAAAATGCCGGCCTGACCGGCCCGATGCCCGATGCCGCCGACCCCTACCAGCAGCACTTTAATGTGGAGCAGGTGACCTGGGCTGATGGGGCCAGCCTGCAAGTGGGCAAAACCAGCTACACCTGGCTCACCGATTTTTACGGCATGGGCGACTCGCCTTTTGCGGAAGTAACCACCGTGAAACCAGTGTTTGTGGGCTACGGCATCGAGCAGCCCGGCTACTCCGATTACGCCGGCCTGGACGTGCAGGGCAAGGACCTCATCGTGCTGCTGGGCGAGCCCACCGGCGAGGGCGGCAAAGCTCTGCTCAGCCCCGACGGCGCACCCACCAAATGGGGCGGCGACTACCGCGCCAAGGCCCAGCTGGCCAGCCAGAAAGGGGCCCGCTCGGTGTTCTACGTGAGTTTCAACCCCACCAGCAATTTTACCAAGCAGGTGGCGCGGCTGGCCCCGTCCATCGCCCGCCCCTCCACCGTGATGGTGAGCGACGACAAGCCCAGCCGGGCGGCGGCGTTTTTCCTCTCGCCGGCCGTGGGCCTGCAAGTGTTGGGCACCAACGATGCCGCGATGCAGAAGTACCTGGCCAAAATAAACACGGCCAAGCAGCCGGTAGCCGCTCCGTTCAAGGTAGTACCCCTGCAAATTAAGGCCGCCCGCAAGCGCGAGGCGCTCGACACCGAAAACGTGCTGGGCTTCATTGAGGGCACCGACAAGAAGGAAGATGTGCTGGTCATTTCAGCCCACCACGACCACCTGGGCATGCATGACGGCCAGGTGTTCAACGGGGCCGATGACGACGGCTCGGGCACGTCGGCCATCATTACCATGGCCGAGGCCTTTGCCAAGGCCAAGCAGGAAGGCCACGGACCGCGCCGCAGCTTGCTGTTTCTGAGCGTGACGGGCGAGGAAAAGGGCCTCTTTGGTTCCGAGTATTATTCCAAGCACCCGGTGTTCCCGCTGGCCAGCACGGAAGCCGACCTGAACGTGGACATGATTGGGCGCACCGACGTGGAGCACGAGGGCAAGCCGGACTACGTGTACGTCATCGGTTCCGACAAGCTGGCCTCGGAATTGAAGGTGATTCAGGAGGAGCAGAACAAGAAATATACCCAGCTCGACCTGGACTACCGCTTCGACGACCCCGCCGACCCGAACCGCTTCTACTACCGCTCCGACCATTACAACTTCGCGGTGAACAAAGTACCGGTGTCCTTTTTCTTCAACGGCGTGCACGCCGACTACCACCAGCAGAGCGACGAAATCGAGAAAATCGAATTTCCGAAGATGGAGAAGCGGGCGAAGCTGGTGTTCCACCTGGCCTGGGAGCTGGCCAACCGCGACGGCCGCATTGCGGTCGATTCCAACAAGCCGTAGCTTTACGGTTGATTAGTGCAAGCTCAGAACGTCATGCTGAGCGAAGCCGAAGCATCTCTACCGCGTAAGCAATTAATTACTATTGCGGTAGCGATGCTTCGGCTTCGCTCAGCATGACGTTCTTTATGACACCCTTTTCTCGTCTGCTCTTCCCTCAATGAAAAAACGACTACTGTGCGGGCTGCTGGCCCTGGCCCACGGGCTACCGGCCCAAGCCCAGAATACCCTCACCAAAACAAAAACCACTACCAAAGACGGCCCCGTGACGGCCGCGCTGGCTCCATCGCCGGCCGCGGGCTTCGCCGCCGGCATCACGGCGGCCGCACTGCGGGGCTACCTTACCGAGCTGGCTTCGGATGCGTTTGAGGGCCGCGAAACCGGCCAGCCCGGCCAGCAAAAGGCCGCCGACTACCTCACCCGGCAGCTGGCGGCCATGGGCCTGCGCGGGCCGGTGAGCGGCGGCGAAAGCCCGTTTCGGCAGCTGTACGAGGTGATAAAGACCACGCCCACGGGCCCCGGCATGCTGCAGGTGGGCGGGCTGACGTTTGTGGGGCAGCGCGATTTCGTCCGGTTTGGGCAGTCCACCTTTTTAGCTGGTCCAACCCCGGGCGACCCGGTTTTTCGGGGGTTCGGCATCGAAACCAACCGCTACAACGACTATGCGGGCCTGCCCGATGTGCGGGGCCGCGACGTGGTTGTGCTCGATGGCGAACCCACCAGCGGCAGTGGGCGACGCCTTTTTGCCAACCAGAAACTGTCGGCCGCCGAGCAGGCCGCCGAGGACTGGCGGGCGTTTTTCCGCAAGGCCGTGGTGGCCCGCGCCAAGGGCGCGCGCAGCCTCACGGTGCTCAGCCTCTTCACCACGGGCAGCTTTCGGGACCTGGGCCGCGAACTAGGGCCGGCCCTGGCCGAGCCCACCGTGGGCCTGGCTAATCCGGTGCCCCAGCCCAGCGAGGCGGCCCAATTGGAACAAGGGCCACCCAGCGGCATCGGCCTGCTGCTCACGTCGGCCCCTATGAGCCTGGCTTTGCTGGGCGGCATTAAGATTGGCGTGCTGCAGCGCTACCAAACCGAGTGCTACCGCCTGGGCCAACCCGCGCCGGTAGCCCTCCAGCCGGCCCCTTTTGCGGTGCAGTTTCCGGAGCAGCGCCAGGAGCTGGCATCGTCCAACGTGCTGGGCTTTTTGGAAGGCACCGATAAGAAAGACGAAGTGCTGGTGGTATCGGCCCACTACGACCACCTGGGCGTGGTGCACGACACGATTTATAACGGGGCCGACGACGACGGCTCGGGCACGTCGGCCGTGCTGGCGCTGGCGCAGGCCTTTGCCGCCGCCAAGGCGGCCGGGCAGGGGCCGCGCCGCAGCATCCTGTTTTTGCTGAACTCGGGCGAAGAAGAAGGGCTGCTGGGTTCCGATTACTACACCGGACACCCGGTTTTCCCACTGGCCCAAACGGTGGCCGACCTAAACATCGACATGGTGGGCCGTACCGACGAAGCGCACCGGGGCAAGCCCAGCTACGTGTACCTCATTGGCTCGGACCGCCTGAGCCGCGAGCTGCACAGCCTGAGCGAAGCCACCAATGCCCAGACCACCCGCCTCCGGCTCGACTACGCCTACAACGCCCCCAACGACCCCGAACAACTTTACTACCGCTCCGACCATTACAACTTCGCCCGCTACCGCATTCCGGTCATTTTTTACACCTCGGGCCTGCACGCTGATTATCACAAAGCCACGGATGATGTGGACAAAATAGATTTTCCTATATTAGCGGAACGGGCCCAGCTGATTTTCTACACGGCCTGGGAACTGGCCAACCGCGAGCAGCGCATCGTGGTTGATTCGAACAAACCCTAACCTGCCGCCGCTATGACCCCAACTGCGAAAGCCTCCAAAGCCACCCAGTTTCAGCACGATGCCGAGACCAAGGCCTTCGACCGCGAGCACCGCCGCAAAATCCGCTTCAACATCGGCAAGTACGACGCGGCCGTGAGCAACGGCATGAAGCTCTACGACCACCACGAGCTGGCCCGCGACCGCGGGGCCTACCTCAAAGCCACCGTGCTGGAGAAGCTGGACGAGTACCTGCTGCAGTTCGAAGCCAACTTCACGGCCCGCGGCGGCCGGGTAATCTGGGCGCACGATGCCGCCGAAGCCCTGGCCGAAATCGGCAAGCTGACCAAGGCCCGCAACACCAAAACGGTGGTGAAGGCCAAGAGCATGACCACCGAAGAAATTCACCTCAACGAGTACTTCGGCACGCAGGGCATCGAGTCGGTGGAAACCGACCTGGGCGAGTACATCGTGCAGCTCAACGGCGAGCGGCCCTACCACATTGTGACGCCGGCCATGCACCTGAGCAAGGCCGACATCAACCAGATTTTTATGAAGCACCTGGGCACCGAAAGCACCGACGACGCCCAGAAACTCGTGCTCACCGCCCGGCACCTGCTGCGCAACAAGTACACCAGCGCCGAAGTGGGCGTGACCGGCGGCAACTTTCTCATTGCCGACGCCGGGGCCGTGGCCGTGACCGAGAACGAGGGCAACGCCCGGCTCTCGGCCACGTTTCCGAAGCTGCACATTGCCGTTGTGGGCATCGAGAAGGTGATTGCCCAGCTCACCGATTTGGACCTGTTCTGGCCGCTGCTCAGCACTAGCGGCACCGGCCAGCAGGTCACGGTGTACAACACGGTGTACTTCGGCCCGCGCCAGCCCGGCGAAGTGGACGGGCCGGAGGAAATGGTGGTTATCCTGCTCGACAACGGCCGAACCAACCTGCTGGCCCAGCCCGACAAGCGCGCCGCCCTGCGCTGCATCCGCTGCGGGGCCTGCCTCAACGTGTGCCCGGTGTACAAGAACATTGGCGGCCACACCTACGAAACCACCTATTCCGGGCCCATCGGCTCGGTCATAAGCCCGCACCTGGGCGACCTGCCCGAGCTCAAGCACCTGAGCTACGCCAGCAGCCTGTGCGGGGCTTGCACCAGCGTGTGCCCGGTGCGCATTCCGTTGCATAGCCTGCTGCTGCTCAACCGCCAGCAGAGCGTGCGCGAGGGCCACGCCCCCACCGAAGAACGGGTGGCCATCGGCCTCTGGAAGTGGAGCATGCAGCACCGCTGGACCATGGACGTGCTGCCCGCCAAAATGAAAGACTGGAGCCTGGGCCGCCTGCTGGGCCAGGTGGGCTGGAGCAAGCGGCGGGCGGCGCTGGCCATTGCCCCGGCCTCGTTCCGGGAGTTGTGGAAGGCACGGTAAAAGTGAGATAAACTTCGTATTTAACTACGAATTTGGCCTAATCAAATCCGTTTTAATACTTATCAAATAAAACACGCATTATATTTCCTACATTTGGGTGCACTTTGCATCCAACTATGACCGTTGCTGAACTAGGGAAACTCTTGCTCACTCGCCGCAAACAGTTGGGGCTGGTGCGGAGCTACGTTGCCGAATTAGCGGGCATATCGAGCCGGCAGCTGCTGGAATGGGAGGCGGGCCGCGGCAACCCCGGGTTCGCGCAACTGCAAGCGGTGCTCAGCACGCTGGGCCTGGCGTTGAGCATCGATAAAATCAGTGTCGCATGAAAGCACGACAAGCGGCCGTGTACGTGAACGAGCAACGGGCCGGGGTGTTGCGCCAAGAACCCGGACGGTACGTATTTGCGTACGAGGCCGCCTACCTGAGCGCACCCGACCAGCCCGCCGTGAGTTTGAGCTTGCCCAAAAGTCAGCGGGTGCACATTGCACCCGTCCTGTTTCCTTTTTTTGCCGGGTTGCTGGCTGAGGGCACCAACCGCTCGCTGCAAACCCGCAGCCTGCACCTTGAGGAGCGTGACGACTTTGGCTTGCTCCTGGCCACGGCCGCGCACCAAACAATTGGGGCGGTCACCGTTCGCGAGTTGCCATGAACTGCCCCGGCTGTTACCGCGCGCTGCGGGGAGTCAAAGCCCGGTTTTGTCCGGCTTGTGCCAAGCTGTTGTTTGACGGGAAAATTGTAAGCCCAACGCTGCCTTTTGCGGCTACCGACTTGCCAAACGCCTTGCGCGAAGACTTGCTTCGCACCATCCGGCGCATTTCCATTTCCGGCGTGCAATACAAGGTTTCGATGCGGCTTGAACTGACCACGCTGGTGGTGAGCGCCGAACGTGGAGGACACGAATATTTACTAAAGCCTCCACCCCGCCGCCTCGATGTGTTGCACGCGGACGCCGTGCCGGCCAACGAACATTTCACCATGCAACTGGCCCGGCAGGTGTTTGGGCTGCGGGTGGCTGCTTGCGGCCTGCTGCAACTTACCGACGGCCAGCCCGCCGCATACCTTACCCGCCGGTTCGATGTGTTGCCCACCGGCGAGCACCTGCTACAGGAGGATTTTGCACAACTGGCCGAACGCAGCCGGACTACCCACGGCGAAAACTTCAAGTACGAGTTCAGCCACGAATGCATCGCCCAGTTGGTTAGGCGTTTTGTGCCGGCAGCCCAGCCCGACGTGGACGAATTCTTCCGCCTCACCCTCTTCAACTACCTCGTTTCGAACGGCGACGCGCACCTCAAAAACTTCTCGCTGCACCGCCGCCCCGCAACCGGCGAGTACCACCTCACGCCCGCCTACGACCTGCTCAACACCAGCCTGCACGTGCAGGACGGCAACGGCCTGGCCCTGAACCTATTTGCCGACGACTACGAAACGCCCAGCTTTGTCGCCAACGGCTTTCTGGCGTTCGATGATTTTTTGGAGCTTGGCATTCGCCTGGGCCTGCCGCCCAGCCGGGTGCGCCGCCTGCTGGCCGACGTTGTGGGGCACGAAGCCGCCACCCAGGCCCTGCTGGAAAAATCCTTCCTCCCGGCAGCGCTGCGCCAGCAGTACGCTGACACCCTGGCCAGCCGCCGCCAGCGCCTGCGCTACTCGCTGGCCGGGGCGGCCTAGTCGTTTTGCCCAAATATGCGTTTAGGGGCAACATGCATCATTACCTCCTGCTTGCCCTGCGCATTATTACCGGCCTCGGCGGTATCGTGCTGATTATTACCACGCTGTCGGCCGCCATTCGCTCGTTTGTACTGCCCCGCAATGAGATAGTGCGGATGAACGTGTCGGTGTTCACGGGCATTCGCGTGTTCTTTGATGTAGCCGCTAAGCTGGCTAACTCCTACGAGCGGCGCGACCGGATTATGGCCCATTATGCGCCGGTGGCGCTGGTGGCGCTGCCCGTGGTCTGGGAAGCCTTGGTGAGCCTGGGCTACACCGGCCTGTACTGGGCCGTGGGCGTGGGCACCTGGAAGAAATGCTTCGAGCTGAGCGGGAGCTCACTGCTCACGCTGGGCACCACCGGCAGCCACAAGCTGGCTGTCGAGGCGCTGAGCTACTCGGAAGCTACGCTGGGACTGTTGCTGCTCACGCTGCTCTTGTCGTACCTGCCCACCATCTATCAGGCATTTTCGCGGCGCGAGGCGACGGTGGCCCTGCTGGAGCTACGGGCGGGCACGCCCCCCACGGCCGCCACGCTGCTGGGCTGGCTCAACCACGACGGCTCGGTGCAAAACGATGACCAACAGTGGGCCGAATGGGAGCGCTGGTTTGTCGAGATTGAGGAAAGCCATACGTCGCTGCCCATGCTCTCGTTTTTCCGCTCGCCGCAGCCGGGGCGCTCCTGGGTGGCCAGCTGTGGGCTGATACTGGACACGGCCGCCCTGCTTTTCGCCGCTGTGGATGGCCCCCGCCCCCGCCAGGCCCAGGTCACCTTCAAAGCCGGCTGCCTGGCCCTGAACCGCGTGTACCGCTTCTTCGAAGGCGACATCAACACCGTCCCCACCGACCTTCTGCCGGCCGAGTCGACCGAGGCCCCTGGCCGCGGCGACTTCGACCTGGCCTGCCAGGAGCTCACCGCCTGCGGCCTGGCGTTGTGCGAAGACCGCGCCGCCGCCTGGGCGCAGTACCAGGAGCTGCGCAGTCGCTACGCCACGGCCTTGCAGTTCATGGCCCGTCTCACCATGGCACCAAGCGCAAAAACGGCGGATTGACGCCTGCGGCTTAATGAGGAATGAGGAATGAGGAATGAGGAAGTTCGGACGCCAATGGCCATTTTCCAATTCTTCATTCCTCATTCCTCATTGAGCGAAGCGTCACTGAGAGTCCGGCAGGATATTAATGTCCTGCACCAGCACGCGCTGCTCGATTTCGCGGCCGCGGGTGGTATTGGCCAGGCCGCCGAGGGCCGTTTCCTTGTAGCGGGTTTCCATGCTCTGGCCCACTTCGCCCAGCGCCGCCACGCACTGGTCGACGGGAATCACCGGGTCGATGCCGGCAATGGCAATCTGGGCCGAGGAGAAGGCAATGGCGGCGGCCGAGGCGTTGCGCACCACGCAGGGCACTTCCACCAGGCCGGCCACGGGGTCGCAAATCAGGCCCAGCATGCACTGGATGGTGACGGCCACGGCGGCAAACACCTGCTCCACCGGCCCGCCCAGGCAGTACACGATGGCCCCGCTGCCCATGGCCGCGGCCGAGCCGGTTTCGGCCTGGCAGCCGCCCACGGCCCCGGCCAGGGAGGCATTTTGCTCAATGATGAGGGCAATGCCGACGGCCACGAGCAGGCACTCCAGAATCTGACGGTCGGCTAATTTGTGCAAATCCTGGAGCGTAACGAGCACGCCGGGCAGGATGCCCGAGGCCCCGGCCGTGGGCGCGGCCACCACGCGGCCCATGCAGGAATTCACCTCCTTGGCCCCCAGGGCGCGGGTGATGAGCTGCTTGAACTCGGGCGAAAGGACGGTGACGGGCGAGGCGGCAATCTTCTTGGCCCCGTTGTTTATCATGCCCGAGCGGGAGGTCATGTCGCCGGTCAGGCCCTCGTGCACGGCGTCGCGCATCACGTCGTAGGCCCGTTGCAGGCCCGCCCAGATTTCGTCTTCGGTCCGGCCCTTCTGCTCGATTTCGTAGTCGAGCACGGGTTGGTAGAGCGGCTCGCCGGTGGCGGCGCAATGCGCGCCCCAGGAAGCAAAATCATTAAATAGCAAAGACATGGGGCGGGTGGGAATGAGTTGGGTGGGGATGGGAAAGCACAAAAATAGAACGCCATGCTCAGCGAAGGCGAAGCATCTCGCGTATGGCAGTAACTCAACCGATGGAATTACTACTGCACGCGAGATGCTTCGGCTGCGCTCAGCATGACGTTCTTACCGTAAGCGGCAGCTTAAGCCGGCTGCTTTTCAGCTTCCGTTACCAGCTTGATGCTGGCCGAGTTGATGCACAGGCGCAGGCCACTCGGGGCCGGGCCGTCGGGGAATACGTGGCCCTGGTGGGCATCGCACACGTTGCAGAGCACTTCTACGCGGGTCATGCCGTAGCTGGTGTCCTTATGGTAGCGAATGGCGCTCTCCTCAACGGGCGCGGTGAAGGAGGGCCAGCCGGTGCCGGACTCGAACTTCGTGCGCGAGTCGTAGAGCGGGGTGCCGCAGCACACGCAGGCGTAGAGGCCGGCTTCGTGGGCCTCGCAATACTCGCCGGTGAAGGCGCGCTCGGTGCCGTGCTCGCGGGTGACGTGGTATTGCTCAGCCGTGAGCTGGGCGCGCCACTCGGCGGGTGTTTTCTCGACGCGGCGCGGCGAGGGGACGGGGTGGTTGGCAAGGCGGATAACGTCGTTCCAGGTTTGCATATCGGGAGATTTATTTGAAGTAACGCGGCAGTAATAAGGTAAACGCAGCCGCCCCCAGGAGGTTTGCGGCCGCGCCGGGCAGACGCCGCGCCGGCCCTTTCCTTACAGCAGCGACGCCAGCAGCTCCAGCCCCGCTGGCCAGTCGCCATAGCCGCTAGCCGTGTTGATGTGGCCGGCCGCGCCGATGTCGACCAGCTCGCTGCCCCAGGCTTCGGCGAACTGCCGGGCGCGGGCGGGCGTCGCCCATTCATCGTTCTGGCTGAACACGACTTTGCTCGGGAAGGGCAGCCGGGCCAGCGGCATCGGGCCGAACCCGGTGGTGGGAAAAGCGGCATAATGCGCCGTTTCCACATCGCTGGGCGCTACCAGCAGTGCCCCTTTGATGCGGTGGCCGTGTTGCCCGGCCCAGTGCGCGATGGTGGCACAGCCCAGGCTGTGGGCTACCAGCACCACCTGGCTCAAGTCCTCGCCGGCCAGGGCGGCTTCGAGGCGTTCGACCCACTCGGCGCGGTCGGGCGCGTCCCAGTCGCGCTGCTCGATGCGCGTAAAATCCGGCTGCGTGCGCTCGAAATACGTTTGCCAATGGTCGGGCCCCGAACTCCCCAGGCCGGGCACGATAAAAACACGGGTTGTTTTGTGCATCGCCAAAAATAACGCCGCCGTCCCTTCCCACCGCTCGCTATGAAAATCCTTTCTACCGCCCAAACCCGACTCCTCGACCAAGCCACCATCAAAGAGCAGCGCATTACGCCGGACGAACTCCTGGAGCGGGCGGCCGGCGCGCTGGCCGAGTGGTTCTTCAATGCCTTTCCGCTGGCCGAGTGGAACCCGGGCGGCGAGCGGATGCTCTACCTGCTCTGCGGCCCCGGCAACAACGGCGGCGATGGCCTGGCCCTGGCCCGCCTGCTGCACCAAGCCGGCTACGAGCCGCAGGTGTGGCTGCTGCCCGCCACCACGTATTCGCCCGACTGGCTGGCCCAGAGCCAGCAATTGCCCGAAGCCGTCGCGATTGCGGAGCTCGGGGCCAACCACCTGCCCAACATTTTGCCCGCCGATGTGGTGGTGGATGCCTTGTTTGGCACCGGCCTCACGCGGCCGCTCGCCGGGCTGGCAGCTGCGGTGGTCGGGCACGTTCAGGCCGCGGCCCCGGCCGTAGTAGTGGCCGTGGACCTGCCCAGCGGCCTGCTGGCCGATGCCCCAAGCCCGGCGGGCAGCCCAATCGTGCGGGCCCAGGCTACCGTCTGTTTTGGCCTGCCCAAGCTGGCGTTTCTGCTGCCGCAGAATGCTGAGTTTGTGGGCGCGTGGGAGGTAAAGGACATTGGCCTGAGCGCCGCGTTCATCGCCAAAGCGGCCACGCCCTGGCACTACACCGACGCCGCCGCCGTGGCCGGGGCTCTGCCCGCCCGGCCCCGGTTCAGCCACAAGGGCACCTTTGGGCACGCGCTACTGCTGGCCGGGAGCCGGGGCAAAATGGGGGCGGCCGTGCTCGCGGCGGGTGCCTGCCTGCGCGGCGGCGTGGGCTTGCTCACGGCCCATATTCCCGGCTGCGGCTACGACATTTTCCAAACCAGCCAGCCCGAAGCCATGTGCCTGACCGATGAGCAGGCCGATTTCATCAGCGAATTACCGGAGCTGCAACCCTACCAGGCCGTGGGCATGGGGCCGGGCCTGGGGCAGGCCGACGCCAGCCTGGCCGTGCTGAGGCAGCTGCTGAAAGACGCGGCCAAACCCCTGGCCAAAACCGGCCTGCCCCTGCCCCTCGTGCTGGATGCCGACGCGCTGAACCTGCTCGGCCAGCACCGCGAGCTGCTGAAGCTGCTGCCCGAAAACACGGTGCTCACGCCCCATCCTAAGGAGTTTGAGCGCCTCACCGGCCCGGCCCGCGACGACTACCACCGGCTGGAACTCCTGCGCGACTTCGCCAAAAAACACCGCTGCCTGGTGGTGCTGAAGGGGGCCTACACCTGCCTGGCCACGCCCACCGGCGAGCTGCACTTCAACAGCACCGGCAATGCGGGCATGGCCACCGGCGGCAGCGGCGACGTGCTCACCGGCCTGCTGCTGGCGCTCCGGGCCCACGCCCAGCTCCCGGCCTTCGCGGCGGTGCGGTTGGGCGTGTACGCCCACGGCCGGGCCGGCGACAGGGCGGCCCAGGAAACCGGCGAAGCCGGCCTGGTAGCCGGGGATATTGTGCGCCACATCGGCCCGGCAATGGCGGAGCTGACGGCCCTTGCGGCATTTTAGCGACGGCGCTGGCTACCTCAAACGAAGAAATACAGCAGCGGCGGCACCAGCAGCACGCCATCGGCCAGGAGCGCGAAGAAATAGTCGCTCCGGTTTTCGTTGGCTGATAAAATAACGGCAGCGGCCGACAGCGTGGTGACCAACACGCCCACCGCGGGCAGGCCGCGCTCCAAGCCCAGCGCCCCGGCCCCGGCCAGGAAAGCCAGCGCCACGGCCCGGGCCCCGCCCAGCCCCAGCACCACCGGAAACGTGCGCGTACCGGCCAGCCGGTCGCGGCTCAGGTCCCGGATGTCGAATACGATGGCCACGCTCAGCACTAGGCAGAACCGCTGGGCCAGCAAGCCCACGGCGTCGGCCAGGGGGCGGTGCTGGGCCAGCGTGGGCAGGCCCACCGTCACGGCCGACCACACCCCCGCAATCAGAAATACTTTGAGCAGCGGCACCTCACGCAGGGCACCCCAGCGGCCCAGGGGCCACGAGTAGAATAGCGCCAGTGCCGCCAGGGGCAGGAGGGCGGGCAAGTAGCGCCACCAGCCATCGGCCAGCACAAAATAGGCCATCACTACCGCCGCTGCGCCCGCCAGCAGGGCCAGGGCGCGGCGGTGGCCCTGCTGCCAGGCCTTGCGCCCCGAAGTGCCGGCCGGCTGCAAATACTTGAAAGGCAGCACCGCATCGAGGTTGTAGACCAGCAGGGTGGCGGCAAACACGAGGGCCACTACCCGGTAGTGGCTGGCCGCGCTCGGCGGCCACAGCCGGAAGGTAAGGGCTGTTTGGGCGGCGGCGGCGGCGGCCAGCCACACACTGCTGAAAAGCACGGCATTGAGCCCGCGCCGGAAAAAGCGCCGGCCCGCGGCCGGTACAGCAGAAGGCAATGATGAAACCACGAACGAAGGTAAAGCCGCCCGCCCGCGGGCCTCGTCCTCAAACGCAAAAAAGGCGAAGCCGGGTCCTGAGAACCTGGTTTCGCCTTTAGAATTATTTCCTAATCAGAAAAAAAGCAGCCCGTCATGCCGAGCGCAGCCG
>JBBQSQ010000015.1:0-37652 GCA_038213745.1 Cytophagales bacterium
GCCGATACCCAGAAGTGCCTGCGCGTGAGCGGTAAGCACAACGATTTGGAGGAGGTAGGCTACGACACCTACCACCACACCATGTTCGAGATGCTGGGCAACTGGTCGTTCGGCGACTACTTCAAAACCGACGCCATTGCCTGGGCCTGGGAGCTGCTGACCGACGTATTCAAGCTGGAAAAAGACCGGCTCTACGTCACGTATTTTGAGGGTGACCAAGCCGATAACACCGGCCCCGACACCGAAACCCAGAACCTCTGGCGACAATACACCACCGACGACCGGATTCTACCCGGCAACAAGAAGGACAACTTCTGGGAGATGGGCGATACTGGCCCTTGCGGCCCGTGCACCGAAATCCACATCGACCTGCGCTCGGACGAGGAGCGCGCGGCCACCCCCGGCCGCGACCTCGTGAACGCCGACCACCCGCAGGTGGTAGAAATCTGGAACAACGTGTTCATGGAGTTCCAGCGCCTGGCCGATAAGTCCCTCATTAAGTTGCCCGAGCAGAGCGTAGACACCGGCATGGGCTTCGAGCGCCTGATGATGGCCGTGTCGGGCGTGAAGTCGAACTACGACACCGACGTGTTCCAGCCGCTCATTCAGTTCATCGCCAAGGAAGTAGGCATGGAGTACCACGGTACTGCGCCCGCCAAGGTGACGGACCAGCCCGCCACGGAAAACGAGAAAACGGACATCGCCATCCGCGTGATTGCCGACCACATCCGCACCATTGCCTTCACCATTGCCGACGGTCAGCTGCCCAGCAACGTGAAGGCCGGGTACGTGATTCGGCGCATTCTGCGCCGGGCCGTGCGCTACTCGTTTTCGTCGCTGAATCAGAAGCAGCCTTTCCTCTTCAAGCTGGTGCCCGTGCTGGCCGAGCAGATGCGCAACATCTTCCCCGAGCTGAAAGCCCAGACGGCTTTTGTTCAGCGCGTGATTGAGGAAGAGGAAATTGCCTTTCTGAAAACGCTGGAAAAAGGGCTAGGTAAGCTCTTTGCAATAATGAATGAAAAGTTTGCGGACTATTCTGGAAAAACTGTTTTTGATGGTGATATCGTCAAAGCAAATTATTCGTTCGGTCGGTATGGTCTTGAGTTAGCAAAAGGGCTAAACTTAGTGAATGAAACCAACACTTATGAATACATATTTGACAGCAATAAATCAGAGGTAGAGAGTCGTCGTGAGGAGTTGGAACGGCATTATGATGAAAAGTTGAAAAACTATTTTTCATCGGTTCCAGAAATCGATGGCAGAACCGCGTTTGAGCTGAGCGACACCTTCGGGTTCCCGCTTGACCTCACCGCCCTCATTGCCCGGGAAAAGGGCCTGAGCGTGGACGAGGAGGGCTTCAAAAAGGAGCTGGAGCAGCAGAAAAATCGCAGCCGTAACGCCCAGGAAACCGAGCAGAGCGACTGGGTAACGGTGGCTGATTCCGACGAGCAGCCCGCCTTCGTGGGCTACGATTTGGACGAGGCCCCGGCCCACATCCTGCGTTACCGCAAAACCACCGCCAAGGGCAAAACCGAGTACCAGCTGGTGCTCGACCAAACCGCCTTCTACACCGAAAGCGGCGGGCAGATTGGTGACACCGGTTACCTGGAATCGCCGCTGAGCAAAGTGCGCGTGATTGACACGAAGAAGGAAAACGACCTCATCGTGCACACCGTGCTGGAGCTGCCGCAAGACCTGACGGCCAGTTTCCTGACCATTCCCGACGCCGCCCGCCGCACCCAGATTCGCCAGAACCACTCGGCCACGCACCTGCTGCAAGCCGCCCTGCGCGAGGTGCTGGGCTCGCACGTGCAGCAGAAAGGCTCGCTGGTAAATGAGAAGCTATTGCGCTTCGACTTCTCGCACTTCACGAAGGTGACCGAGGCCCAGCTACGCGAAATTGAGCAACTGGTGAATGCCCGCATTCGCCAGCAAATCCCGCTGGTGGAGCGCCGCAACGTGCCCATTGCCGAGGCCAAGGAATTGGGTGCGATGGCGCTATTCGGCGAGAAATACGGCGAGTTCGTGCGCGTCATTACCTTCGACCGCGACTTCTCGGTGGAGCTTTGCGGCGGCCTGCACGTCCCGAACACGGGCACCATTGGCTACCTCAAAATCACGGCTGAAAGCGCCGTGGGCGCGGGCGTGCGCCGGATTGAGGCCGTGACCGGCCTCGGGGCCGAAGCCTACGTCGACCAGCAGCTCGACCTGCTCAACCAGGTGCGCGAAACCCTTGGCAATCCCCAGCACCTGCTCACCAGCTTGGAGAAGCAGAACGAGGAAATCGCCAATCTACGCAAGCAAATTGAGCACTTCGAGCAGCAAAGCATCAACCAGCAAAAAGACCATCTGGCGGGCCGCGTAAAGGAGCTCAACGGCGTGAATTTCCTGGCCACGCTGGTGCAGGCCGGCTCGGCCGAATCACTCAAAACCCTGGCCTTCAACCTTCGTCAGGCCGTGCCCAACCTCGTGGCCGTCCTCGGGGCCGAAATTGATGGCAAGCCCCAACTGGCCGTGATGCTGGCCGACGAGATTGCCCAGGCTGGCAAGCTCAACGCCACCACACTGGTGCGCGAGCTGGCCAAGGAAATCCAGGGCGGCGGCGGCGGGCAGCCGTTTTTCGCTACGGCCGGCGGTAAGAACGTGGCCGGGCTTAACGCCGCCATTGCCCGGGCCGAAGCCGCAGTGAGCCAGGCGTTGTAGCCTTTGCCGGCGGCGGCGGGCCGCGGTACCAGCTTGCCCCTGCCATTCTTTGACACAGGTTAAAAACCCTCTTTTGGGGGCCCTCCAGGGCATGCCCCGCCAACTTCCTTTCGGCTTCCTGCGTAACGCCACGCGGGAATCAGCCGCAGGATTCTATGTTTGCAGCGAATTTGTAAACCACCGGGCTGATTTTCCGGCACCTTTTTTTCCCTCTTTATGAAACACCGATTATCCACCATTGCCCTAGTAGGGCTGGGGGTATTAGCCGCAGCTCCCCGCGGCCAAGCCCAAAACGCCGACCGTAAATTTGGCGTCAGCGGCTACGTATCAACCCTCCAATACAAGGGCGACGCGGGCAGTTCCTTCTTCGAATCGCCCAAAAATGCCACCTACGGGGGTGGCCTTACCCTGAGCCGGTACCTGAGCAAGGGCATCGACATAAACTTGTCGGCCAATCAGTCCACCCTGCGCTTCCCGGCCCCCACGGGTGCCTTCAATAACGATGGTTCGCGCTTCTATGCCAACATCAGCACTTATGGCCTTGGCTTCAAGCTAAAGCTCAACAACGGCTGGGCGCTGAAAGAAGATGCCGTGGTTCAACCATACATCCTGCTCCAGCCAGGGTTGGCCCGCGTCAACTCCAGTCGTTACGTGGGGAAAAGCAGCGTTTCCGACCACGTTGATTTCTCGGCTTTTGATGCGCAAGCCGCGTTGGGCCTCAATTTTCGGCTGTCGCCCGGCTTCAGCCTTTTTGCGCAAGCCGGCCAGCACGTTCTTTTCACCGACGACAACAAACTCGACGGTTCGGCTACCAACAGCTCGGGCTTTTTCGACCGGTACGACCGGTACCTGCAATTCTCGGCGGGCTTCACGGCCAACCTGGGCAAAGCCAAGGATACCGACGGCGATGGCGTAGCCGACCGCAAGGACAAGTGCCCCGATACGCCCACCGGCGTAAAAGTGGACCTCAATGGTTGCCCATTTGATGTCGATGGCGACGGAGTGCCCGATTACCAGGATAAGTGCCCCGACGTGAAGGGCTTGGCCACCCTGCAAGGCTGCCCCGATACCGACGGCGACGGCGTGGCTGACGCCGATGACAAGTGCCCCGCAACGCCCGCCGGCGTAAAAGTGGATGCCACCGGCTGCCCGCTCGATGCCGACGGCGACGGCGTAGGCGACTACCTCGACAAATGCCCCGACACCCCTGCCGGCGTGAAAGTGGATGCCACCGGTTGCCCGCTCGATACCGACGGCGATGGCGTGCCCGACTACCAGGACAAGTGCCCCGACCATGCCGGCCCGGCCTCGAACAAAGGCTGCCCCGAAATGAAGGCCGAAACCAAAAAGGTGCTCAAGGAAGCCACCAAGTACATTCAGTTTGAGTTCAACAAGGCCCGGTTGCTGCCGGTGTCGAACGAGCGCCTTAACCAGATTGTGGCCATCATGGGCGAATACCCAGACTATAGCCTCAGCATTTCGGGCCACACCGACAGCAAAGGCGACAACGCCTATAACCTGCGCCTGTCCTACGACCGGGCCACGGCGGTGCGTACCTATGTGCTAAGCAAAGGCGTTGTGGCCGAGCGCATTGAAGCCCGGGGCTATGGCGAGCTCAAGCCCGTGGCCAGTAACGCCACCAGCGCTGGGCAAGCCCTGAACCGCCGCGTCGAGATTGACCCTTACCTCACCGGTGACGCTAACCCGGCCGAAGCCAAATACGGCCCGGCCCCCACCTTGGCCGAGCTGAATGCCGCCGGCAAAACGGCCCCCGCCGGGGCCGCCCCGGTCCGTAAGAAAGCGCCGGCCCGCAAACCAGCGCCGCGCCGGAAATAATTTTCGGCACCTATCTCGGTTTTCCTGAAAAGCAGCCTGCACTTATCGTGCAGGCTGCTTTTTTTGGCCCTGCAAGCGCGGCTGTTTTGCCCAATTCGGTAGCTGTGCTTGCGATAAAGCGCGTGCTTATATCAGTGTGCAAATCAAAAGCCTCGAATATCCTGGTCAAAAGATGCCATTGCAGCCTGCCAGAATCCTGCTAAAAAGAAACAATGCAATGCCTTTTTTGCGATGATGCCAAAACTGCATTGTGCAGCTACATTTGACGCGGACTTCAGCCCTTCCTTGTCATGTATCCGCTCATCTTTCTCGGCTTTGTCATCCTCACGCTCTTCCTTTGCTACGTTATTGTGCCGCAGGGCACGGTGGCCGTGGTCACGGTTTTTGGCAAGTACCGGCGCATCATGCCCCCGGGGCTGAACTTTAAGATTCCGTTCATTGAGGCGGTCTACAAGCGGATTTCCATCCAGAACCGTTCGCTGGAGCTGAATTTTCAGGCCATTACCGTGGACCAGGCCAACGTTAATTTTAAAGCCATGCTGGTGTACGCCGCCTTCGACCAGAGCGAGGAAGCCATCAAGAACGTGGCCTTTAAGTTCGTGGACGAGGGCAGCCTGATGCAGGCGCTGGTGCGAACGGTGGAGGGCAGCATCCGGGCCTTTGTGGCCACTCAGCGGCAGGCCGCCGTGCTAAGCCTGCGCGGCGAAATCGTGCTGCACGTGAAGGACCAGCTCGACGCTACGCTCGAAGGCTGGGGCTACCACCTGATTGATTTGCAGCTCAACGACATTGCCTTCGATGAGGAGATAATGCGCTCGATGGCCAAAGTGGTGGCCTCCAACAACCTGAAGGCCGCCGCCGAAAACGAAGGGCAGGCCCTGCTCATCACCAAAACCAAGGCCGCCGAGGCCGAAGGCAACGCCATTAAAATTGCCGCCGAAGCCGAGAAAATTGCGGCCCAGCTGCGCGGCCAGGGCGTGGCCCTGTTCCGGGAGGAAGTAACCAAGGGCCTGGCCCACGCCGTGGAGGAAGTAACCAAGAACAACCTGGACCCCTCGCTGGTGTACTTCTCGATGTGGACCGAAGCCATCAAGCACTTTGCCGAGCAGGGGCAGGGCAACGTTATTTTCCTCGACGGCTCGAACGAAGGCATGAGCAAAAACCTGGAGCAGATGATGGCCATGCAGCAGTTGCAGCGGCCGGTGAAATAAGCGGCCCTAGATTCAACGCCGGCATTTTACCAAGCCCCAACCACGCTAAAATGGTTGGGGCTTCTTCGTACCCGTTACCTTTGGGTCCGAAAAGCCTTAGTACCCCCGCTTTTTTACCCGTTATGGACGAAGCCACCCTTGCCAAATACCAGCCCGTTATCGGCCTGGAAGTACACGCCCAGCTGCTCACGCACAGCAAGATGTATTCTGCTGACGAGAATGAGTACGGCGTGGCCCCCAACACCAACCTGTCGGTGATTACCCTCGGCCACCCCGGCACATTGCCCAAGGTGAACCGCACGGCCGTGGAGTTTGCCATGAAAATGGGCCTGGCCACCAACTGCCAGATTCGGCGCGACAACCTGTTTGCGCGCAAAAACTACTTTTACCCCGACCTGCCCAAGGGCTACCAGATTACGCAGGACAAAACCCCCATTTGCCACGACGGCCACGTGGACGTGCGGCTCGCCGACGGCTCGGCGAAGCGCATCGGCGTCACGCGCATTCACATGGAGGAGGACGCGGGCAAATCCATGCACCTGGCCGGCGAAACCGAAACCCTGGTGGACCTAAACCGCGCCGGCGTACCGCTGATTGAGATTGTGTCGGAGCCCGACATCCGCACCGGCGAGGAAGCCTATGCCTACCTCATCGAAATCAAGAAGCTGGTTGAATACCTCGGCATTTGCGACGGCAACATGGAGGAAGGCTCGCTGCGCTGCGACGCCAACATTTCGGTGATGCTGCACGGCGCGCCGCAGTTTGGGATGAAGGTGGAAGTGAAGAACATGAACTCCTTCCGCAACGTGCAGCGCGCCATTGCCTACGAAATCGAGCGGCAGGTTACCATCATCGAAGCCGGGGGGGAAGTGGACAGCGAAACCCGCGGCTTTGATGCCGCCAGCGGCACCACCAACGGCCAGCGCAGCAAAGAAACCCTCAACGATTACCGCTACTTCCCGGAGCCGGACCTGCCCCCGCTGGTGATTTCCGACGAGTGGCTGCACCGCGTGGCCGCCGAGCTGCCGGCCCTGCCGCAGCAGCTCTACGCCCGTTTTGTGGGCGAGCTGGGCCTGAACGACTACGACGCCTCCGTGCTGGTGGACCAGAAAGAAGTAGCGCTATTTTTCGACGACCTCTCGCGCCTCACGCCTAACGCTAAGGCGGCGGCCAACTGGGTGATGGGCCCCGTGAAGTCGTACCTGAACGAGCGCGCGCTCACCATGGCCGACTTCCCCCTCGACGCTGCCCAGGTGGCCGGCATCATCGAGCTGATTGACGCCGGCAAGCTGAACTACTCCGTGGCCAGCAAGCAGCTTTTCCCGCACCTGCTGGAGCACCCCACCGCCAACGCGACCGGCGCGGCCGAAAGCCTCGGCCTCCTCACGCAGGCCGACAACGGCGAACTGGCCACGCTGGTGCAGCAGGTGCTGGCCGCCAACCCCGCCAAAGTAGCCGAGTACCGCGCCGGCAAAAAGTCGCTCACCGGCATGTTTATGGGCGAGCTCATGAAGCTCACCGGTGGCAAAGCCGACCCTAAGCTGGCCAACCAGCTGCTGCGCGCCGGCTTGGAAAACAATGCCCAGTGAGCAATTAATAATGGGCAACAGCTGTTCAGGCAATCGGTGTAAGGCTTTGCTCTACCGCTCGTCTCAATGGTCCCTCATGCATTATTACCGGTTCACCGCCCATTGTTAATTGCTCACTGCTAATCGTTCATTGCCTTGTTCCATCCTATGATAAAATCAGTTTTCCTGGCCGCCACCGTATTGGGCATGGCCAACGCCTGCCAGAGTGCGGTTGCCGCCGACGGCTACGAAATCACGGGGCAGCTCAAAAACGCCCCCGCTGGTACCGTACTGCACCTGGCCGAGCTAACCTCCAACCAGTTTGTGGAGAGAAACCAGGCTAAGACCGATGCCGACGGCAATTTTACCATCAAAGGGACCTCGGCTACCCCGGGCATTTTTCAGTTGAAAGTAGGCGAAGGCAACCAGGTGCTGCTGCTGCTCGACAACAAAACACACGTGCAGCTCAGCGGCGACGCCAAAAGCCTGCCCGCTACCTACAGCGTGAAAGGCAGCAAAGACGCTGAAATTCTGCGCCAGCTCACGCAGGTGATGGAAGGCAGCCGGGGCCAGCTCGAAAGCATTGGCAAGCGCTACAACGCCGCGGGCCAGGCCGGCAAAACCGACGAGATGAAGGCAATCGAGCAAGAGTATTACGTGATTCAGAGCGGCAATACCGCCAAACTAAAGAGCCTCATTCGGCGCAACGCCAGTTCCGTGGTGGGCGGCTTTGCGGTGGGGGCATTCATCAATCCGGAGGAGGAGTTTCAGTTTGTTGATTCCGTGGCTGCCGTGCAACGCAAGGCCAACCCAAACTCGCCCTTTACTAAGGAGCTGACGGCCCGCCTGGAGCCCATGCGCGTAACGGCCCAAGGTGCCCTGGCCCCGGAAATTAACCTGCCCACGCCCCAAGGTCCCAAGCTGGCCCTGAGCAGCTTGCGCGGCAAGTACGTCCTGATTGACTTCTGGGCCAGCTGGTGCGGCCCCTGCCGCCAGGAAAACCCCAACGTGGTGGCGGCTTACAACCAGTTTAAGGACAAAGGCAAGGGGTTCACCATCTACTCGGTGTCGCTGGACCAGGACAAGGCCAAGTGGGAAAAAGCCATTGCCGCCGACGGCCTGACCTGGCACCACGTATCAGACCTGGCGGCCTGGAACAGCGTGGCCGGCGCGGCCTACGGCGTGAAAGCCATTCCGCAGTCGTTTCTGATTGACCCACAGGGGAAAATCATCGCCAAAAACCTGCGGGGGGAGGCCTTGGCCGCCAAGCTGGCCGAGGTGCTTAAATAGCTTTGTAAGTGCTTAGCCAATAGCTTTTAGCTAATGGCTTTTAGCTTTTGTTTTTACCTGGACTTACGCCCGTCTCGTTGTTGGTTTGATTTGGGGCAAGCACTTATCACCGCCCTGCTTCAATAGTAAAAAAAGGGCTCGTCTGCATCAGACGAGCCTTTTTTGTGCGTAAATACCTTGAATCAGGCCAACCCGAACATGCGCTGCAAACCGGGCCAGAGGCGTTTTTTGAGGCTCACGTCGTATTCTACCAAGTCCACGGTGGCGGAAGATAAATAAGAGAGGCCGAGGCTGGGAAACTGGACCGGCTCGTAAATCTGGGTGTTGCGAATGGTGGTGTCGAGCAGATTTTTGCCGAAGGCCACAATGTGCGTGGCGGCGAGTTCCCGGCGCAGGTTCACGAGGGCGACCGGCAGGTCCGATTCCACGTTCACGAGCACCACATCGGCCATGACCAACCCCAGGGCTTGCAGCATTTTGTTGAGGAACACGTTGCGGTGCATTTTAGCAAACTGCTCGGGCGGCAACCGAAACAGGAACAGCACACCCTGCGCATTGCTTCCCAGCGTGCTAAACTGGGTGAGCATGACGGGCGGCACGGCCGGTGCAGTGGCGGGCACCGGCGGGGCGGCGGCTACCACGGGCTTCGGGGTGGCACTTGCCGCGGCGCTGGCCGCCTCGGCCGCCAGCTCCGCCGGAGACTGGGGCTGCACGTAGCCGGCCGCCAGCCGTTCGAGGCCGGCCGAGGGGTGGCTGAAGCTGCGGGAAGGCAGCTGTGCTTCCCGCACGGGGGCCGGCGGAACGGGGGTAGGTTTGGGCGTGGCACTGGCCACGGGTGCGGGCGTGGCGGCCGGGACTGCGGCGGCTGGGGCCTCGGCCGGGGGCGCTATGGCCGTCGGCTCGGCGGGCACGTAGAGCGTGACGTCGGTATAGAAGTTTTGGAGGAAGGCCAGTTTTTCAGCTGAATCTGGAGCCATGGCGCGGGGCGGTTAAGTGGGTGAAAGCGCTAAAATAGTCCGTCGCTATTCCAGCGCAAACAGGGCTTTGAGTTCCTGGGCTTCGGCGGGTTGCATGCGGCCGGCCAGCACCAGGCGGAGCTGACGGCGGCGCAGGGCACCATCGTAAAGGCGAATTTCTTCGTCGGTGACGGGCACGGCATCCGGCACATCAATGGGCCGGCCGGACTGGTCGACGGCCACAAAGGTGAAAAAGGCTTCGTTGGTTTTCATCTTCGTGCCGCTGGGAATGTCCTCGGCCCACACATCAATGTGCACTTCCATGCTGGAGCTGAACGCCCGGGTTACCTGGGCCTGGAGCGTGACCACGTTGCCCAGCCGAATGCTGTCGCGGAACGACACGTTATCGACCGACGCCGTGACCACAATGCGGTTGGAATGCTTCTGGGCGGCGATGGCGGCGGCAATGTCCATCAGGTGCATCATGCGGCCGCCCATGAGGTTGTTCAGGGTGTTGGTGTCGTTGGGCAGCACCAGCTCGGTCATGATGACAAAGGAATCGGCGACGGGTTTTTGCTTGCGCATGGCGAATAAGTAGCAGGGTTACGGGGGCAAAGGTACGGCGCTACCCGCTGGAATAGGGCCACAGAAAAGCCCCGTCTGATACCGGACGGGGCTTCTGCCAAGGATTTGGGCGGCTTATTCCACCACCAGTTTGCTGGTAAAGGTTTCGCCATCGAGCGCGATGTGCACCACGTACACGCCGGCGCGCAGGGTGCGCCCGGCCGCTGGTAGCGATACCGTTTGCTGGCCGGCCCCGTAGGTTTTGGCGGGTAGCGTCAGGACGCTACGTCCCATCACGTCGGTGAGGTGCACCTGCACCTGGGTGCTCGTGGCCAGGTTTAGGTGCACTGCCGTTTCGCGGGTGAGCGGGTTGGGGAACACGCTGATGCCGCGGCTCGCCAGGGCAGCGGCTTTGGTGGCCAGCACGCCCGTGCCCACGCGCAGGTTGTCGAGGTAGAAGAAGTTGCCCGGCGTGCTGCCATTCACCATCTGAAAGCGGATTTTGAACGTGCCGCTGCCCTGG
The DNA here is from genome assembly GCA_038213745.1 of Cytophagales bacterium. Lineage (GTDB taxonomy): Bacteria > Bacteroidota > Bacteroidia > Cytophagales > Hymenobacteraceae > Hymenobacter. Next base: position 10,652 of record JBBQSQ010000015.1, read on the forward strand.
AACTGGGCCGGAATCACCACGGTCAGGTCCCGCCAGTCGGCGCGGGTGGTGGGCACGAAGGGGTCGATGGGCGTGATGCCGTTGGTGGTGAGCGCGGCGGCATCGTACGTGGTTGGGTTCGACCAGCTCACGCCGCAGTCGCTGCTGAAGGAGATGCGCAGCTGGTCGTTGGTGCCCGCCGTGCGCAGCGCATAAGCCCGCGCGAAGGTGAGGGCCGCTGGCTGGACTACGCTGCTCAGGTTAATGTTGGGCGTGATGAACGTCACAATCTGCCCCACCGGGTACTGCCGGTTTTGGGCAATCAGGTAGGCCGAGCCGTCGGCGGCCACGGCCGTGTTTTGCCGCTCCCAGCCGTAGCCCGTGGTAGGGGCCCCCGCGCTCGTAGCACCAGTCAGCTCGTAGTTGCGTAGCGAAGGGGCCGCGAAGTTGAATGGGAAATTCGGGTTTTCGAAAGACTCCGCCAACGGAGCCGTTTCGCCGGCCCCCGGGCCTTCTACCCGAATGTAGTTGGTGGCCGTAGCCGTGCTGCTGCCCACGTTGTTGCTCACCGTTTCGGTTACGGCATAAAAGCCGGCGGTGGGGTAGGTCACGGTCACGCTCTGGCCAGTGGCAGTGGCGGGATTGCCGCCGGGCAGCGTCCAGGTGTAGCTGAGGGTGCCGCCGGTGGCCGAGAAGTTCGAGGAGTAGTCGCGCAGCGCGATGGGCGTGTTCACGCACACGCTGGTGCGCGAGCCGGGCTGCGGGCCAAAGGCCGCGATGGGCGCGCAGTCGGGGGCCACGTAGCCGTCGGTGGTGCCCGTGGCAACCAGGTTGGCCGCCGTGGTGAGGCTGGTGCGCTCGGGGCGGATGGCCAGCACGTTGCGCATCAGCGTTTTTTGGCCCAGCGTGAACATGGTGGGGCAGGACGCGTAGTCCATAAAGTTCTGTACGTTGGCAATTGACCCGCAGGGCGCGTAGGCCAGGTCGCAGGCATAGGTGCCATCGGTGGGCGGCGTATCGGCTACGTTATCGGTGCCGGTGCACACGCCGGTGCCGGGCGTGTTGGTGCCGCCCCAGGGATGCAGCAAGCCGAAGTAATGGCCAATTTCGTGGGTGGCCGTGCGGGTCAGGGCGCGGTTAGGATTGCTGGTACCCTGGTTGCCGAAGTAGTCGTTGCGCACCACAAAACCGTCGCGCTGGGCCGTGGAATTTTGCGGCAGGGTAGAATAGCCCAGCGTGGTACCACCCGCCGTAACCGAGCCAATGCTGCCCACCACCCAAATGTTGAGGTAGCGCGTCCGGTCCCAAAGCGAAACGGCCTGGACTGCGCCGCTGAAGTTGTCGTTCACCAAACTGGGGGCGTAGTGCCGGGTGATGCCTGTGGTGCAGTTCCCACTGGGGTCTTTCTTAGCCAGGCGAAACTGGAAGCCCAGGTTGGCGGCAATGGGCTGAAACAGCGGCAGGGTATTGGCCGTGTCGGCGTTCAGCTTTTGGTAGTCGGTATTCAGCTGGTCGATGGCGCTGTTAATCTGCCGGTCAGAAATGTTGTCCGAGCCGCCGGCGTGAATCACGTGCACCACTACCGGGATGGTCACGTCGGGGGTGGCCAGCGTGCCCAGGGTGCCGCGCTGCTGGGCCGCCGCCAGGGCCTCCAGCTGCTGGTAGAGCAGCCGTTGCGCCTCGCGGGCTCCGGGGTGGGCGGCAAAGTAGCGCTCCTGCTCGGCCACCGCCCCGCACCAGTTAGGGTTGCGCCCTTCCGGCAGGTTTTGGGCGTGGGTAGCCAAACCGCTAAGTGCCAGGGCGGCCGTTAGCACCGAGGGTAAAAATTTATTCCACATAAAAAGTAGGGGTGGGCAGTCAGAAAGGATGTTGAACCAATTCAATAGCGGGCGTGGCAGCCAAAAATCTGCTTCGAACCCCAATGTTAAATTTACCCAAAAAAAAGAAATTCAGTTCCTTAATCAGCGTATTTGAGCTTGGCAAGCCGCAGTGAGTTAGTTCGGGGAAGCCCCGATTACTTGCTCCAGCCGCTGGCCCCTAGCAAGGGCACAAAGCGGAAGTCCTCAAAGTCTTCGCGCACAAAGGCTTCCGGTCCTTCGCGGGTCACGCGTACCATGCGTTGGGTCTGGCTATCGCCCACCGGAATGACTAGCCGGCCGCCCACTCGCAGCTGGCGCAGCAGGGCCGGCGGCAGCCCCGGTGCCCCGGCCGTCACCAGAATGCCGTCGAAGGGCGCGCGGTCGGGCAGGCCCAGCGAGCCATCGCCGCAGTGCAGGCCCGCGCCGCCGGCCCCCAGCGCCGCCAGCAGCACCTGCGTGCGGGCAAACAGCACTTCGTTGAACTCAATGCTCTCGACGTGGGGCGTGAGGCGCAGCAGCACCGCGCACTGGTAGCCCGAGCCGGTGCCCACTTCCAGCACGCAGTCGGTGGGCTGCACGCCCAGCAACTGGGTTTGGTAGGCCACGGTGTAGGGCTGCGACATGGTTTGGCCCTCGCCGATGGGAAAGGCTTTGTCCTGGTAGGCATGGGCCTCGAAGGCGGGCGCAAAAAACAGGTGGCGCGGCACGGCGGCCAACGCCGCCAGCACCCGCTCGTCGTGGATGCCGCGCAGGCGGAGTTCGCGGGCCAGGGCCCGCCGCTGCCCCTGGTGGCGGTAGCTGTCGGTGAGTGTCAATTAGCAGTAGGCAGTGAGCAATGAAAAAGGAGCAGCTATCAGTGAGCAGTTAAAATCAAGGGCTTCTTCGCCGTGCCGTGTGTCGGTGATGGGAGCGGTGGCGAAAACGACTTAATTAAAGACAACTGCGCACTGTTCATTGGTACCTGCTCATTGGTTCCAATCCCTACCTTTGCCCGGTGCGGTTTTGGTCCCTTCGCCGCGAAAATACTACCCAATCCGTCGTTTTGCAGCTAATTCGTCGTTTTCAATACATCAAGCTGGTGGCCGCCGATTTTGGTGCGGCCCTGGTCGCGTGGATGTGCTTCTACCTCGTGCGCAAGTATTTGCTCAACGAGATGACGGGCTACCGCTTTACCGAAGGCGTCCTGTTCGACCTCACCGGCTCGGCCATCTTCATCGCCACGTTCTGGACCATTCTCTACGGCTTGGTGGGCGAATACCGCGACATCTACCGCAAGTCGCGCTTGGGCGAAATCATCCGGCTGGCGCGGGTATCGGTGCTGGGGGCGGTGGTCATCTTCTTCACCCTGCTGCTCGACGACCAAGGCGTGGTGAACTACAAGGCTTACTACAAGACCTTTACGGCGTATTACCTGCTGCACTTTTTCATATCGGCCATTCTGCGCACCATTGCCGTGAGCAGTGTGCAGCGCCAGATTCGCAAACGCCGCATCTCCTTTCCTACCCTGCTGGTGGGCTCCAATGAGCTGGCTTTTAGCACGTTTAACGAGCTGAATCGGAGCAGCCAGCAATTGGGATTGCGCTTGGTCGGCTTCACGCCGGTGGGCGACACCGTGGACCCCGACCTGGCGGCGGCCCTGCCCGGCCATGGTACCTACCAGCGCCTGCCCGCCCTGGTACGGGGCCTCAAAATTGAGCAAATCGTCATTGCCATCGAGCCCAGCGAGCACCGGCTTATTCAGGACATTCTGGCCCTGCTCGAAGGCACGCCGGCCCGCGTGAGCATCCTGCCCGACCTCTACCAGATGCTGCTGGGCTCGGTGAAAGTGCACCACATGTTCGGCACGCCGCTCATCGAAATCAAGCAGGACCTGCTGCCCGTGTGGCAGGTGGTGCTCAAGCGGATTATCGACGTGGTGGGCTCGGGCCTGTTCCTGCTGCTGGCCTGCTGGGTCTACGCCTTCACGGCCGTGATGGTGAAGCTGTCCTCGCCCGGGCCGGTGTTTTACCGGCAGGCGCGCATCGGCAAAAATGGGCTGCCGTTTAACATCATCAAGTTCCGCTCGATGGTCGTGGACGCCGAAAAGCAAGGCCCCGCCCTAAGCTCCGACCACGACCCGCGCATCACCAAGTGGGGCCGCTTCATGCGCAAGGTGCGCCTCGACGAGCTGCCCCAATTCTGGAACGTGGTGAAGGGCGACATGAGCATTGTGGGCCCGCGCCCAGAGCGCCAGTTTTTCATCGACCAAATTGTGAAAATTGCGCCCCACTATCGCCACCTGCATCGCGTGCGGCCCGGCCTCACCTCGCTGGGCCAGGTAAAATACGGTTACGCCGAAACTGTGGCCCAAATGGTGGAGCGGCTCAAATTCGACATCCTCTACATCGAAAACATGAGCCTGGCGATGGATTTTCGGGTGCTGCTGTATACGCTGAAGATTATTCTGGAAGGGCGGGGAAAATAACGCTGCGCTTAATGAGGAATTGAGAATGGGGAGTGAAGAATTAGTGGACGCTGCCAATTCTTCATTCCTCATTCTCAATTCCTCATTAAGCGCAGCGTAAGGTACCTTTGCACTTGCCGGCCGGAACCATTCAAGCTCCGGGCGAATTGCACTCACCATGAATACCGAAGTAAAAGGAAGGGTACTCGTCGCCATGAGCGGCGGAATTGACTCCAGCGTAGCCGCCGTGCTGCTGCACGAGCAAGGCTACGAAGTAGTGGGCATGACCATGAAAACCTGGGACTACGCCAGCGCCGGCGGCTCCAAAAAAGAAACCGGCTGCTGCTCCCTCGACAGCATCAACGATGCCCGCGACATTGCCGTGACGCTCGGCTTCCCGCACTACATCATTGATATCCGCGACGAGTTTGGGGATTTCGTGATTGACAATTTCACCGACGAATACCTGGCCGGCCGCACGCCCAACCCCTGCGTGCTCTGCAACACCCACATCAAGTGGGACGCGCTGCTGCGCCGCGCCGACCAGCTCGGCTGCGAGTTCATCGCCACGGGCCACTACGCCAACATCCGCAAAGATTCCGAAACCGGCCGCTTCGTGGTGAGCAAAGGCCGGGATGAAAACAAGGACCAAAGCTATGCCCTGTGGGGCGTGAGCCAGGAGAGTCTAAGCCGCACGCTGTTTCCGCTGGGCGGCATGCGCAAAACCGAAATCTATGACGAAGCCCGTCGGCGCGGTTTCACCGAGCTGGTGAACAAGCCCGAGAGCTACGAAATCTGCTTTATCCCCGACAACGACTACCGGGGCTTCCTGCGCCGCCGCGTGCCCGGTCTGGAGGCCCGCGTGGCCGGCGGCAACTTCGTGACCAAAAACGGCCGCGTTATTGGCAAGCACGAGGGCTACCCGTTCTACACCATCGGGCAGCGCAAAGGGCTGGGCGTGGCCCTGGGCTACCCGGCGTTCGTGCTCGAAATCCGCCCCGACACCAACGAAGTAGTGCTCGGCAACTACGAAGAGTTGGCCAGCACCGCCACCGTGGTGGGCAAGCTCAATATGGGCAAACTGGCCAGCCTGCTCGGCCAGGGCCTGGTGCCCGCCGTGGTGAAAGTGCGCTACAACCACGACGGGGCCCCCGCGTTCCTGGAAGAAGTGAACGGCAAAATCCGCGTGTACTTTGAGGAGCCCGTCCATGCCATCACGCCCGGCCAGGCCGCCGTGTTCTACGACGGCCAGGACGTGCTGGGCGGCGGCTGGATTGAGCGCCACGTAATCGGCGAATTCCCCTTACCTTTTGCCGCGGCTGCCGTAACCGGCAGCTGATTTTCCGGTCCGAAATTCGACCGCTTCTACCCCGCGACGCTGCCCACTATGCATCAGAACTTATTGACTTTGACCAAACAAGTGGCTGGTGGCCGCGCGGGGCTGGCGGTGGCTTCCCTCGCACTGGCGTTAGGTTTCACGAGCTGCAAAGATGCCTCGGAACCCGTGCCGCCCACCGAAACCACCTACTACCCGGTGGCGGTGGGTAACTTTTGGGTCTACGCCGTGGCCGATACCACTTGGAGCGCCGCCAGCGTGCAGGGTTCGCAGGTTACGCCCAGCGTGGCCAAGGCCAGTACCTTTCAGTTCAGAGAAACGGTGACAGGAACTTTTACCGATGCGGCCGGAAAATTGGCGTACCGCCTAGCGCGGGCTAAACGCCTGACAACCAACGACGCCTGGCGTGACGACAGCGTATTCGTACTCAGCCCATCGGACCAATCGGTCATTCTGAACCGCAACAACGCCCGGACTGTGGAGCTGATTTTTCCGGCGCGCGAAGGCCGGTCCTGGAATCTGAATGCATTCAATAACAATTCGAATGATACGATTTCGGCCGAAACCCGGCAGTACGGGTTGGTAGGCCAAGCGTTTACTACCGGCGGCGGCACCACCGGCCTCCCGGCTACCACCTACGCCACCACTGTCACGACAAACAACACCAACAAGGCGGCTGAGAACACGCTGCTGCGGCGCATTAGCTACCGGCAGGTGTTTGCGGCAGGAGTAGGGCCAGTGTTTCGGCGGCGGGTGCACCTGGAGTATTTCAATTACACCAACCAGAGCACGGGCATTCAGGAATTTCCAAAGAACTCCTACTTTAGCGCCTTCACACGGCGCGAAACCTTGCTTGATTACGGCCCACGTTAGGCGGGTCCTCTCTCTCCACGAATCCGCAGACTCCGGTTGCTATGGTGCCTTCAACGTTTAAATGGCTGGTGTGCGCGGCGGGCTTTGGCTTGCTCAACGGCTTGGTGGCTGCTCCGGCGGCCGCCCAAGGCACGGTGCGCCGCCATTTGGTGTATTTCCGTGACAAGGCCGGTACGCCGTACTCGGTGGCCCAGCCGCAGGCGTTTTTATCGGCTCGGGCGGTGGCCCGGCGCACGCGGCAGGGTATTGCCATCCTCCCGCGCGACTTGCCCGTGAGCCCGGCCTACGTGGCCCAGCTTCGGGCCGTGAGCGGCCGCCCGCAGGTGCTCTACACCTCGCGCTGGTTCAATGCCGCGCTGGTTTCCTGCGATTCGGTCACGCTGGCGCGTATTTCGGACCTGCCCGCGGTGCGCGGGGCGGCCACGCTCAACCGCAGCTTTGTGCCCCCGCGGCCCTTCACCGCTCCGGTGCAGGTGCCCGCCGACCTGGCCCGGACCACCGCCGCTACCCGCGCTGAGTACGGCCCGGCCTACCGCCAAAACCAGCAAATTGGGGCGCTGGCCATGCACGACGCCGGCTTCCGCGGCGAGGGCATGCAGATTGCCGTGTTCGATGCCGGTTTTCCCGGCGTAGACCAGATTCCGGCCTTGCAACCCCTGTTCAAGGAAAACCGGCTGGTGGGCACCCGCAACTTTGTGGACGGCGGCACCAGTGTGTTTACCCGCAATAGCCACGGCACCAACTGCTTGTCGACCATGGGCGGCAACCTGCCGGGCTTTTACATTGGCACCGCGCCCAAGGCCACCTTCCACCTCTGCATTACCGAAGACGTGTCTTCGGAGCACCCCGTGGAGGAGGCCAACTGGCTGGCGGCGGCCGAGTACGCCGACTCGGCCGGGGTCGATGTCATCAGCTCGTCGCTGGGCTACACCACGTTCGATGCGCCCTCCAAATCCTACACCTACGCCGACATGAATGGCCGGACGAGCATCAGCTCGCGAGCGGCTACCGTGGCGGCCCGGGTGGGCATGCTGGTGGTGAACGCCGCCGGCAATGAAGGCGACAACCCCTGGCACTACATTTCTGCCCCGGCCGATGCCGACTCCATCATTTCCGTCGGGGCCGTCGATTCGTTGGGGAACCATGCCTATTTCAGCTCCTACGGCCCCACCGCCGACGGGCGCATCAAGCCTACGCTCTCGGCCATGGGGCTGGCGGCGGCCGTGCTGTCGCCTAGCGGAACGGCTTTCCGGGGGAGCGGCACCTCGTATGCCTGCCCCATTCTGGCGGGCATGGCGGCGGGCTTCTGGCAGGCCAACCCCACACTTACCGCCCAGCAGGTGATTGCCGCGCTACGCAATTCCGCCACGCTGGCCAGTGCGCCCAACAATATTTTGGGCTACGGCATCCCGGACTTCACCCGGGCCCAAACGGCGGTGAACCCGGGCGCGGCCACGCCCGGCACGGCCTTGGGGGTGTACCCAAACCCGACCGGCAACGGCATGGTCACGCTGGTGCTGCCGGAAGCCCTGCGCGGCCAGCCGCTGCTGGTGCGGCTAATCGACAGCCGCGGGGCGGTGGTGGTCCAGCAGCAGCTGCCCGCCGCCCCGGTTACCGAGGTGCCGCTCCGGTTGGGGCTTATCGCCCCGGGGGTTTATACCTGTCAGGTAAGCGCCGGAAGTACCCAGCGCTCGGTGAAATTTGTGCAGCAATAGGGTCATGCTCAACCACTAAAGAGAGGGTGCCAACCGGTGCCCTTTTTTATGATTTTCAACTGCATATCCACTTGTATTTGAGGTATATATTTCGTAATTTTAAAGCATTAATTCACCTTCGTTTTCTAGCAGTAGCATGTTGCAAATGATGATTACCAAGCGCATTGGGCGGCGCAATTTTCACTTCACCGTTCAAGGCAATAATTTCCACGAAACCGTGGCCGAGTACGACCGGCTTAGCTTCCCCGACGTGGCCGCCTGCGGCCTCTGCGGCTCCGATAACCTGGACCTGACCAGCCGCATCGCGCAAGATAAATTCAAGTACACGTCCATCAAATGCCTGGATTGCCGCGGCGACCTCACCTTCGGCAAAACCCAAAAAGATGACCAAACCGTATTCCTGCGCCGCCGCGACAACGGCGAGCTGGACTGGAAAGCCCTGGAAAAAGCCGAAAAATAAGCACGCGGCAAAATCAATTGCCCTCCCCGGTGGTTAGACTCTGCGACAAACGGCTCCTTGCTTGCAAGGAGCCGTTCTTTGTAGTTGCAAGCATCAGCAAAATCTGCTTAATCTGATTAATCTGCGGTCCATGTTTACTGGAATTATTGAAGCTCTCGGCACCATTATCGCCGTCGAAAACCAAGGCAGCAACCGCCACTTCACCGTGGCCTCGCCTTTTGCCAATGAGTTAAAAATTGACCAAAGCGTGGCCCACGACGGGGTGTGCCTCACCGTGGTGGCGGTGGATGCGGCGGCCGGTACCCACGTCGTCACGGCCATCGACGAAACGATGCGCGTGACCAACCTGAGCCAGTGGCAGCCCGGCCGCCACGTAAACCTGGAGCGCTGCCTGGCTGCCACCGGCCGCTTCGACGGCCACATTGTGCAGGGCCACGTCGACGCCACGGCCACTTGCTTGAGCGTGGAGGACCAGCAGGGCTCCTGGCTGTTTCGGTTCGGGCACGCGCCGGGGCCCGACCGCCTCACGGTCGAAAAAGGCTCAATCTGCGTGAATGGTACCAGCCTGACGTGCTTTGCCAGCACCGACGACGGCTTCACGGTGGCCATCATCCCCTATACGTATGAGCACACGAGTTTTCAGCAGCTGCAAGCCGGTGAAACGGTGAACCTGGAATTTGACATCGTGGGCAAGTACGTGGCCAAGCTGCTGGGAAAACAGGCCGGCAACCCTGCGTAGAGAGCACTGCTATCGACTGCTCAAATGAGGGAAGCCAAACCATTGAAAGGCCCTGCTAAGGTGGTAGCAGGGCCTTTCAATTTTTGTTTATCATCAGTGAGTCCGGCGCAGCAACGGCAACTTGGGGAGTCTCGAAGAATTCTTTGGCCTCGTTCAGCGCGGGCGCATCGAGCTGAATATCGTTGGGACGAGAGCCGGTGCCGTACAGAATGCCTCCCCAGTCCATTTGCATGAACTGCGCGGTCAGGGCCAGGGTAGCTTCCAAGGGCTGCGTCTCGCGCCGGTTGCCGCTGCTCACAACAATGCCCCAAAGCGTTTTGTCTCGCATCTGCTGCCGGAAATCCAGCTCAGGAACGCGGAGCCAAGCGCTCCAATAGTCCAGGTACTGTTTGGCCTGAACCGGCAGGCTGAACATATACAGCGGCGTTACCAGCACGATGTCGGTGGCTTCCAGGGTGGCTTCGAGCAGCACTTTGACGTTGCCGGCCGGAGTTGGGAACCGCCCGTTGTGCCGCAGGTCCACAAACGTGGGCAGCGGGTAATCCTGCAATGTAATCCACCGTTGCGGGGTGTTGAAGGGCAGGTGATGGGCCGCACAGTAGGCCAACTGCTCGCTATTACCCAGGCGCCGTGTGCTGGACAGCAGGAATAAAAAGCGACGCGCAGCAGTGCTCATGGACAAAAGATGCTTCAGGGTAAAATAAATTACGCATGCTCCGGTCTCAACGGCGGGGCTATTCGTTGGTGCACCTGCGCCGCCGCCCAGCCCAGCAGGGCTCCGATGGCGGCTCCGCCAAGCACATCCGTAGGGTAATGGGCCCCAAGGTACATCCGGCTGTAGGATAGTAGACCTGCCCATACGAACAACAGCCCTTTCAGGGTGCGGAAACGGGCCGGCGGCAGCACCAGCAGCAGGAAAACGGCCAGGGCCACGGAGTTGGCCGCGTGCGAGGACAAGAAGCCAAACTGCCCGCCGCAGCCATCGGGCAAGTGGAGCAGGGCCGTCAGCTTGGGGTCGTGGCAGGGCCGCAAGCGGGCAAAAAAGGGCTTAAACAGCCGGCTGGTGATGCTATCGGCCAAGCTGACGGCGGCCACCAGCAGTACCAGCAGCAACCCCGCCCGCCGACGGAAAAAATCGACCAATACCGCGACGAGTAGGGCGTAGGTTGGAATCCACGCGTAGCGGTTCGACACGAAGCCCATGATGGCATCCAGGGCCGGCGTGTGGGCGCGGTTAATGGCCAGCAGCAGGTCCCGGTCCAGGTTTTGAAGGGCCTCAAGCATCGGCCAGCCAATCTACGCCCTTGCGGAGCCAGGCCTGGGTGGTGGCCTCCGGGGTGCCGGGGGCGGGCGGGGCGGGGTTGTAGGCCCAGCCGGTGCGCGGGGGCAGGCTCATGAGGATGCTTTCGGTGCGGCCGCCGGTTTCGAGCCCAAAGCGCGTGCCGCGGTCGAAGGCCAGGTTGAATTCGGCGTAGCGGGCCCGGCGCTGGGTTTGCCAGGCTTCTTCGCGCTCGGTGAAGGGCAGGGCGTGGTTTTCGGCCATGAGCTCGGTGTAAAACGGGCCGAACAGCTCGGCTACGTCGCGCATGAAGGCGAACAACTCTTCGGCCGAGCCGTCCTGTCCGATGGTCAGTCTATCGTAGAAAATACCGCCCACGCCGCGGGTTTCCTGGCGGTGCGGGAGGTAAAAATACTCGTCGGCCCAGCGGGTGAATTTGGGGTAATAGGCCGGATTGTGGCGGTCGCATACGGTGCGCAGGCGCGCGTGGAAGCGGCGGGCCTGGGCCTCGTCCACGTAAATCGGGGTCAGGTCGATGCCCCCGCCGAACCAGGCTTCGCCGTTGCCGGCCTCGAAGTAGCGCACGTTCATGTGGATGATGGGGATGCGCGGGCTGCGCGGGTGCAGCACCACGCTCACGCCGGTGGCGTAGAAGTGCGGGTCGGGCATGTGGAGCTGCCGGGCGGCGGCCTCGCTCATCTGGCCCCACACAGCGGAGAAGCCCACGCCGCCTTTTTCGAGCACGTGCCCCAACTCCAGGACTTTGGACCGGCCGCCGCCGCCGCCTTCGCGCTGCCATGCATCGGTTTGGAAGCGGGCTGGGCCGGCATCGGCGGTTTCGAGCTGCTGGCAGAGGCGCAGCTGGAAATCAGCCAGCCAGGTTTCAATCTCGGGGCGAATGGTGGGGGAAAGCATTAAAGGCAATTATTCAGTGAACAGTTTTCAATGAGCAGTGAGCAGTTTGCGTCCAGTCAACAATTGCTCATTGCTCATTGATAACTGTTCACTGAGTACCGGGCAAAGATACGGACGGGGGGCGGGGCGTACTTTTGTAGCCTCACCCGCCTACGCTCCGATGCCCGATTTTGCCGCGCCCCCCGCGCCTGATGCTGCTGAACTCCCGAACACCCGCGTCGCGGCGGCCGCCGCCGCGGCTGCTTTTGCCTTTGCCACGCCCGCCACTTTCGCGCCGGCCCCCGAAGCGGAACTGATGCGCCGGGCCTACCGCCTGATGCACACCGCCGCCGAAATGGCGACGCTCTACGAAGAAGAAAAAACCGTGGCCGCCCGCTACGTGCACGCCACCGCCCGCGGCCACGAGGCCGTGCAGCTGGCCGCCGCCTTTCTGCTGACGGAAACCGACTATGCCGCGCCCTACTACCGCGACGATGCGCTGCTGCTCGGTCTGGGCTTGCGGCCGTATGAGCTGATGCTCCAACTGTTGGCCAAGCGCGACGACCCGTTCAGCGGGGGGCGCACCTACTACGCGCATCCGTCGCTGCGGCGGGCGGGCGTGCCGGTGATTCCGCACCAAAGCTCGGCCACGGGCATGCAGGCCATTCCGGCCACGGGCATGGCCCACGCCATTAAGTATCTTGAATCAGTTAGCAGTGAACAGTTAGCAGCTAGCAGTGAGGCTTTCAGGGCGCATTGCTCACTGCTCACTGCTAACTGTTCACTGTCCTTGTGCTCCATCGGCGACGGGGCCATGACGGAGGGGGAGGTCTCCGAGGCCCTGCAAATGGCTGTGCTGCACCAACTGCCCATCATCTACCTGGTGCAGGACAACGACTGGGGCATTTCGGCCACCGGGCGCGAGATGCGGGCCATGAATGCCTACGAATTCGCGGCCGGGTTCCCGGGTTTGCGGCGCATGCAGGTGGATGGGGCCGATTTTGGGTCGTCGTACCAGGGCCTTACCGAGGCGTTTGCGCACGTGCGCGCCCGGCGCGGCCCCGTACTGGTGCACGCCAAATGCCCGCTGCTGGGCCACCACACCAGCGGCGTGCGCCGCGAGTGGTACCGCCACGACCTGGCCGCTCATCAAACGCAGGACCCGCTGCCCCGCCTGCACCAGCAGCTGCTGGCCCAAGGCTTCACCGCCAAGGAGCTGGCCGCTCTGCAAGCGGAGGCCCGCGCCACCGTGCGCGCCGACTGGGCCGAAGCCCTGGCGGCCCCCAACCCCGACCCGGCCACCTTCGCCGACCACGAATTTGCCCCGCCCGCCGTGCTGGCCGAAGCCGGCGAGCGCAGCCCCGCGGGGGCCGACAAAGCCCTGATGGTGGATGCCGCCCTGCACGCCGTAGACGACATTTTGCGCGAATTTCCCGAGGCCTTATTCTACGGGCAGGATGTGGGCGGCGAGTTGGGCGGGGTGTTCCGCGAGGCCGCGCTGCTGGCCAAGAAATACGGCGAAAGCCGAGTGTTCAACACGCCCATTCAGGAGGCTTACATTGTGGGCAGCACGGCGGGTATGGCGGCGGTGGGCGCGCGGCCCATTGTCGAAATCCAGTTTGCGGACTACATCTGGCCGGCCCTGAACCAACTGGTGGAGGAGCTGTCGAAATCGTGCTACCTCACCATGGGCAAGTTCCCGATTCCGGCGCTGATTCGGGTGCCCATTGGGGCGTATGGCGGGGGCGGCCCGTACCATTCGGGCTCCATTGAAAGCACGTTGCTCACCATCCGGGGCATCAAGGTGGTGTACCCCAGCAACGCGGCCGATATGAAGGGGCTGATGCGGGCCGCGTTTCTGGACCCCAACCCGGTGATTATGCTGGAGCACAAGGGCCTGTACTGGAGCAAAGTGCCCGGCACCGAAGACGCCAAAACCGTGGAGCCGGCAGCGGGCTACGTCATTCCGTTGGGCCAGGCCGCCATTGCCCAGGCCGCCGACGCCGAGAAGCTACGCCAAGGCGACACCGCCGTGGTCGTAACCTACGGCATGGGCGTGCACTGGGCCAAAGCCGCCAGCCGCGACTTTCCGGGCCAAATTGAAATTCTCGACCTGCGCACCCTCAATCCGCTCGACTTTGATGCCGTGACCGCCGCCACGCGCCGCCACGGCAAGGTGCTCGTCCTCACCGAAGAGCCACTCATGAACAGCTTCGCCGAGAGCCTGGCGGGCCGCATCCAGCGGCACTGCTTTATGGCGCTGGACGCGCCGGTGTTCACGCTGGGCGCGGCCAACCTGCCGGCCATTGCCCTTAATGTGGAGCTGGAAAAGCAAATGCTGCCCAGCGCGGCTAAGGTTTCGACGGCGCTAGGGGAGTTGCTGGGGTATTAACGCTGCGCTTAATGAGGAATAAGGAATGAAGAATGAAGAATGAAGAATGAAGAATGGGAGAACGTCATGCTGAGCGAGCGCAGCGCAGCCGAAGCATCTCGCGTGGAAACAGTAATTCAATCGTTGAAAAAGAATTAGTGGTGGCACGCGAGATACTTCGGCTGCGCGGACGCCAGATGGGCATGACGTTCTCTCATTCTTCATTCCTCATTCCTCATTAAGCGCAGCGTCAAAACGGATACCCGATGCCCAGATTGAAGGAAATGGGGTTGGCGGTGGAGTTGAAATTGCGCAGGGCCCAGCGCTGGTTTAGTGGTGCAGTGGGGTCGTAAATCTTGGTGGCGAGGTCGAGCCGCAGGATGAGGAAAGTGAAGTCGAAGCGAATGCCGAAGCCCGAGCCGACCGCAATTTGATTGTAAAAGGTATTGAACTGGAACTGGGCACCGGGGCGGAGGTATTCCCCGGTGTCCGGGTCCTTCTTTTCCTGGAGGCCCCACACGTTGCCGAAGTCGGTGAAGAGCGCGCCTTTGATGAAGCTATAAATGGGGAAGCGGTACTCCACGCTGCCTTCCAGCAGCAGCTCGCCGGGCTGCTCGGTGAGGAAGTCGCGCACGAGCTGGCCCCCGCTGGGGCGCAGGGGGGTGTAGCCGCCCGGCCCCAGGCGGCGCGGCTGCCAGGCCCGCAAACTGGTGGAGCCACCCGCAAAAAACGACTTGTCGTATGGAACAATGTACTGCGCATCGTTGACCTCGGTGCTCAGGTCGTCGGTGCGCGTGAGGGCGTGGACCAAGCCACCGTTGAGCCGCCAAACGAAGTAGGTCCGGGGCGTGAGGTGGTAGTAGCGGCGGTAGTCGGCACTGACGCGGGCGAAATCGTACACGCTGAGCCGTGTGCTGTTGTACAGCGGCTTTTGATAGAGCCCGCGCGTGAGGCCCCCAAGCTCGGCAAAGAGCCGCAGGTAATAGGCGTCCCGGGTTTCGTTGAAATCGTTAGAGTTGTAAAGCGAAGTGAAGCTGAAGCTTGGCTCAATCTGCTTGTTGAACGAACGGTAGAGCGACGAGCCGTTTATGATGCGTAGTGTATCGAGCCGCTGCTGAAAAACGGAGTCAATATTCGGGGTATTAACCAAAGTAATGACGACAGGCGAAAACACATACTGGTGAAATACAGACCGCTGCCAGATGTAGTCGTAAGCAAACTCAAAGTTTGAGCGGGTATATTCGGGTCGCTTCACATAGGTCTCGGACAAAGAGAAACGGGTTTTGGGGTTGTAGCGCGTCAGGAAATGATTGGTGCGGAAGGGTACCAGAAACTGGGGCAGCACCAGCGCCACCGTGGCTCCCAGCTGCGTGGTATACACGTTGTTGGTGCTGTCACTGGCCACGCGGGTAAGCTGGCCCTCAAAACCGGCCCGCACGCCAAACTCCAGCACCTCGGCCCCGCCAAAGGGGTTGCGGGTTTTGAGGCGGTAGTTGAGAAACGGCCCCGGCAAGTAGGCCACGTACGTCGCGCCCACTTCCACGGTCTGGGAGAACTTGGGCGCGGGCGCGGCATTAATAACCGCCAGCAGCTGGCCGGTGGTGGGGTGCAGGCCGGAGCTATCGGCCGTGAGCGGGTCGGGTACCTTGCGGTAGTTCACGGCATTGAAGCGGAACATATCGAGGTTCGACAGCTGGCGTTGGGTTTGCTGGGTGCGGTCGATGTTGTAGCGCTGTTCGGGGCGCAGTAGCACTTTATCGGCGAGCAGGCTGGTGCTGTATTTCTGCTGGTAGGCGGCAAACCGCACCGAATCGACGGTTACGGTGTCGGTGCGAATGCCCAGGCTGGGGCGCGTGCGCTGGCCGCCCACGGTGCCGGCCCGGCGCAGGGTGTCGCCGGTAGCGCTGCGCAGGGTGCGGCCCACGCCGGCATCGGTCACCATGCGCACCTGCTTTAGTTCGTACACGCGGTGGCCCTGGCCGGGGGCGGGGTTGGCAATGAACGTGCGCAGCCGCACCGTAAATTTCTCGTAGCTGGTATCGGCCTCCAGGGTGATGTATTGCTGGCGAAAGTCGAAATAACCGTTGTTTTTCATCAACGTTTCGAGGCGGCTGCGCTCCTGGTTGATGACGTCCTGGTTGAACCGCTCGTTTTCGTGCAGCAGGGAGGCGTCCTGGTTTTGCCGCACCACGGCGGCCACCCCCGAATCGGGAATGCTGGGGGCCTGGAGGCGGTAGCGGAAGGGCTGGCCCTCCGCGATGTTGTAAACGACGGTGGCGCGGCGGTACTGCTTCGCCGCATCCAGCGAATCGGACTTTTTGGAAACCAGGGAACCCACCGCAGCCAGGGTCCGGAGCACAATGCCGTGCCGGTAGCGCGCCGTGTCGGTGGCCGTGACCCGGGCCCGGAAAAAGCCCTGCGCGTGCAGGTAGGTGGTCATTTGCTCCACCGAGCGGCGGGTGAGGGCCGAATCGTAGACCACCGGGGCCTCGCCCAAGCGCATGATGGCGTTGCCCTTGTCGAGGGCCAGCTGCTTGCGGGCCAATTTGCGGTCGCGCTGGGTGAGGAGGTGGCCCAGCTTGGCCGAGTCGGTGCCGGCGGCCTGCATTTTCGCGGCGTAGCTGGTCTGGATGTCGCGCAGCTTGTTTTTGATGCGCACCGAATCATAAAACCGGAAGCCCAGCTTGTAAATCCCCAGCTTGGGGAGCGGAAAGCGGGTGTTGGGTTTTTGCTGGGCCAGCCCGATAAGTCGTTCTTTGTCGGCTTGTTCGATGCCCTTAAACTCGACTTTGCTGAGCAGGCGCTGGTTGGACCGCAGCAGGCTAAACGGCGAGCAGGCCGCCAGCAGCAACAGCCCCAGCAGCGGCCCCAGCCGCCGCACGGGCAGTAGCTTTGAAGAATAGCTAATCAACGATGGTTTCAAAAGCACTTGGCAAATACGTGCAGTCGCTGCACCAGAAGAAATACCGGCAACGCCACGGGGCGTTCCTGGTCGAGGGAGGCAAAAGCGTGATGGAGCTGCTAAGTTCCGACCTGGAAACGGAACACCTGCTAGTGACGGCCGAATTTGCTGCCCAAAATCCTGCCCAACTGCCCGCCCGCCTGCCCTTGGTCGTCGCCACCGAAACCGAGCTGACCCAGCTCGGCACGCTGGCCTCCAACACCACGGCGCTGGCCGTGGCCCGCCTGCCCACCGAAACGCCGCTGGCCGCAACGCTGCCCGAAGGCGCTTTATTGCTGGCCCTCGACGAAGTGCGCGACCCCGGCAACCTCGGCACGCTGCTGCGCCTGGCCGATTGGTACGGCCTGCCCGGCGTGGTGCTCAGCCCCGGCTGCGCCGACCCGTACGCCCCCAAAACCGTGGCCGCCAGCATGGGGGCCTTCGCCCGCGTGGCCGTTTGGGAGCGCGACCTGGCCGCGTGGCTGCCCACGCTGCCGCCCGGCGTGGGCATCTTCGGGGCCGATTTGGTGGGCGATAACGTGCACCGCCTGCACCTGCGCCCGGCCGGCGTGCTCGTGATGGGCAGCGAGTCGCACGGCCTCACGGCGGGCGTGGCAGCGGCCCTCACCCAGCGGCTGCACATTCCGCGCGGGGCCAGCGGCGGGGCCGAAAGCCTGAACGTGGCCATCTCGGCGGCTATTCTGCTGGATAACTTCTTTCGGGGGCAGTAGGTATCAGCCGGAAACTGCGGTGTGTAGCCTTTTGCCTTGGCCATCAAGCAACAAGCCCCGGACCTGTGTGGTGCCGGGGCTTGTTGCTGTGTCGTAGTCGGACTGGGCTAGTTGATGCCAAACACCCGGACGCCGAAGCTGAGAACCTGGGTGTCGGGGCCGGCATTGGTTTTGAACAAGCCATTCAGGTTGTACTTGCCGAAAAACTCCAAGCCGCGGTAGCCAATGGTGCCTTGGAGGCCGTAAAGGAAGTTTCCCATGTTGTAACTGCCGTCCTCCTTGTCTTTGTAGGTGGTGCCGTCGTTGGTGTATTTCAGCTTGGTCCAGGACTTGATGCGGTAGCCGACGAAGCCGCCCGCGCCAACGGTGAACGTGGGCCGGTAGTGCGCGTCGTGGAATTGCAGGCGCAGCATCAGAGGCAGGTTGATGGAGGAGGAAGCGAGCTTGCTTTTCTGGAACTGGCGGCCGTCGGTTTCGCGCACCACATCGGTGCGGCCGTTGGCGTTCACCCATTTGTTGTTGCCGCTGAGCATGTAGTTGTTGAAGGCGAAGTTGGGGCCGACGGTCAGGCTCAGGGGGCTGCGCTTGCCGCCGAGGCGGAAATTACGGTCGAGGCCGATGTTGACGTAGCGGGAGCCTTCGGTGCGCAGGTCCAGGCTTTCGGGCTGGCCAGAGGGTGTGAGGTAGGGCTTCTGATTAACGAAGGCATTCAGGCCCAGGTCGAAAATAAGGTGCGATTTGGTACGGCGCTTTTCGAGGGCCTTCAGGCGGGAAGAGTCGCGCTGGGCTTCGCGGGTTTCGCGCTCTTCGGCCGTCTTGCCGCCGATTTTGAAGCTAATGCCCGTGTTTTTGGAGGCCTTGTCCACCATCACTTCCACCTTGTTGGTAGAGGCCGTGCTGCCCCCGGTGGGCTTGTGCGTGGTGATGCGGATTTGCTCGGGCATGTTTTTGCCGGGCTGGTCTTTATCGGGGTAGAACTCCATGGTGACCTGGTCGGTCTTGGCCGTTTTGGCCGCGGCTTCGGCCTGGGCAATGTAGCCCGCCAGCCGCGAGGTCAGGGAATCGAGCTGGTATTTTTTCAGCTCGCGCAGCTGGGCGGCATCGCGCACCGTTAGGGTGAGGGTGGCTTTGTTGGGCAGCCGCACCACGATGGTGTCGTTCAGGGTGGCGCGGGCAGCAGGGGCCAGGTGCGTGGTGGCGCGGGCAGCAGGGGCCAGGTGCGTGGTGGCGCGGGCCTCGTTCAGCCCGCCCATCAGCATCAACAGAAAAAAGGGAAGAAAAGCGCGTTGCATGATTTCTAGAGCAAAAGAGAGCGTGAATTACAAGCGGATGGATTTGCTAACGCTACGGCCGGCGATGGTGGCGCGGAGCGTTACATTTTCGGGCAAGCCCGTGACTTCGGCCAGGCTCACTCGTTCGCCGCGCACCAGGTGGCTGGCCTGTTGCAGGAGGCGTCCCCCCAGCCGGCGGTGCTCGTCGGGAGCGGCCGCCTCCGCCAGGGCCGAACTGATGATGCGGGCGGGCCGGGCGGCGGGAGCATTCCCGTTGCGCACGTCTACCGTAATCAGCGCGCCGGCACTGGTCAGGCTGGGCGCGGGAACCAGCGCGGCCGGGACGATTTCCGGAGCCGTTACTGGGGCGGGAGCCCCGGCAACTGCGGTGGCGAGGGGGTTGGTCCGCGGCTCGTCAGCCGCGGCGGGGCGGGTAGGGCGATGGGCCGCCAGAGCCGTCGTGCGGGCCACTAGCAGGGGCTGGTCGGTGGCCGCGTCCGGCTGCCGGTTGGTTCCTTTTAAGTGGCGAGGCGACTGCCCGGGGGCGAATGTCCGGGCCTTTGATGCGGTAGATGCCAGGGTTTGGGAGCGGGTTGCCTGGGCCGAAAGGTTTTTTTGAAGAGCGGGGGCGGAGAGGGTTTGTAACGCTTTGGGGGCCGGGCGGCCAGCGGCCAGGGCCGCATCGCGGGCAGCTTCAGCAGCGGCCAGCGTAGCTTTAGGGGCACTGGTTAAAGCTGGAGTGCTTGCCGCAGCAAGGGCTTCGCGGCCGGCTGCTTTCGAAGCTGATTTTGGCTGCGAGGCGACGATGTCGCTCTGCGTTCCCAGGGTGGGGAAGCCGAGCCACAGGCCCGCGCCCCCGGCCACCAGCAGCAGAGCCACGGCCGCGGCCAGGGCTAGGGGCCACCACGGGGCCGCGCGACGCTTGCGGGGGCGCAGGTGTTCGTCTTCCAGGCGCTCCCAGAGTTCGCGGGCGGGCGGCGTGGTGTGGGTACTCAGGCGCGTTTGGAACAGCGAATCGAGGCGCTCGTCCGGGGCGCTGGTTGGCGATTGGTTGGCGCTTGGGTCGGCAGCAGGAGAGGCCTGAAGGCGGGCCCACAAGGCATCGCCGGGCGGGGTGGCGTGGCCATCCAGCTTAGCCCGGAATAAATCGTCGATATTATCGGGTAACATATTAATTCGTGCTAATGGCGGAAAACTGAATGCGCCGCTGGAGCATGGCGCGGGCCTTGCTCAGCTGCGATTTGCTGGTGCCCTCGCTGATGCCCAGCAGCTCGGCAATTTCCTGGTGGCCGTAGCCTTCCAGGGCGTAGAGGTTGAAAACGGTGCGGTAGCCGGTGGGCAGCGTGGCCAACAGACCCATCAGGTCTTCGGCCTGGAGCTGAGTATCGGCGGTGGCGGCGGTAGTGGCCAGGTTTTCAGGCTGGGCAAATTCCTCAAACGACACGGTCATCATCTCGCGCTGGCGCAGCTGCATTAGGGATTCGTTCACCATGATGCGCCGCACCCAGCCCTCGAAGCTGCCCGCGAAGCGGTAGTTGGGCAGGGCCCGGAACATCTTGGCAAAGCCCAGAATCAGGGCTTCTTCGGCATCTTCGCGGCGTTTGAGGTAGCGGCGGCACACGGTGAGCATCAGCCCGGCCAACTGGTCGTAGAGCTGGCGCTGGGCCCGGTGCTCGCCCCGTACACAAGCGGCGATGAGGTCGGCTTCGGTCGTCACGGTAAGAGTGGGCAAAACGCAGAAAGGTTGGTGAGTTAGCGCGGCAGATGCGGAAAGTAATGGAATGGTTGCTTGGGGAAGGAATTTTTTTGCTGTATTCCGTTTGTTGAGTTTGAGGCAGTAGTTTCGCAAGCGCTAATCAATATTCGCATGCAAAAACTGCTGCCCTTCGTCCTATTCTCGATGACGGTTTCACGCCTAGCGGCGCAGGAGGCTCCCGTTAAGCCAGTTAGCTATCGAAACTACACTGTTGCCCTGGGCATTTTGGGCAATCCTAAAGTGCTGGGGGTGCAGGCGGAAGGTCGTTTTGGGCAGCATTTTGGCGGGCGGCTGGTGGCCACGCAGGTGTTCGATTCGCACCGGCAGAACGAATTTAGCGCCGGGGGCATCGGCCTGCTCACCTACTACATTCCCCTGAAAAACCCGCGTCTGGAACCGGTGGTTGGCATCGGCGGCGTTTATTCGCTCTACCACTGGGACCTGGGCTACAATAAAGGCACCCTGACGGACTTCAACGTAGGCGGCGGCATGGGCCTGAACCTGCGCTTCAGCAATGATTTTCGGGTTGGCTTTAATGTGTTAGCTGCCAATGGGTTCGTGGCCGATTATCAAGCCGATGACATGCGCGTAGTGCGCCGGAAGCTGCTTGTGATGCCCGCCCTCACGTTTGATATTCTGCTGTAGGACCAGTTAGGGCAGCTCGCCAAGCCGCCGCCCTTGTTGACGGCCGTGGCGAAGCTGCTTGGCCTGCCCCACCACCTGCGACTCATAAATGCCGGTGTGCCCGGAGAACAAATAAGCCACCACGCAGGCCAGCGCCAGGTACACGGCCGCGTTGGTCCCGAACAATTCCAGCCCCATCAGCGTGCAGGCCAGGGGCGTATTTGCCGCTCCCGCAAACACGCCCACGAAGCCCATCGCCGCCAGCAATGCCACCGGCAGCGGCAGCACCATGGCCAGGGCACTACCCAGCGCCGCCCCCATAAAAAACAGCGGCGTCACTTCGCCACCCTTAAAGCCGCAGCCCAGCGTGAGGGCCGTAAGCGCGAGCTTCCATGCAAAGTCCGTGGGAGCGAGCGGGTGCTGAAAGGCCTCCACAATCACCGGCACGCCCAACCCGCCGAAACGAATGGGCCCCGCCAGCCACAGCAGCCCGGCCACCAGCACCCCGCCCACCACCGGCCGCAGCGGCGGGTAACCAATTCGGCCAAATAGGCGGCCGGCCGCGTGGGTAAGCGCGGCAAAGCTGCGCGCCGTGAGCCCAAACAAAGCCCCCACCAGCAGCGTGCAACCCAATAAAAGCGGCGTGAGGGGCAGTACATCCAGGGTGGGGTAGTGGGTGTGGCCCACGCCCCAGGCCCGCGTCACGAAATCAGCCACAACGGCGGCCAGGAAGCTGGGCAGCACCGCATCGTAGCGAATAGCGCCCAGCAGAAAGACTTCCAGCCCAAACACGGCCCCGGCCAGCGGCGTGCCGAATACCGACGCAAACCCCGCGCTCATGCCCGCGATGAGTAGCAGGCGTCGGTCGCGGGGGCGCAGGCCCAGCCAGCGGGTGAGCTGGTCGGCCAGGGCCCCGCCCATTTGCACGGCCGTGCCCTCGCGGCCCGCCGAACCGCCAAACAGGTGCGTGGCCAGGGTGCCCCCCAGTACCAGGGGCAGCAGCCGCAACGGAATCAGCGCGGTGGGCCGGTGGATTTCGTCGAGAATCAGGTTGTTGCCGCGCACCACCCGGTCGCCAAAATAATGGTAGGCCAGCCCGATGAGCAGCCCCGCCACCGGCAACCCCGCCAGGACCCACGGGTGGGCCTCGCGCCAGTGGGTAACCCAATCCAACGAAACCAGAAAACCCGCCGATGCCGTACCCGCCAGCGCGCCAATCAGCCCGCTAATCAACAGCCAGCGCAGCAGAAAAACCAGGGCCGAAAAAGTGGAAAGGGCCCGCACCGAAGCTGGTAGCAAGCGGGAGAAAGTGAAGCGTGAAACCACGGGAGCGAACAGAATGATGAGCTAAGCGGCGCGGCCACCTGGCCGTCCGTTCCGTAGGAATCATCAGCGCGGAGCGGAGGGCTCCGGCGGTTCGCGGTGGAAATCCATCACCGTATCGGGGGCAAATATAGGGGCGGCGGCTACATCTTCATGCGGTGCTTCATGCCGCCGTGGCCCATGTGCATGCTCATGCGCGGGGCGATGAAGCGCAGGTATACTTCAAAAGAAAGCGGGTTTTTCCCGTAGGCTGTTACCAGCGTCGCATCCGAAGTGTCGAAGGTATTGAGCGTGCCGCTCAGGCCCAGGTCTAACCAGCCGGCGGAGGTTTTGGCCACATATTTCGATGCGCCCAGCGTGAATGCCCCAATGCGGCGGTTGGCACGCGCAGCCTCCTCCGTGAAGGCGGGCAGCAGCAGCTCATCGTAGTTCAACTGCAAGGTTTCGAGGCGGGTGAACACGTTGAATTGCCGCGCCTGGAAGTTGCTTTCGAGCAGAGAGGAATTAGAATACGTTGTTTCCTCGCCGATGCCGCTGTGCCGGTTCATGCCCCACACGAAGGTGGAGGACAGGATGCTTTCCTTGCCCAGGCTCGCATTGTGCAGCACCGAGGCCGTGGTGCGGTCCACGTTGTCGGCAGGTTCCAATTCCTCGGGGCTCTTGAGGTGGGCGGCCGAGACTTGCAGTGCCAGGTTCGCCGAAGGGTTCACCGAAAGGCGGGCGCTGTACGAATCGAACCGGGGCCGGTCGAAGCTGTAGCGGTTTTCGTTGGGCTCGCGGCCGGTGAAGAGCGAGCCTTCCAGTTTGGCATTGCGGTAGCGCACGCCCAGCGTGGCCACACCGAACTGAATGTGCGTGGCGTCCTGCCAGTGGTGGCCCAACGGGGCCGCCGGCAGGTTGGCCGCCGAGGGCCGGTGCATAAACACAGGTGGCCCAATGGCTGGCTCGCCGGGGTAGCCGAGGTAGGCGGTCAGGTCCAGTTCGGAGCTGGCGGCGTAAGTGTAGCTCACGGCCAGCGCGCTCAGCAGGTCGTGCGGGTGCTGGTGGTCGTGCAGCTTTTCGCCTTTCCACGACTCGCCGGTTTGGAACAGCAGCGGGTAGCCCGCGCCGCCCACCGTGAGCGGGTCGGCCGATACCATGGCCTGAATGCCGAACAGCCCGCGTTGGCCCACCAAGTGGTTGGCCATGGCCATCACGTAGGTGTTGGCGCGGAAGTTGGCGTCGCCGCGCAGGTTATCGTGGTTGGTGTTTTGGCGGGTGTAGCGCAGGAACACGGAGTACATCAGCATCACGTCCCAGCCGCCGGGCTGGTACATCTGCATGTACATCGGCGAGCTGTCGGGGTGCCAGCTGGTGCCAGAGCCCTGCCGGGTCATGGGCAGGTTTTTGGAATAGGAATTGCGAAAGTTCATCGTCATGCCGCCGCTGCTGTCGGACGCCATGTTCATCCCGGCCATGCCGTGCATGGCGTGGCCCGGCATTTGGTGGCCTGCGTGGGGCGCTTTGCTGGTGCTATCCGTTGGTGCGGTGGGGCTGGGCGTTGGCACGGCGGGCGGCATTTGCATCCCCGGCATGGTGGAGTGCTGGGCCATAGCAGTCGCGCTCAATATCAGGCTGCCACTGAGGAGGAAGAAATATTTCATCGAATAAAAGGACAGGTTGAACAAGCGCTAAAACGGCAAGGCCAGACGAACAAGAGCCTCCCATCAATGGCCTCGTTTTCGGTTAGCACAGGAACGTAAAGCGTGCGCCATGGTTGGTACAGAATTGCCCGTAAAACTTGCATAAATTGGTGCTTACCGCGTTGCGGTGTTTTACCTCTACTGCGTTTGCGGCCCGTGTAATGCAGGTTTTGCGGGTGATTGCCCGCCTAATGCGCCGTAGCTTGCGTCCATCGGGCAGGCGGCTTAAGCTACTGCCCCACGCCCAACTTGCCCTCATGGATTTGCTCACAGTAACCGGCATTAGCCTGGAAGAACACGGGAATACGGTTTTACAAAACATCAGCTTCCGCCAGCCAGCGCACCAGAAGCTGGCCCTGGCCGGCGAGTCCGGTACTGGCAAAAGCACCCTGCTGCAAGTCATTGCCGGCCTTATTCAGCCCAGCGCCGGGGAAGTTCGCGTGCAGGGCGACCGCGTGCGCGGCCCCGCCGAAACGTTGGTGCCCGGCCACCCCGGGGTGGCCTACCTCTCCCAAAAATCAGAGCTGCCGCACGCCTTGCGCGTCGAGCAGGTATTGCGCTACGCCAACAAGCGCCCCGCCGCCGAAGCCCAAGCCCTGTATGGGCTGTGCCGCATTGCCCACCTTGCCGACCGCCGCACCGACCAGCTCTCCGGGGGCGAGCAGCAGCGCGTGGCCCTGGCGCGCCTGCTGCTGGGCACGCCCAGCCTGCTGCTGCTCGACGAGCCGTTCTCCAACCTCGATAGGGTGCACAAGCGCATCCTCCAAACCATCATCGACGAAGTGGGCACGCGCCTGGGCATCACCTGCCTGTTGGTGTCGCACGATGCCGCCGATACGCTGCCCTGGGCCGATGAAATCTTAGTGCTGCACCGGGGCCGCATTGTGCAGCAGGGGCCCCCCACCAAAATCTACCAGCAGCCCACCGACGAATACACTGCCGCGCTGTTCGGCGATTATAACCTGGTGCGCGGCCCTATTCGCCAGGCCCTTATGCCCAGCCCCAGGCGCCGGCCCGCCACCACCGCGCTGCTCGTGCGCCCCGAAGAATTTCGGCTGACGCCCGCAACCGGGGCGGAGCTGGTGGGTACGGTCAGGGCCGTCCGATTTTTGGGCAGCTACTACGAAACGGAAGTCGAGTTGTTGGCTACCCTCATTCGGGTCCGGACGGAAGCCCTTGCGTTCACGCCGGGCGAAGCCGTAGGCGTTTCTTTGGTAGCAGGGGGTGGCTGGGAAGTAAAACAATAATGGCCCTGCTTAGCGAGCGTCCGGGAAGCTAAAGCGCCTCTACTGCGTAAGTAATACGTGAGAGATGCTTCGGCACCGCGGACGCTCGCTAAGCATGGCCGGTTGGTCTTTCTGTACAAGCCTTAATACTGCCCAATTGAGAGCAGTACCAGCGTGCAGGCTTCTTCGGTTTGGATGCCTCGCTGCTGCGCCAGGCGTTCCAGCTCCGGGTTTTCGGTGCCGGGGTTGAACAGGATGCGCTTAGGCTTCAGGTCCAGGATGTAGTCGTACCAGGCGGGTTGGTTTTGCGGCCCCACGTAGAGCGTCACCGTGTCGATGTCATTGGCAGTCGGCCGGTCGGTATGGATGGCCATGCCCGCTACTTCGCCCTTCCGAATTCCGACGGCTACAACTTCGTGGCCGTGGTTTTTAAGCATGTGCGCCGCGCGAAACGAATAGCGGGCCGGGTTGTCGGATGCGCCGAGAACGAGGGTTTTTTTCATGAAAATCAAGGTTAGTAATTGGAAAGGGCCCCGCCATTTGCGCGACGCTCCTCCCGGTAGTAATACGCATAAACGGCAACAAAGAGCGGCCCGCAGTTAGTGCGCCAGGGCCAGAACGGCTTCCGCGCACCGCTCGCCATCCATGGCCGCCGACACGATGCCGCCCGCGTAGCCCGCCCCCTCGCCGCAGGGAAATAAGCCCATTACCACCGGATGCTGCAACGTGTCCTTGTCGCGGGGAATACGAATGGGGGCCGACGTGCGGCTTTCCACGCCCACAATCTGGGCGGCGTTCGTAGCGTAGCCGGGAATTTTGCGCCCGAAATCGCGGAAGCCCTGGCGGAGGCGTTCGGTCAGGGCCGCGCCCAGCACGTCGTCCATCGGCACCGACACCAGGCCCGGCTGGTAAGAAGTCTCAAGCAGGGAGCTTGACGTTTTGCCCTTCAAAAAATCGCCCAACAGCTGGGCCGGGGCCCGCTGCGTACCGCCCGCCGCCTGGCAGGCCAGCTGCTCAATGTGCTGTTGAAAGTGCAGGCCCGCCAGCGGGCCATACTGCGCCACATCCATGTCGGCCAGCTCCACAGCCGCTACAATGCCCGAATTGGCAAAGCGCGAGTCGCGGCGGCTGGGGCTCATCCCGTTCACCACTACCTCGCCAGGGGCCGTGGCCGCCGGCACTATGAAGCCGCCCGGGCACATGCAAAACGAAAACACGCCCCGCTGCTGCCCGCGCACTTCCGTTTGGTGCACCAGCGAGTAGGAAGCAGCCGGCAGCAGGCCGCGGTCGGCGCGTCGGTACTGGCCCTGGTCAATCAGTTCCTGCTGGTGCTCCACGCGCACGCCCAGCGCGAAGGGCTTGGCTTCGATAAGCACGCCGCGCCGGTGCAGTAGCTCGTAGATATCGCGCGCCGAGTGGCCGGTGGCCAAAATCGTGGCCTCCGCTTCCAGCGCCTCGCCCGTAGCCGTGACCACGCCGCGCAGCCGGTTGTTCTCCAG
>JBBQSQ010000016.1:0-37620 GCA_038213745.1 Cytophagales bacterium
CACAGCTTTCATGGCAAGCACCACGAAACGGTGGTGGCCCGCACCTTCACGCTCGACCCGCACCTCGGGCAGCTGCGTATGGTGCCCCAGGAAATCGGGCGTGTGCTGCTCAACCTGTTTGCCAACTCCCTGTACGCCGTGTATCAGAAAGCCATAGTGCTGGGGCCGGCCTACACACCCGCCGTGCAGGTGAGTACCCGCCGCCATGCCGACCACGCCGAGCTGCGGGTGCGCGACAATGGCACGGGCATTCCCACCGCGGTAATCAGTAAGATATTCGACCCGTTTTTCACCACCAAGCCACCCGGCGAAGGCACCGGCCTGGGCCTCTGGCTCAGCTACGACATCATCACCAAAGCCTACGGCGGCACGCTGACAGTTGAAACTAAGGAGGGCGAATACACCGAATTTATAGTCGCGCTGCCCTACGACATTGCCTTGTTGGAGGAATTGAATGAAATGAACGAGGCCAGCGCACAAAAAATAGTGGTGCAGGACTAAGCCCTGCACCACCATCTATCAGGATAAAACCCGGAGCTACAGAATAAACCGGGTGCTGAGGAAGCTGCTTTCCTGCTCGTTCACGATTTCATTCAGAATTTGCTTGTTAGCGTCGGTCTGCTTGGTGGCTACCACCGTGCGGATGCTGAACGAGCGGAGCGCATCGTACACCGAGAGCGTGCCCTCGGCCGAATCCTTGCGGCCGGTGAAGGGGAACGTATCCGGCCCGCGCTGGCACTGGGCGTTGATGTTCACGCGGCTCACCTGGTTCACGAGCTGGTCGATGAGGTCGGCCACTTCCTGCGAGTCGGAGCCGAAGATGCTCACCTGCTGGCCGTGGTCGGAGTCGATGATGTACTGAATGGCTTCCTCCACTTTGGCAAAGGATGCCACCGGTACCACGGGCCCGAACTGCTCCTCGCGCCACACTTTCATGCCGTCTTTCACGGGGTAGAGCAGGGCTGGGTACACCAGCGGGCCGGCCGTGGTGCCGCCGCCCTCGTTCACCACGCGGGCACCCTTGCTGATGGCATCGGCGATGACGTCGGCCAGGTAGCCAGGCTTTTGGGGCTCGGGCAGGGGCGTGATATTGACTTTGTCGTCCCAGGGCATGCCGGGCTTGAGCTTGTTGATTTCGGCGGCGAAGCGCTGCACGAAGTCCTCGGCAATGCTCTCGTGCACCATAAACAGCTTGAGCGCCGTGCAGCGCTGGCCATTGAAGCTCAGTGCGCCCAGCACCGCTTCTTTGATGGCTACCTCCAAATCGGCGTCGGGCATGATGATGGCCACGTTCTTGGCATCGAGCCCGAACACGGCCCGCAGCCGGTTCGATTTGGGGTGCAGCTTCTTGAGCGAATCGGCCACCCGGCTGCTGCCGATGAGGGCCAGTACGTCGATTTTGCCCGAAGTCATCAGGGCCGGCACAATGGCGTTGCCCCGACCGTACACCGTGTTCACCACGCCCTTGGGGAAGGCTTCGGTGAAGGCCTGGAGCAGCGGGAAGTGAAGCAGCGCGCCGTGCTTCGGCGGCTTGAACAGCACCGTGTTGCCCATAATCAGGGCCGGAATGAGCATGCAGAAAGTCTCGTTGAGCGGGTAGTTGAAGGGGCCCATGCACAGCACCACGCCCAGGGGCGAACGCCGAATCTGACCAATAATGCCTTCCTCAATGGTGAAGCGCGACGAGTCGCGGTCCATGTCTTTGAGGGCGTTAATCGTGTTGCGGATGTAGTCGATGGTGCGGTCGAACTCCTTCTCCGAGTCGGCGGCCGACTTGCCGATTTCCCACAGCAGCAGCTGCACGATTTCGTTCTTGCGGGCCACAATAAGGCGGGTGAATTTCTCCACGGCCGCGATGCGGTCGGCCACGCTCATACTGGGCCATTCGCCACGGCCGTAGTCGTAGGCGCGCACGGCGGCATCGAGGGCCTTGAGACTTTCGGCCTCGTCGAGCAGCGGGTAGGAGCCGATGATGCGCGGGGCCAGCTCGCCGTCGGTCAGGCGGGTATAAATGGGGGTGACTACTTCCTGGGTGGGGCCGTGCCACTCGTGCAACTCGCCGTCGAGCAGGTACTGGCGCTGGTGCAGCGGCTCGGGCCGCCGCCAGGCCGCGGGTATCGCCGCTTCGTCGAGCGGAAAAAGATTGGTCAGGCTTTCAGTGGTTACAGACATAGTCAAGAGAAAAACAATGTGCAATGCGAACCTACGCACAAGCACCCACCTACGGAAATGTTTGATGCTCAGCCGGCCGACATCAGCTGCTCCCGGGGCCAATTGCGTGGCCCGGATGAGCTTAGAAGCCGTATGTTCAGGTCGTAATTATTTTTTCAGCCATGTCGCTTCGCCTCCTGCTTCTACTCAATTTCGCTGTCGCCGCCTACCTCACCGGCCTCATCTGGACCGTGCAGGTGGTGCATTATCCCAGCTTCGGGCGGGTGTCGAAGGAGGCGTGGGCCGCCTACCACGCGGCCCACACCCGCCGCATGAGCTACGTGGTGCTGGCTCCGATGGTGCTGGAACTGGGCCTCGCTGCCTGGCTGGCCTGGGCGGGCCGCACGGCATTGCCCGGCGGGGCCGGCTGGTGGAGCCTGGCCCTGGTGGGGCTGATTTGGGCCGTCACATTCTTCATCTCGGTTCCCTTCCACAACCGCCTCGAACAAGGTTTCGACTACATTGCCATCGACGGCCTCACGCGCACCAACTGGCTGCGCACGCTAGTCTGGACGGCGCGGGCCGCGCTACTGGGCTGGCTGCTGGCGCGGTAGGGTGCGCCCCGGTTGCTATTCTGTTCACTCAAAAGGCTTTGTTTTCGGCCCGGGCCGCTGCTTTCGCCGCCGCGAGCTGGTTGGCGGCTTGGGCTACGGTAGGGGCTTGGCACTGGCGCAGCCATACTTCCGCCTCGGCTACCGTCTGAAAAATCTGCATCTCAAATTCGCAGTCCAGCGGCGAAAGCGTGTCGGCAAGCACATCGTGCAAGGTATTGGCTTGCACCACGTGGGCCACGTAGCGCAGGCCCATGCGCGCCGCCTCGGGGGCCCATACCAGGCGCACCCATTCCAACGAATCGAACCACGGCCCTTGCATGGGCGAATTGTCGTTGAGCAGGTAGGCGCAGTGTATTTTTTTGAGCTGGTTCAGGTAATTCTGCGCCCCCCGCTGCGCCTCCCACACGTCCACAAACCCCGTCCAGGTGGCCCGGAGCCAATGGTTTTGCTCGTCGTAGGTAAGGGTGCAGCGGCTGCCGTCGAGGTCAGGAAGAGAAGTAATGAGCATGGACCCGCGTAGTAAGAAGGGCGGTATCGAAAGTGGTACACGCTACCTCACCTTCTGGCCAAATGGTAAACGGAAACACTACGCCAACGCAACAGCAATACATGAGTTTATCAAGATACCGGTTTATACGTAGTTTCCGGGCAAAATTACGTAGCGGCCGCAGTCGTTGTGGCTACTACGGAGCGGTCCGGCACCAGCGCAGGCTTCCTCACAGCCTGGCCGCGGGCTGCCCCTACCGCCCGCTCTTCTCCCTTGTGGCCTTGAACTCCGAGCCCTCTTTCCACTTTGGAAAGGTGGTTTCGGTGGCCAGCTGCTGGCCCACCCGGAAGAGCAGGCGGGCATCCTGGGCCGCGCCGCGCAGGTCCCAGGCGGGGTCGTACTGGTCGGCGGGCTGGTGGTAAGCTTTTTCTTCGAAGTCCTTGCGCTGCTTTTCGGCGAAGGCTTTGCCGTGCAGGCGGCTGTCGAACTGCCCGCTGGCGTAGAGCGCCGGAATGCCCACCTTGGCGAAGCTGAAATGGTCGGAGCGGTAGAAACTGCCCGTTTCGGGGTGCTGGAAGGGGATGACGTAGCGGTTCTGCTCCTTGGCGGCGGCGCGGGCGTAGTCGTCCAGCTCCGACTGCCCGTAGCCCACGATGGTCACATCGCGCATCGGCCCGAAGGCCAGCAGTTCGTCCATGTTAATATCGGCCACGGTGCTGGCCACCGGAAACAGCGGGTGCTGGGCGTAATAATCGGAGCCCAGCAGGCCCTGCTCCTCGCCAGTCACGGCCAGAAACACGATGCTGCGCTGCGGCTTTTCCGGGGCCTGCCGGAAGCCGTTGGCAATGGCCAACAGGCCGGCGCAGCCGCTGGCGTTGTCGAGCGCGCCGTTATAAATCGAGTCGCCCGCAATCGGCTTGCCGATGCCCAGGTGGTCCCAGTGCGCCGAGTAAATGATGTACTCCTTGGGCCGGGTGGCACCGGGCAACACGGCCACCACGTTTTTTGAAGTCTTGCGCGTGATTTTATTGCGGATGGTCGTGCTAATATTCAGCCCCAGCGCCTGGCCCCGGAAGCCTTTTTTGTTGGCAGCGGCGTAGGCTTCATCGTAGCTCTGGCCGGCGGCGGCAAACAGCTTCTTGGCCGCGTCGAGGGTCATCCAGCCTTCCAAGGCCACTTTGCTAGCGCCGTGGTCGGGCGTTTGGGGGTGCAGCTTGGCCCCGCCGTTGCTGCTTTGCACCACCGTCCAGGGGTAGGAGGCGGGCTTGGTGTCGTGAACGATGAGCAGGCCAGTAGCGCCGTGGCGGGCGGCCTCCTCGTACTTATAGCCCCAGCGGCCATAATACGTCATGGCCTTGCCTTTGAATAGGGTGGTGTCGTTGCCCGCGTTGCCGGGGTCGTTGATGAGCACCACCACCGTCTTGCCCTTCACGTCGAGGCCGGCGTAGTCGTCCCATTGGTACTCGGGGGCCGTCACGCCGTAGCCGGCAAACACCAGCGGCGAATTCTTGATGTCGACCACCTGCTTTTCCTGCTCGGTCAGGAACATAAAATCCTGCCGGTATTTCAACTGCAACGTTTTGCCGTTGCCCACCACCGTGGCAATGGAATCGGGCCGGCCGGCGATTTCCACCAGTGGCACCGCCTGAAAATACGAGCCGTTCGCGCCCGGCTGCAGGCCCAGCTTTTTGAATTTCGAAGCCAGGTAAGCCGTGGCTTTGTCCTCGCCGGCCGTAAACGGCCGCCGGCCCTGGTACGCATCCGAAGCTAGCACCTTGATGTGCTGCGCGATGAGGGCGGGCGTAATGCCGTCGTTGGGGGCCGCCACGCTGGCCGTGTCGGTGGGTGCGGCTTCGGTGCCGGTGTCGGCCGTGGCCGTTTCCGAAGTCGAGGTTTTGCCCTGGCAGGCTGCCAGCAGCAGGCCCGTGGCAGCCGGCACCAGCCAGCCGCGCAACGTGAGGTATTTCATGCAGTTTGGGGGTAAGTAGCCCGGTGCTACCGTAGCGGCCGGGGCTGCTAATGTAGTCGGAATGGCCCTTGCACGCGTGGAAATTAGTTGGGCAAATTCCTGCCGCTGCCTTATTTCAGCGCCCCCAACAGAAAGAAAAACAGCAGCTGCGTGAGGTACACCAGCGGCACCAGCGGGTTGCGCTTGGTGAACTGCGCCCGGTTGAACAGCATTTGCAGAATGCAGGCGAAGATAAACCAGTCGCGGAAATTCTGGAGCGGGATGACGTTGGCCGACCAGTGCCAGAAGTCGTACTGGGCCGCCACGGGCTCCAGGCAGGCATCGAAGCCCACCATGAGCAGGGCGGCCAGCACAATGCGGGGCAGCTCGGGCAGGGGCAGGTAGCGGGCCAGGTTGCCACACAGGTAGGTTATTACCAGCCAGTTGAGGCCAATAAGGGGCGGAACGCCCACAAAGGGCGCGGCATCAAAGAGCTTGAAGCCCAGCGTGTCGCCGTAGGTGTAATGCCCGAACACCTTGCCCGTGTTCACGCCCACAAACTCGGCCCCGAAGCCCAGCAGCGCCACCGAGAAGCAAAAGCCCCAGAAGCTGGCCCCGCGCCCCGGCTGAAACGCCACCAGCAGCCCGGCCGTGAGTACCAGGGTGAGGGGCGTAAACCGCAAGAAAAACCCGGGGTTTTTGGAAAAGGCCAGCCCCACGAAACCCGTGATGTGGAAGAGCAGCACCAGGCCCTGCGCTACTCGCAGGCGGGCAGTAGTGGGCGGATTGAGGGATTCGGAATACTCCATTCGTAGGAGCCAAGCAGTTAAAAGTTAAAAGTTAAGAGTTAAAAAACCCCCTCATTTTACGCATTTGTTTTAACTCTTAACCTTTAATTTTTAACTAATCAATGAGGTCAGCAACAATCTTGGCCGACAGCAGGCACAGCGGAATACCGCCGCCCGGGTGCACCGAACCGCCGCAAAAGTACAGCCCTTCCAGCCGTCCCGAAAAATTGGGGTGCCGCAAAAAAGCCGCCAGCGCGTTGTTGGAAGAGCTGCCGTAGAGCGCCCCCCCAAACGACGAGGTATCGGCCGCGATGCCGGGGGGCGTCCACACCTTTTCGGCGGCAATGAGCGGCTCAATGGCGGTGCCCAGCGCCTGGCTCAGCTTACGGAGTACGGCGGCCCGGGTTTTCTGCGCAAGGGCGGCCCAGTCCTGGCCCTGGTCGTGGGGCACGTTCACCATCACAAACCAGTTTTCGTGGCCGGGCGGGGCGTCGGTGGGCGTTTTTTTGGAGGTGACGTTCACGTACACCGTCACGTCGTCGGCCACCGTTTTTTCCTGAAAAATGGCCCGAAATTCTTGCTGATAATCGTCTGAAAAGAAGATGTTGTGCAGGTCCAACTCCGGAAATTCGCTGCTGATGCCCCAGTAGAAAATAAGCGCCGACGACGAGCGGGGCTGGCTGAGGGTGCGCTCCGGCGCGGGCTCGCGGGGCAGCAGGCGGCGGTAGGTGGGCACCACGTCCATGTTGCTCACCACCCGGCCAAAGTCGTACACATCGTGCGCGGTACGGACGCCCGTCACGCGATGCTCGGCCACGGTGATTTCCTCCACCGCTTCGTTGTAGCGGAATTTTACGCCGAATTCGAGCGCCAGCCGCACCAGGCTTTCGGCAATGGCGTAGATGCCCCCCACCGGGTAAAAAGCCCCAATGCCGTGCTCCAGGTGCGGAATCATGCTCAGCGTGGCGGGTGCCTGGTAGGGGTCCGAGCCGTTGTAGGTGGCGTAGCGGTCGAAGAGCTGCACCAGGCGCACGTCGTTGCCAAAGGCTTTCGTGTGGCGCTGGTGCATGGTGCCCAACAGGCCGAGTTGCGGGAGCGCGGCCACGGCCTTCAGCGTTTCCGCGCTGAGGTAGGTGCTGGCTTTGTGCAGGGATTTGTGCAGGAACGTGCCGGCCGTGGCGTCGTAGGCCTGGCCGCTGCGGCTCAGAAACTGCGTCACGGTGGCGGCTGGGGTGCCCAATTTCGCTTCAATTTCGTCGGCAAACTTGTCAGCATCGGCCCATGCGGCCAGCCGCGTGCCGTCGGCAAAAAAGTAGTTGGTAATCGGGTCGAGCCGCTCGTAGCGGAAGTAGTCGGCGGGCTCGCGCTGGGCCAGCCGGAAAATATCGTCCACCAGCTGCGGCAGCGTGAACAGCGACGGCCCGGCATCGAACCGGTACCCGCCGGGCAGGCTGAACTGGTGCATCTTGCCCCCAAACGTAGCCCCCGTCTCAAATACCGTGACGGGGTGTCCGGCTACCGCCAGCCGCACGGCCGTGGCCAGCCCGGCAATGCCCGCGCCGATGACGGCCACGGGCTGCTTAAGAGTTGATTTCTTCTGCTTGATAAAACTCACTTTGTTAAAAGTTGAAACGCCTGCGAAACAGCCCCAGCGGGGCGTCCCGTCGGTAGAAATAATGGTGCGTTGATGACGTAAAAGCCCCAGCGGGGCGACCCAATCATCCGCGCCGTCGGCTCAACCTTCTAACTCGTTAAACAGGTATTTGTCTTCGTAGGACACCGCAAATTTTTCGAGCAGCAATCGGTATTCATCCTGAAAAGTGTGCTTGGCATGATGTTCCTGTTGCCGTTCGATGTAACTGATAACGACTGGCAACTGCGAGGTAGAGTATGAAAAAGCCCCAAAACCTTCCTGCCAGGCAAACCGGCCCGGTAGCCAATTTTGCTCATTAATAAATTTTGATGAGATGGCCTTCACATCGCGCACTAAGTCTGACAAAGCCATGTCAGGACGCAAGCCAATGAGCAGATGCACATGGTCGGGAATACCGTTGATAGCCAGTAGCTTTTGCCCGCGCTCAGAAATAATGCCTGTGATATAACGATAGAGCCGGGCCGCATGTATTGTTGGAATGCACGCGGCCCGGTATTTCACCGCGAAAACGATGTGCAAATGGATTTGCGTGTAGGTGTTGGGCATCGGGTGTTGGCAGTTAGGTCGCCCTACCGGGTACGACCCCTCCGGGGCTTAGCTCGTTCAAGCTAGAAGTTTCTACCGATGGGCCGCCCCGCTGGGGCTGGTCAGTGAGGCGGCCCATCGTATAGCCTTTAAGAAACGTACCGTATTTACGTCACTCACTCCACGGCCAGCACCAGCCCTTTCAAATACGCGCCCTCCGGATGGAACAGGCTCACCGGATGGTCGGCGGGCTGGGTCAGGCGGTGCAAAATGCGCGCCGGCCGGCCGGCCTCGATGGCCGCCGCCAGCACCGCTCCCTCAAACAACTCGGGGCTCACCACCTGCGAGCACGAGAAGGTGAATAGCAGCCCGCCGGGTGCGAGGTGCGCAATGCCAGCCGCGTTCAGGCGCTTGTAGCCCATGAGGGCGGCGTGGCGCGCGCCCATGTGCTTGGCGTAGGCGGGCGGGTCGAGCACCAGCAAATCGTACGCGGCCGAGTGGTTTTTGAGGAAGCCCAGCACGTCGTCGGGGTAGGCGGCGTGGCGGTCGGCGTGGTGCGAAAGCTCGGCGTTGCGCTCGGTGAGGGCAATGGCTTTCTTGCTCGAATCGACAGAGTGAACCAGCTCGGCCCCGGCTTCGAGCGCATATACCGAGAAGCCGCCCGTGTAGCAGAAGGTGTTGAGCACGCGGCGGCCGGGCGAGTAGCGGGCCAGCAGGGCACGGTTGTCGCGCTGGTCGATGAAGAAGCCGGTTTTCTGGCCCGTTTCCCAATCCACGGCAAACTGGTGGCCGTTTTCGGTCACGAGGTGCTCGGTGCCAGTGCTCTCCCCAAACAGGTAGCCATTCTGGGCGTTGGGCACGGCATTGCCGGGCACGGTTTCGGCGCTCTTGTCGTAGATGGCGCGCAGCTTGTCGCCGAATACCACGCGCAGGGCCGCCGCAATTTCGGGGCGGGCGCGGTACATGCCCACGCTGTGGGCCTGCACCACGGCCACGTCGCCATACACGTCGATGATGAGGCCCGGTAGGCCGTCGCCCTCGGCGTGGATGAGGCGAAAAACGTTGGTGTCGGCCGTGCCGGTGAGGGCCAGGCGCTGGCGCAGGGCGTAGGCATTGCCCAGCTTGGCTTCCCAGAATACCGGCGTGGGCAAGGCGGCGTTTTCGCCAAAATCCAGCATGCGCACGGCAATGGAGCCGCCGCCCGAAAAGTGGCCCACGCCCAATAGCTCACCGTCGATGGCTTCGACGCGCACGGGGTCGCCCTCCTGGGGGTCGCCCTGCATGCGGGCAATGGCCCCCGAAAATACCCACGGGTGGCGGCGGCGCAAGGAGTGGTCTTTTCCGTTTTTGAGGACGATGGTGGCAGGATTCAGCATAGGCGGGCAAAGGTACGGCTTGCTATGTGCGAACTTTGCGGTCTCGTTTCCGTCCTTTTCCTTTCCTTAATTCCCACCCATGCCCGCTGGCGTTTCCATTATTGATTTCGAACCCGCCCACCAGGTCGCGTTCCGAATGCTGAACTACGAAGTAAACTACGAGTGGATTTCGCGCTACTTCAACGTAGAAGGGCCGGACAACCAGTCGCTTGATTACCCGCAACGCCGCATCCTGGACACCGGCGGCCACATCCTGATGGCAGTGCACGAGGGGGAGTTAGTGGGCACCTGCGCCCTCGTAAAAGAGCACGACGGCGTGTACGAGCTCGCCAAGATGGCCGTGGCGCTGCGGGCGCAGCGCCTGGGCATCGGCTACGCGCTGGGGCAAAGCATCTTGGGCAAAGCCCAGCAGCTAGGCGCGCGCCGCGTGGTGGTGCTGCTGGATTCGACCATGCACCCCGCCCTGGCCCTCTACGACAAGCTCGGCTTCCGGCCCGCGCCCCTGCGGCCCATGCCCTACTACCGGGGCGACACCTGCCTGGTCCTCGATTTTTAATCAGGCCCTATTTGAACCAGCGTCGGTAAATAGGCTTCCGCCAGGCAAATTGCGCCCACATGGCGGGGTAGAGCAGCACATCCAGTGCCCGAAAGCCGGTGCGATATTCCAGGTTGTCGACAATGATGCTGCCTCCGCCGGGGCCGGGCTCAATCAGGTGGCGGTGCTGCCAGTAGCGCAGCGGCGGCGGCAAAATCTGGCCTTCGTCCACGAAAAAATGGGTGCCGTCGGGCTGCACGCCGTCATCGGTGATGAGCGAAGTCCAGGGGAGCTTTTTGACCAGGGTATCCAGCTCAATTTCCACCACATCGCCGGTGCGGCAGCCATCGAAGCGGCGCAGGATGAGTTTGGGAAAAGGCGGGGCCAGCGCCACAAACAGCTCGCGGGTGAAACCGGCCATTACCTGGGCCGGTGGCTGTGGCACGGCAGTGCGAAGAATAACGCGCATTAGGGCAGTGGATAGTTAGCAGTGAGCAGTTGGCAGTGAACAAAGGAACGTCCTGCTGAGCTTGTCGAAGCATCTCTCCCGCTTCGTTGCAACGGCATTAATCACTATTGCGGTAGAAATGCTTCGACTCCGCTCAGCAGGACGTTCCATTTGCTCATTGCTCATTGCACGCCCGTTATCCGAAATTCGACCCGGCGGTTGCGCTTTCGGGTAAGCTCCTGAGCATTGCTGGCCAATGGCTTGGTGCCACCAAAACCAACGCCGCTGATGCGTTCTTCGGCCACGCCGTGGCCCACGAGGTAGGCTTTTACGGTGGCCACGCGCTGCTCGCTGAGCACTACATTTTTCTCGGGTGGGCCCACGTTGTCGGTGTGGCCCCGCAGCTCGATGGTCATGCGCGGGTTGTCGGTCAGGAGCTTCACGAATTTGTCGAGGGCGGGAGCAGAAGTTGGTAGCAACACGGCTTCGCCTTGCTCAAACTGCACATTATCGAGCGGCACAGTGGTGCCCACGGCCAGCGGCCGGAGCAGAATATCGTGCACGACGGGGCCGGGCGCATCCGTCCAGGTGCTGTCGGTGGCGAGGTAACCGGCCAGTTGAGCATGCGAAGCGTAGGGCTGGCCAGGAGCCGCCGCGTAGGCAAAAACACCCTGGGGCGTGAGTGGCACCCGCATCTCGTCGCCCGCGGGCCCGAAGCGTAGCTGGGCTTGCGGCAGCGGCTGCAACGTGGCAGCATTCAGTACGCGTCCCCGCCACATGGTGACGGTAGCCGGGGCTGGGGCCGCCGCTAGCTGGGGCACCACCCGGAACAAATTGCAGCCAGCCAGGTCTGTATACGTGCCTTGGCGCACGCGGGTAGCCAGGTGCCGCGCCAAATCGACCTTGTAAACGGCCTGGGGGCCGGCCAGATAGAGCCGGCGGCGGCCGGCCCCGTCGTTCTGCATCAGCAGGTCGCTGTAGCCGCCGCGGGTGGGCAGGCCGTCGAGCGGCAGCAGGTCGGGCAAGGCCTTCTTCGTGTTGAGGTCAATTTTTAGCAGCGAGCCGTCGGTGCTGTACACCAGGTACATCGTGTGGGCATCGTCGAGGCAGAAGTTGCCGTGCGTGCCCGCCCCCGCAAAGCCGATGGCGGGGTAGAACGGCGCTTTCTGCAAAGGGTCGGTCTTCCAGACGGCCGTCACGGTGCCATCATTGGGGGTGATTTTTACCAGTTGATTGGCGTCGCTGGTCAGAAAGTACAGCGCCCCCTGGTCGTCGGTGGCGGCCGATATCCAGCTAATGCCCGGGCCTTGCGCCGGCAGCCGCCACGTGGTGTAGCGGCCCTGGCGCGTGGCGGGGTCGTAGCGGTACACAAATTCAGGGGTGTCCGTTGGCGCTTTGGTGGCCGAGTACAGGCAGTTATCAAAGCCCTTCGCCAGCGAGTAGGACTGGAAAGGCAGCGCGTTGCGGTGCACGGTAGGCCGGCCCGAAAGGTCGGCCGTTGAAAACGCGTGAATCGTGCGGCAGTCGTCCAGCAGCTGGCCGCCGATGCGGCGGCTGGCCGCAATGCCGTACAGCTTGTTGTCGCACTGCTGGTCGGCGTAGCGGCGGCTGGGCAGCTCCTTATCCGTAAAAGCGAAGGACGCTAACACCTGCTGCCCGGCGGCTAGGTAGCGGCCGTCCTGGCTGGTTTCGGCCCGGTACTCCAGGCGGAATTCGTAGCCGCCACGCCACACCTGCCGGCCCACCACGTGCGTGCGGGTGGCCGCCGTTGGCGTGGCCGCATACAAATAATCGTATTGGAGCTCGTCGTAGCTGCCATAGTCGCGCTGGCTGAGGCGCAGCACTTGCCCCCCGGGCAGCCGCTGAAGGCTGCGCCACAGCGAGTCCTGGCCCCCGCGGGCGTTGATTTTCAACTCTTTCTGGTTATCGGGCAGCGGCACTACGGTGAGCGTGACCACCGCCGGCACTGGCCGGCCAGTGGCCGGGGCGTAGAAGGCGGCCTCGGCCCCGGCCACCGCCTTGCGGAGCTGCCAGGCCTTGGGGTACGTGAGCTGGTATTGCGTGCGGGCATCGGTGTAGGTTGCCAGTGCCGCCGCTTCCTGCGCGCGCACCACGGCCGGGCCTGCTAACAGTACCAGCAGCGGGATGAGGAAGCGGACAAATAATGTGCTGCGAGTCAAGGGTATCAAAAAGGCCGAACAATCTGGCGGTGCAAGTCAAACGCCGTGGCAGTTGCTTAGTTACGTGAAATGTAGGCTTCAATAAATAAAAGGACCCGTTTCCTTGCAAGAAACGGGTCCTTTTTATTGGTGCTCAACGAGCGTCAAGGTGCTTTCAGAGAGCGGCTCGGCAATAATCTCAGCCCGATTGCCAAACCCAATGCCTTATTTATAGTCGGGCAACAAAGCGTTGGTAAACACTTTGTTTCGGTTGCGGCCGTCGAGGTCAGAAGTCCATACATCGGGCGGGCCCACGTCATCATTTGCCCGGTTTACAAAAAGCAGGTGGAAGCCATCGGGCGTGTAGCGTGGTGTCAGGTCGTTGGTGCCCAGGGTTTTGGCGTTGGTTCCCGTGCCGCTTGATACATCGGTGATACCAGAGCCGTCGAGCTGTTGAACAAAAAGATGGGCATCCAGCTGGCGGCCCGTAATGTTGTTGAAGCCGGCCACATCACGTGAGTACACCACGGAGCGGCCGTCGATGCTGAAGCTGGGCGAATCGAGGCGGCCGGGCAGGTTGCCCACCAGCAGCGACGGGTTCGTGCCGTCTACATTATACAGGTAGAGTTCAGCATCAAAGGGCAGCGCGCCAATGGTTTGCACCACCAGGCGCCCCCCATTTTGCGCCGTCCAGTCGCATTCGCGGAAATGACGCCCTGCCGGTGCCGTGGCCAAAAGCAAGAGGCCCGTACCGTCGCGGTTGATGCGATAGAGCTGGTCGTAGTGCGCATAAATAAGTTGCGCGCCGTCCGGCGACCAGCGGTAGCCAATGCCGGCGTTGCTGTAGCCTTCGGCCGACAGGGTCGTAATCCGGCGTTGGTTCGAGCCATCCCGGTTCATGGTGTAGAGCTGAAACTGGCCCGAAGCATTCGAAGAATAGGCTATCAGGTCGCCGTTGGGACTCAGTTGCGGGGCCGTTTCCACCGTAATGGCGCTGGTAAGGCGTAGCAGGTCGCTCCCGGTAGCGCTTGAGGAGTAGATGTCCGTGTTGCCATTGGCCGTGCGGGCATACACGTACCGGTTGGTGGGCAGGGCCCGGGTCTGGAAGTTCCAGACCGTGCCGCGGGCAATGGCCCCGGCCGGGTTGCGGACCGTGACCTGCCAGTAGTACGTGGTGTTGTAGAGCAGGCTGGTGGCCAGCACGGTGGTGTCTTTTGAATTGGTGAGCAAGTTGCGCTGGTTCACGTTGTTGCCTTCGTAGAGCACCACGTCGTAGCGAAGCGAGTCGCCTTTGGTGGCATTGGTTGGGTGCCAGCTCAGGGTTAGTTCGGCGGCCTGGTTGGTGCTGCCAATGGCGGGGTCGGGCCGGCTGGGAGCCCCGGGCGGCGTGGCCGCCGCCGGCTTGTCCAGCTGAATTGATACGGGCGTGTTTTGGCCCTCGTTGATGGTTAGCGTTGCCGTTATCGAATTGTAATCGGCCTTGCGGGCGGTCACGCCAATCTGGCCGGTGGGCACCTGGTCAATCTTGAAGTGCCCAAGTCCATCTGTTAGGTACGACCCTGTCGCCGGGTTCGTGCTGATGGATACATTGGCCAGTGGCCGGTTGGTGCGGGCGTCGACTACGGTGCCCTCAACGGCCCCGTACCGGAGCGGCTCCACGGTATTTTCTTCGCAGGCACTCAGCCCCAATGCCAACGCAGCAAAGAGTGCGAACAGTAGACGTAGTCTCATAGGAGCAGAAATAAAAAAGTCGGGAAAGGAGTTGGCGTTAAAAGTAAAGAAAAAACACAGATAGAACTACTTCGGCAGAATTATGCTGTCAGCTTTGGGCTGGAGGTGGTTGTGGGGCAATAAAAAAGACTCACACGCGGGGTCTGAGTCTTGAGGAGCAGGAAGACGAAGGCCGTGGGTGGAGCAGTGGGCCACAGCGCGGGCATGGTCAGAAGCGGGTGGAGTCCTGGGCTACCAGTTGGTTGCCCGTGTCAAAAACGAGCAATTGAACGGCGCAACGGTCCTGCGGGCCAGCAGTCAACCGCACCTGGGACAGTACCGCCTCCTGCCCGGCGGCGAGGGTAAACGTCCCGCCCTGGCTGTTCTGCGATTGGCCCCCGCTGCCGTGGCGTTGCACCAGCAACTGGTACCGGTAGCGGGCCGGTGCGGGCAGCAAGCTGCGGCAATGGCCGGTTATTGTCAGCAGCTGGTCCTGCCGGGCCAGCGCCAGCCGTGCCTGGCAAGGTTCTGGGCCAGACGCCCCGCTGGGCTGCGCCAATAAACAGGCAAGCACCAGCGGGGCGCGTTTCATAGCTCAGAAAGAGGGATGTGAAAAGGTGAGGACTGTTCGGGCGCTTGCCGTTCGCTAGGGGGTTACCCGGCCCTGCTCAATGCTCAGGCGAATGCCGTTGCCGCGCATTTCGACGCTGTAGCCCTTTTGCAGCACGGTGTTGCCTTCCACCTGCGTCAGCACGTTGTTGTTGCCGTACTGGCCGATGTTGTACTCGCGGTTGGTACCCGTGAGGTTGCTGACCACCCGGTTGCTGATGCCATTTTGCACCAGGTTTACGGGCGTGTTCGACGCGTTCAGGTCCACGTCGTACACGTTGTTGTTGCCGAACTGCTTCACGGAAACCGGGTTGTTGTTGCCCGTCAGGTCCATATCAAACAGGTTGCGGCGGCCTTCCTGGATGATT
This sequence comes from Cytophagales bacterium, assembly GCA_038213745.1. Taxonomy (GTDB): domain Bacteria; phylum Bacteroidota; class Bacteroidia; order Cytophagales; family Hymenobacteraceae; genus Hymenobacter. Next base: position 15,373 of record JBBQSQ010000016.1, read on the forward strand.
TCGGTCTTGTTGCCGTTGCCAATAATGGCCAGCCGGGAAGCATTGTAGTCGCCCACTTGCCGAATGTAGGCTTCGTTGCTGTTGCCGACTTGGGTGAGCAGCGAAACGTTGTCGGCGTTGCCAATGAGTTGGGCCAGCCGCAGGGGCTGTTGCGATAGTTCCCGCAGGTCGGGGTCCAAAGGGCCGCCTTGAGCAGCCGGTTTGGGGTTTGATACCAGTTGCGCCCACGTCGTGGTCGGGACCAGTACGCCACTGAGCAAACACGCCAGCATTACCAGAAGGTGTTTCATGAGGGCAGGGCTTGTGCGGTGAGAGGAAAAATAAGTAATGATGGAGCCGCTACGGGCCCCGGGCGTTGCTGGTGGCAGCGCCCGGGGCCCGCTAAACGGCGCAAATAGCACGGGGCGGGCGGCCTGCTGGCCACCCGCCCCGTGCTACTACCAGCTAGTTGTGGTCCTGGCGAACCGAAGCGCGGTTGTTCTGGCCGTTCTGCACCACTTGGCTCCACTGGCCGTCGCTGCCGTTTGCGCCAACCGGGCCCACGCCGTTGCCCTGGCGGGTATCAGCCCAGTTGCCGTTGGTTGCGTTGCCTGGTCCCAGGCCGCCGCCAACCGACGTGCCGATGGAGCTGGTCTGGTCCTGGTGCGCGAAGTTGTTGTTGCTGTCCTGGTCCACGTAGCCGTAGTTGTTGCTGCCGGTCTGGCACTGCACCGAGTAGTTCTCGTTGCGGGCCCCGCCAGCACCCATAGACCCCTGCGCAGCAATGGCCACGTTCAGGTTGCCGTTCTGGGTTTGGTCGGCGTAGTTGCCAGCGCCCACCTGCACCATGTAGGCATCGTTGCGGCCAATCCTACCCGTGCCGTTGGTCTGGGTCTGGTAGCCGTCGTTGCCGCGGGCGGTGGCGCTCGCGTTTATCTGAATCATGTCGGCCGTTTGCTGGGTGCCGAACTGAACTACTTCGCCGAAGTTGCCCAGGCCCTGCTGGTTCACGTACGACACGTTGTCGATGGCGTCGCGGCGGAGAGTTGCATCAATCTGGAAGTTTGGCACAGGCGTACGCAGGGCGGGCGCCGGGCGGCCCTGCACAGCGGGCTTGGGATTAGGAGCAGTCTGGGCCGAAGCGCTGCCAATGGTTAGCGTGGCAGCAGCCAGCAGCAAAAAGGCGGTGTTAAAGGATTTCATAGCGTGTGGTGGGTTTGAAAAAGATTGGGGGTTTGAACAGTGAAAGTGAAGGGTTGCTCTCTCCGGAAGAACGAGCCAAAGATAGAATATACTTTTTCTATTATCCTAATATATTTTTAATAATAATCATAAAAAAAAATGTCATAGTTATAAAAACAGCCAATTAAGCTTGCTACAGCGGTTTTATATTTTAAAAATTATTTATATACATTATAAAATGCCTTATAAATACGAATTTTCCCCTCGGTCACAGTCGTGCACGACTAGCGCTGACGCGTCTCCCCGCGGCGCTTGCCAAGGTAAAGTGTGGCCTCCAACCGACCGGTCCAGTAGAAGTCGTTGTAGCGGCCCTGCTTCACAAAATCAAGGTTATCGCTCAGAATGTAGCGGTTGTTGATGCTGGCACTCAGTCCCAGCCGGTCGGCCACGAGGTATTCGGCCCCAACGCCCGTGAGCAAATGGGCAAACGTGTTGTTGGCGTTGGCAAGGGGGAAGGCCTCGCGGGTAATGCCGCCCCCGCCAAGCACCACAAACGGGGTGAGTCGGTCGCGCGGGAACAGCCGCACTTGGGCGCCCAGCTCGGCAAAGTCAAACATCTGGTTGAAGGAGGAGCCCTGGGCGCCGGCCGCCAGCCGGCCGCGCCCCACGGTTAGGAAAAGCGACGTGCGCTCCCAGGGCTGGTAGCGCACCGTTACGTCGGCAGCCGGGCGCGTTTGCGGCGTGCCGAAATCGCCGGCGTAGCGCTGGCCGGCCACCGCCAGGCCAATGCCAAGCGTGCTCCGGCGGGGCTTCATTTCCCGGCCCAACACGTCGATGTTCAGGTTTTCCGTTCGCTCACTCAGGTAGCTTTTGCGTCCGGCCCCGTTGAATTCGGCCGAATCGCGCGGGGCCCACAGGTTCTCCTCAAAACCCTCGTAAATGAGGGCCTGGACCGACTTTTCGATGGCATCTTTCACCGCCATCTCGCTGGGCTCGTTGTATGTGAAGCCGGTTTCGGTTTCGAGCAGGCGCTTGAAGTTGACAAACCGGAACAGGTTGGCGTCGACCTGCTGCGAGAGAATGGTTTTGGAGGTGTAAACGGTTTTGAAGATTTTGCCCGAATTGGTGCTGATGGCCCGCAGGTACACCGTCACCCGGTCTTGCCGGTACTGGCCCGAGGCCCCGGCCCCAAAATAGCGCAGGCCCGCGCCCCCGGTAAGCACGTTGGAGTCGTAGGAAATAATGCCGCCTTCCAGAATAATGCCGGCGAAGAGGAGCGGCGCCAGCGGCGGCTGCTTCTGGCCGGTGAGCGCCGCGTACTCGTCGCGGGTCGAGCGAATAATCTTGCGCTCGTTGAGGAGGTTGCCGAGGTTTTCCCGCTCAATGGGCTCAAACCACTGCGACTGCTCCAGCGCCCGAATGAGCATGGTGGTCGCGCCCTGCGTAACGGCCGTAGAGAAGCTGGAGCCGTTGGCCTGGGGCTTGTACTGCCCGGTTTGGTCCCGAAACTTATACACGGCCACCACCGTCTTGTTGCGCGGCCTGGGCAGGTTTTGCCAGCGGGCGTCGCCGTCCACTTCGGCCCCGAGCCGGGCGGGCTGCGTGCCCAGCAAGTGCTGGTGGAGGTAGGGCGAGCAGGCACTGAGCCCAAATACGAACAAAAAAGTAGCTAACCGGGTGGGTCGGAAGGCGGTCATAAAAGGCAGAAAAACGGGTGGGAATAGCGGGTGCGGCGGCTCACAAGCCTTTGGGTATGGTGACCGTGGTTTGGTTGCCGGTCACGATATCAATCACCACTATTTCAACGCCGTTGGCGCCCTGCGTCACGTTCACCTGGTAGCCGCCCACGGTGTACGAGCCCGGCTTGATGGCTCCCTGGCCAAACTGAGAGGATATCAGCCGGCTGGTGAGCTGCGAGAGCACCTGCTGGTTTACCCCGGCCGCGAACTGGGCCAGCGGGTCGGACTGCCCGGTGGCTGCTTTGGTGGGGTCCTCAATGGTGTTCTGGGCCGCCGCCGATGCCTGCAGCCACGAGTAATTGAAGGGGTTGCCGCCCCCAAAAGCCGGGTTTTTGGGCTCGTACACGAAATCCTGGGCATGGCCGGGGCGAGCCCAGCAACTAAAAAGGACCAGCAGGACGAGCGTAGATAGTATTTTCATGCAGCAAAAGGTTAGGGATGGAAAGGATAAGGGAGTGAAAACTTTCAGCGGAATGGAGTGGTCGGCTAGAATACTTCGGGAGCCATTTTGCGGCCCGATTCCAGCTGGCGGCTAATGCTTTGGGCCTGCAGCAAAAAGTCGACGGCCGCGCCCACGGCCGCCATCGCCGACTCTTCCATCATGTCGGCCCGCGGCGTTAAGGGCAGTTCAAACAGTTCGGTGTCGTTCACTATCAGGGCCACCACGGCATTGTTGGCGCGGGCCTGCCGCTCCACCAGCACCACGGTAAAGTCTTCGAGGCCGCTTGGGGCTTCAAAAGAGCTGTAGAAAAGGTCGTAGAAATCGCGTCCCAGCTTGCTGATGGTCTGGTCCATGACCAAGCCCTGCGACTCGGTGCCCATCCGCCGGGAGGCCCGGCCCACCGAATCGGCCCGCAAGAGCAGCCGCAAGGCTTCTTCCAGTTGTTTGGGCGGGAGGGGTTTGGGAGAGTCGGGGCCGTGGGTGGTGGCCGGCTTGGCGAGTTGCGCGGGCGTTTGCTGGGCCCAGCTTGGGGCGGCGGTAATCAGCAGCAAGCCCAAAACCCCAATCCCGTGCAGCTTAACTGGCATTCCGCTTCTCCAGCCCAGCCACGAGCCGGGTTTATAGAGAAAGCGCAGGAGAGCCAAGCCACTAAGCATTATGAAAAACGAATGTGTTTAATAAGCTTTAAAAAAGATTAATATGGGCAAACGTACTGTTAATTTTAATCGAATACAAGAATAGTTAAATTAACAATCAATAGTCAACCGCAAGTAAAGTCTCAAATGCTCCGCTATATAGGGAAATTATGGCGCTTTAAAAAAAGCACGGATGCATATAGCGCTGGAGTGCGGCTCCATTTGTGGCCGTTAGTGGGCCTTGGGGTGCTGGACGTGGCGGCCTACCCCAGCAGCTCCTCGATATCGGCCCGCGTGAGGTGCTTAATCACGGCCTCATCGGTGGCAATCAATTCGCTCACCAAGGCCAGCTTGCGGCGTTGCAGGGCCAGGATTTTCTCCTCCACCGTGCCTTGGGTGATGAACTTGTAGGTGAACACCGGCCGCAGCTGGCCAATGCGGTGGGCGCGGTCCACGGCCTGGGCTTCCACGGCAGGGTTCCACCAGGGGTCGAGGATGAAGACGTAGTCGGCGGCGGTGAGGTTGAGGCCCACGCCGCCGGCTTTCAGGCTGATGAGAAATATTTTGAGGTCCTCGGTTTCCTGGAAGCGGGCCACTTCGGCGGGCCGGTCGCGGGTGGCCCCGTCAAGGTAGGCATAAGGCATCTGGCGCTCGTCCAGGGCCGCGCGCACAAGGGACAAGTGCTGCACAAACTGGCTGAACACCAAAACTTTGTGCCCCTCGGCTACCACGTTGCGAATCATGCGCAAAATCTCGCGCAGCTTGCCCGATTCGTGGGTGTAGGTTTCGTCGGCCAGGCGCGGGTGGTTGGCAATCTGGCGCAGACGGGTCAGGCCTTGCAGCAGCAGGAACTGGGTGCTGGCTGGGCCGTGCTCGTCCAGGTTGCGCAGGATTTTATTGCGGTAAAAGCTCTTCGTTTCCTCGTAGGCGTGGGCTTGTTCCTCGGTCATCTGGCAGTAGCTGAGCTGCTCGGTTTTTTCCGGCAACTCTTTGGCTACCTGGGCCTTGTGGCGGCGCAGAATAAACGGCTTAATGAGGGCGTGCAGCCGCCGGGTGCGGCCTTCGTCTTGGTGTTTCTCAATGGGCTTGAGGAATTCCTTGCGAAAAAATGCCTGCGTGCCCAGCAAGCCGGGGTTGATAAAGGACATCTGCGACCACAAATCCATGGTGCTGTTTTCCACGGGCGTGCCCGTGAGAATGAGCCGGTGCTTGGAGCGCAGCTGCCGCACGGCCTGCGACGTGGTGCTCGATGGATTTTTGATGGCCTGCGACTCGTCCAGAATCACGTAGTCGAACTTGTAGCTGGTCAGCAGCTCCGTGTCGAGCCGCACGATGCCGTAGCTGGTCAGCACCACGTCGTAGTCGGCAAACCGGGCGACGTTTTTGTCGCGGTAGGTGCCCGTGTAGGCCAGCACGCGCAAGTCGGGCGTGAATTTCTGGGACTCGTTCAGCCAGTTGAATACCAGCGAAGTAGGCAGCACCAGCAGCGACGCCGCGCCTTGTGCCGCACCGCTTTCGCAGCGGTGCTGGAGCATGGCCAGCGCCTGAATGGTCTTCCCAAGCCCCATATCGTCGGCCAGGCAGCCGCCAAAATGGTAGTCCTGCACGAAGCGCAGCCAGTTGTAGCCGGCCTTTTGGTAAGGGCGCAGCTCGCCCAGGAAGCCAGCCGGCAGGGGGTGGTCCTCCACCTCGGCAAAGTCGCGGAGCTTGGCCAGCTTGCGGCCCATGCGCACGGTGGCCAGGTCGTTGCTCTGCAAGTCGGCCACCAGGGCCAGGTGGTGGCGGCGCAGGTTCAGGCCTTCGGGGGTTTCTTCGCCGAAGGCAAACAGCTCCATGTAGTCCGTAAACCACTCCTCCGGGATGATGGCCGTTTGGCCATTGGGCAGCTTGAACTCGCGCCGCCGCTGCAAAATGTGGCCCCGCAGCCGGATGAAGGGAATTTCAATATCGCCGAAACGCACCGTGCCGCGCACATCGAACCAGTCGCCGGCTTCCTGAATGCCCACGTGCACGCTGGTGGGGCCAATGAAGTAGTTCTTGGTGGCCGTGTCGGCCGCTTCCACGGTGTAGCCCAGCTCGGTGAGGGCCGGCGTGTTGTCGTGCAGCCACTTAAAGGCTTCACCCTTCGGCAGGGTGGCGTGGCCGTGCGCCACCGTGAGCTGGCGGGCCTGGAGCTCGGCCACGGTGGTTTGTTCCTGCGCGGGGTTGCGCAGCAGGCGGTGGAAAACGTAGCTATCGGCCGTTTTTTCGAGGCGTACGCTCACCGGCTTGTCGGTGCCGAGAGCCATAAGGTGCGGCCCGTAGCGGAAGCTTAGCTCAAAGTGAATCTGTTCGGTTTCGGTCCCGGTGAGCAGGGGGACCAGGGGCTTGGGCTGCGGCACGCGGCCCCGGCGCGGCGGGCCGGGCGGGCGCACGGGCGCTTCGGGCGCGGCGGCCATCGGAACGGCGTCGCTGAACGTGAGCCGGGGCCGCGCCACGAAGCGCTCCGACCGGATGTCGAACCCGCGGGCGTGCACCTCGAACGATTCCATGAGCGGGGCCACGAACTTCTGGAAGTAGCTCTCCTCCACCTGCCGGGGCACCACAATGAATTTCTTCTTCAAAAACGGCAGCAGCTTGCGCCCATCCACCTCGGTGCGGAAGGAGTAGAGCAAGTCGCCGAGCAGCAGCCAGGCCGGTTGCAGGCACACCAGCAACGCGTCCTTGTACTGAAAATCGAGCCGCTGGCCCTGGTACTGAATGGTAGGGAAATAATGGGTGCCCTCCTCGTTGCGCCGGAAGTGAAACAGGATGGACGCCTTGACCGGGGCTAGCCCAACCTCGCGCCACGTCGGCTCGCCGTCGCGGCCCATGATGAATACGCACTTGCCATCTAGCCGCGCCAAAATGCTGGCCATGCGCGCCTGCACGTGCCGGGCAATCACCTCCTGCAGCGGCTTGTCGCCCTTCTCCGCGTTGTAGGTTTTGAGGAAAAACTCGGCCGTCGCGATTTTACGGGGCCAGAATTCCTTCACCACGGCTTCCTGCTGAATCTGGTCGCAGAGCTCCACCAGCTCAAAGTCGGTGGCATCGAGGGCGGCCGCGAACTCGTGCGCGTTTTTCCCCGAAACGGTCTGGTGCTGAAGCGTGAGCTGGCCCCGCGGGCCGAGCTGCACCACATAGGCCGCAAACAAGTGGCCGAGGAACTCGTGCTCGAAGAGCGAGTAAACAATTTGAAACGGTTCTGCGGTAGATACTTTCATAGCCGGGCACGCGTAAAGCGCAAGGTAGGGCTGAAAGTGGAAATAGGCACAGTGGAGCTTTGCATCCTTGCAATCAGGTTAAGCCCTTACGGCCCCAACGCTGCCAGGATGCCCCCAGGCGCTATAAATTCTCGCGCAAGTCCAAGTGGCTCGCGTTGAGCGCCGGGCGAATGCTCACGGCTAGGGTGATGAGAATAATGGAGAGGCACGTGAACACCAGGTCCGAAACCTGCATTTTCACCGGGTAGGAGTCCACTACGCTCGTGGCCATGCCCATGCTCACCAGTCCGAAGCGCTGCTGCAGCCAGCAGAGGCCCACGCCAAAAACCAGGCCCACCGCAGCACCCACCAAGGCCACAATGGCCCCCACCAGCAGAAAGGTATTGCGCACCATCTTCTGATTGGCCCCCATGGCCAGCAGCACCGAAATGTCCTTTTTCTTATCAATGACGAGCATCGAGAGCGAGAAAAAGATATTGAGCGAGGCAATGAGCAATATGAGCGTGAAGGTGATGAATACGAACAGCTTCTCCACCTTGATGGCCTTGAACAAGCTCACGTGCTGCTCGTCGGAATCCTGCACCTTGAAGCCGGCCCCGAGCTGCTGGCGGAGCTGATTTTTAACTTGTTCTACCTTGAAGCTCTGGCCCACTTTCACGTAGAGCGCGGTGCGGCGGGTGGTGTAGCCCAGCAGGCGTTGGGCAAAGGTGAGGGGCACAAAAATGTAGCTGTCGTCAACGTGCTGCTCGATGAGGAAGACGCCGCCGGCCGTCAGGTCCTGCTCGTTGAACGCGTTGTCGGGGTTCATATCGAGCGTTTTTTTGCCAGGCGTGTTGCGCGGGTACAGCAAGCGCATGGGCGACAGGCGGTTGTTGAGGGTAATGCTGAGCTCGTGCTGCACCCCGGCCCCCACCAGGGCCAGTTCCATGCTGTCGCGGCGCAGGCGGTGGTCGCCCTCCCGGATGTTGGCATCAATCTGGCTCTGGCCGAAGTAGTTATCGCTCAGGCCGCGCATCTTCACCACCATCCGGCGGTCGTGGTATTGCAGCAAAGCATTGTCCTCGATTACCTCCGTGAGCAGGGCCACGCCGGGCGTGTTTTGCAGCTTCATCAGGAAGGTGCGGTTCACATCAAAGGCCTTCCCCTTGGTGGCCGTGATAACCAGGTTGGGGTCCGATTTGCCGTAGAGCGTGCGCACCAAATCCTCCAGCCCATTGAATACCGACAGCACAATGATGAGCGCAGCCGTGCCCACCGCCACCCCAATCATGGAGATATTGGAAATGATGGTGATGATGTTGCGCTTGTTCTTGGAACGGAAATAGCGCCGGGCAATGAGGAAGGGGACGTTCACAGACCGCAGATTTAACAGATTTTAACGGATAGAACAGATTTTTTGTGGTTCTGCCCAAGGCTTTCACTAACGCATCAGAGCTGATGAGGGAAGAGCGGTACCACAAAGGAATCCGTTTCATCCGTTAAAATCTGTTAAATCTGCGGTCTTACTTCCAGGCCTTCACAATCAGGCCGGTGCCCGAATCGTGGGTGGTGCGGGCATCAAACCAGTTAAGGAGCAGACAAAATGGGAACGTGATGAGGTAATAGAACGGCAGCAGCAGAAAAAACGCGCGCGACTTGCCCAGCATCAGAATGGGGTATTTCATGCTAAGGCGCCACGAAACCTGGCCCGGCTCGCCGTACGCGTAGCGGGCTTCGATGCGCTCAAAACCGGCCGTGCTGAGCTTCTGCTGGATTTCGCGGATGTTGTAGCCGTCGCGCACGTGCTCCTCGATGAAGCTGGTTTCGCCGTCGTCGTGCACGTCGGAGCCGCCCTGGTCGCTGGGCGTGGAAATGAGCAGCATGCCCCCGTCCTTGAGCGAAGCGTGGATGTTGCGGAACACCTCCACATCTTCCAGAATGTGCTCCATCACGTCCACCGACAGGGCCAGGTCGAAGGAATTGGGCTCCTGGTAAAGCACCAAATCCTGCACGGCAAACTGCACGTTGTGGCGACCAATCTGCCGGAAGAACCGGTTGGAATCCGCCACCTGGTCTTCCTTCACGTCCACGGCCAGAATGTTCCACTTGGGGCTCAGGCCGCTCATCCAGTACGAATACTGGCCGTAGCCGGAGCCGGCGTCCAGAATGTTCAGGGGCTCCTGGGTGCGGCCTTTGGCCCAGCGCCGCAGCTCCCGGTGCACGTGCCAGGTGCGCAGCAGCAGCAGGTCGAGCAGGTGATAAAACAGCCGGCGCAGCCACGGCGTGCGGTTGAATACCTGGCCGAGCGTTTTCTTAATCGGGTCGTAGTACAAGGCGGTAAATGGGTAATTGAGTAAATGAGTAAATGAGTGAGGAGGCAAACAACACGGGGTCTTTGCGCCCTCACTCATTTACTCATTTACCCATTTGCTAATTGAAGAGCCGCGGGCGGGGCGGTTTTTCGTCCTCGCTGGGCTCTTCTTTGGGCGCGGCCGGAATGTCGAGCGTGCCGAGGACCTGGTCCATGTGGGCGGCGTAAGCGGCGCTGTCGTCGTGGAAGAAGATGAGCTCCGGCACTACGCGGGCCGTTTGGCGGATGCGCTTGGCCAGGGCGTGGCGGATTTCCTTAGCGTTGTCCTGGATGATGTCGAGGCGGTCGGTGGCGTTGTTGCCCAGCAACAGGCTGAGGTACACGCGGGCCTGACCCATGTCGGGCGTCACCTTCACCATGCTGATGCTCGGGGCCAGCCCGCCGCCAAACAGGTGGGGCAGGTCGCGCTGGAGCACGGCGGCCAGCTCCTGCTGAAGCAGGCTGGCCATTTTTTGCTGTCGTTTGCTTTCCATATGACTGGCAAAGGTACGAGGGGGTTTTTTAAGGGTATGAGGATAAGAGGGTAGGAGGGTATGGGGGTAGGAGGTTGGGGGAAAGAAACAGTTTAAACAACAACGGCCGTGGCTGGGTCAACCCAATACCTTTGCCCCACACCCTCCTACCCTCACACCCCCTTACCCTCATACCCTAATAAGTGCTTCGCTTTTTCAAAAGCTCCCTTCCGGCCCAACTTCTGGCCTTGCTGCTGTTGGTGCTGGCGCTGCGGCTGCCGCTGCTCTGGCTGGGCCTGCCCCTCACGGCGGCCGAGCTGCGGGCCCTGCTGGTGGGCGAGCGACTGCACGGCGGGGCGCTGCCTTACCGCGACCTTTACGATGGTACCGCGCCGCTGGCCGCCGCCTTTTTCGCCCTGCTCGACGCCGTGCTCTCCCGCCCCGTGTGGCTCTACCGCGTGGTGGCGCTGCTGCTGCTGCTCGTGCAGGCGTTGCGCCTGAACTTGGTGTTCAACCGCTACGACGTACACCCCGAGCGCGGCTACGTGGCCGCCCTCACGTACTTGCTGGTGGGCAGCGTGAGCACCGATTTGGATACGCTCTCGCCGTTGCTGCTGGGGCACACGTTCGTTGTAATTGCCCTGAGTGCCCTGCTGCCCACTTCCCGCGAAGGTTACGACAACCGCCGGTTGTTTCGGGCCGGGTTTCTCATCGGGCTGGGGGCGCTGTGCTACCTGCCGCTGGCGTTGTTTCTGGTGGTTGGCCTGTTTGCGGTGGTCATTTTTGCGGCCAGCTCGTTTCGCAGCTCGCTGCTGCTATTGTGCGGTTTTTTCTTTCCGTACGCGCTGGTTGTCACGTTTTTTCTCTACAGCGGGGCATTGTCGGGGTTTGGGCGTTTTCACCTCCAGCCGGGCTTAACGAATTTGATTGCCAGCGGCTTGCCCGCCGGCTTGCAGCTGCGCCTGCTGATAGTGCCCGGCCTAGTGCTGGGGCTGGCCCTGTTTCGGTCGTTGGGCACGTCGCTGGGCTTGGTTTTTCAGATAAAATTTCGGCAGCTGATGCTGGTGTGGCTGGTGGTGGCCATTGCCACGGCCGCCGTGGAGCGGGGCGGCGCGCCGGGCGTATTGGTGCTGCTGCTGCCGCCCCTGGCGTATTTCAGCCTATTTTTGTGGCAGCGCTACCAGCACAGCTGGCTGCTTGAGCTGCTGTTGCTGCTCATCCTCAACGCGGCCGTGGTGCTGCGCTACCGGGCCCAGGTGCCGCGCCTCGAAGCCCTGCTGCACATGCCCGCCGAAAGCCGCTTCGGCCTGCAACCCGACCCGCGCTACGCCGCCCTCCAGGGCCAAACCCTGCTCATCCTCGGCCCCGACGACCGGGCGTATTTCAACAACCGCCCCGCCACTCCTTACCTGGATTGGACGCTGTCGCAGGTCGATTTCGGCCACCTCACGGAGTACGCCGCCGTGGTGCGCATCGCCCAGGAAATGGGTCCCGCGCCCCCCCAGTACCTGCTCGACCAAAGCAACCAAGTGCCGCAGCTGAAGCAATTGCTGCCCGGCGTGTTCGGCCCCTACCAGGCTACCAGCACCCCCGGCCTGTACCGCCGGCCGTAGCCTGGGCCGCCGCTGCTACACCCAGCACCAGGCCCGCGTGCGCCGCTCGGTGGGCACACTCCGCAGGAACGAGGCCAGCGGCTCCAGGTCCGTAAGCAGCGCGGTGAGCACGATGATGCGCCCGTCCCGCAAGTGCAGCCGCAGGTAATTGTACCGGGCCCAGAACGTGCGGCGCGCCCGGCACGTCACCCGCTCAATCCCGGCCAAATCGCGCCGCTCGAAGGGCAGGCGCTGGCCGGCCTCGTGCACTTCAAACCGGTTTTCATCGGCCTGAAATACGAGCACGGTTTCGTGGTTCAGCGCCCAGTAGCGCAGGTGCAGCAACAGGGCCGGCCCACTCAGCACCAGCGTGAACATCAGGAATCCCAGCGTCAAAACCCACTCGAAATTGCTGATTTTCGCGCCGCCCATGGCCACGGCCGGCACCACGCTCAGCCCCGCGCCCAGCGCCAGCAAGGGCCAGAACAGCAGGCGCATTTGGCGCGCCGCCGTGGTCCGGTACACATGGGTGCGCTTCGAGAAAAGCCCGGTCACCCAGCGCGCCGCCCCCAACACCACAAAAAGCACCACCGCCACCTCAACTAGCGGCCGAAAAAAGGCTGTTTTCATCAATTAACGGTCGGGCTAAGCACCCACCTGCACCCAGGCCTCATCCGCCGCGTGGGCCCGCAGGTGGCCGAAGCTTTCCAGCGCCAGTCCGTACTTGGCAAACACCGCCTGCACCGCCGCGCGCCCGGCCGGCTCCACGCACACCAGCAGGCCCCCGGAGGTCTGCGGGTCGCAGAGCCAGGCTCGCTGCTCGTCGGTAATGGCCCCGACTTTGTGGCCGTAGCTGGCCCAGTTACGGCCCGTACCGCCCGGCACGCTGCCTTGCTGCAAGTACGGTTCCGCCACCGCGAGGCGGGGCACCTTTGCGAAGTCGATTTCCGCCGTCAGGCCGCTGCCTTCGCACACTTCCGCCAAGTGGCCGAGCAGGCCAAAACCCGTCACGTCCGTCAAGGCTGTCACGGCGGTCAGCTTGCTCAATTCAGCGCCAATCTTGTTGAGCTGCATCATTTGGGCCGGCGCAATTGTGGCGTCCTCATCCCGCAAAATGCCCTTCTTCTGCGCCGTGGTCAGAATGCCCACGCCCAGCGGCTTGGTCAAATACAGCTCCGAGCCGGCGGTAGCCGTGTCGTTCTGCTTTAAATCCACAATGTCCACCATGCCCGTCACGGCCAGCCCAAAAATGGGCTCCGGCGAGTCGATGCTGTGCCCACCGGCCAGCGGAATGCCCGCTTCGGCGCAAATACTACGGGCTCCTTCCAGCACGCGCCGCGCCACGTCGGCCGGCAGCTTATCCACGGGCCAGCCCAGCACGGCAATGGCTAGCAGCGGCCGGCCGCCCATGGCGTACACGTCGGAAATGGCATTGGCCGAGGCGATGCGGCCAAAATCATACGCATCGTCCACGATGGGCATAAAAAAGTCGGTGGTCGAAATCACCGCCTGGCCCCCGCCGATGTCGTACACCGCCGCATCGTCGCGGCTGGCATTGCCCACCAGCAGCTTTTCATGGTGCGGCTGGGCAATGCTGGTGTGCAGCATCTGGTCGAGCACGGCAGGCGCGATTTTGCAGCCGCAGCCCGCGCCGTGGCTATATTGGGTGAGCTTGTATTCCATGGAGTATTCAAAAATCGAAGAGAGCACAAAAGTAAGCGGGCGGCCCTGGGTGGGCCGCCCGCAGCGGTAAGGTGGCTTCAGAGGCGATTATTTGATGGCAACCGGAGCTTCTAGGTTTTCCCAGCGTAGCACCAGGCCGGTCGGTTTCACCTCATAAACCAGCCGCTCGCTCATGCTGGCGGCCTTGCGCGGCGTCACGGTCACGCGCAGCGCATCCTGCTTCTCGTCGTACTTGAAAGCACCCCACTGGTTCGGTACCTTGTTGAAGATGACAGTCCACTGCTTCTCGGTCGGAATCACGAAGAAGCCATACTTGCCGGCCGGCAGGGCCTTGCCTTCCACCATCACGGCCTTGCTGAATTCTACCGTGGTGGCCTCGTTGGCCCCGGCGCGCCACACCTGGCCATAGGGCACCAGCCCACCCCAGATGGGGCGGCCCTTCACGGCGGGGCTGCTGTAGACTACCGTTACGTCGGTAGTGCCAAGCTTGCCAGTGGCCGTAGCGGCCGGGCTGGGTTTGGCTTCCTTGGCCGCCGGTGCGGGCATCGTTTGGGCGAAGGCCGCGCCAGTGGTCAAAACAGCGGCCAAGCCGAAAGCAGCACGACGAAGCATTTGAGAGGTATTCATTGGGCTTAAAACATTAAAAGTGAGTGAGAAATTGCCGGCACTGTTGCCGGCGCGCGCCAAGAAACACTGCGCGCCCGGCTCGGGTTTTAAAAGGCGTAAGCGGAAAGAATAGTTGCTTCGCCAGCGCCGGGGCAGTTCTTCTTTGGTGCCGGGCCCGTAGCGGCGGGTAGCCAGCCTTGGAGCACCCGCCTTGCATTCCGCGGCCAATTGTCTTACCTTTGCCCCGAAGTTGGTATTCGCTTTAGCAAAGAGGGGACGATAGTCCCCTCTTTTTTTGTCCTGATTCTTACCCACCCAATGCACTTCGACCGCACCCTGCTGCTGGAAATGCTCCGCGACGCCATCGGCGAAGAGGAGCTGTTCATCGTAAGCCTCACCGTGTCCGATTCGGTGCTGCCCAAAGTCACCGTCACCCTCGACGGTCCCGATGGCCTGGCCATCCAGGCCTGCGCCACTATCAGCCGCCGCCTGGCCCGCCGCATCGACGAGCATTACGGCGAAGAATCGGCCTATTCCTTAGAAGTCACCAGCCCCGGTGCCGACCAGCCCCTGACCGACCCGCGCCAGTACCCGCGTCACATCGGCCGCTCCCTGGCCCTGAAACTGGCCGACGGCACCGAGAAAACCGGCGTCCTCACCGCCGCCACCGCCGAGGGTGTTGAAATTGAAGAAGTCATCAAACAAAAAACCAAGAAAACGACCCTGCCCGCCACCTTTTTTCCTTTCGGGGACATTCAGGAAGCCAAGGTTGTTATCTCTTTTAAATAAAGCTGTTGGCTGATAGCTGTTAGCTGTTAGCCGACGTTCTGTTTCATTCAAAAAAAAGCTAATAGCTAACAGCTATCAGCCAACAGCTAAAAAGCATGAACAGCCACGAACTAATCGAATCCTTCGGCGAATTTGCCCGGAGCAAGAACATTGACCGGCCCACGATGATGAGCATCCTGGACGACGTGTTTCGCACCATGATTCGGAAGAAGTACGACCAGGACGAAAACTTCGACGTCATTATCAACCCCGATAACGGCGACCTGGAAATCTGGCGCAACCGCGAAATCGTGGACGACAACTCGGAGGATATCTGGGACCACGACAAAATTCCGCTGGCCGAAGCTCAGAAAATCGAGCCCGACTTCGAAGTAGGCGAGTCCGTGGCCGAAGGCGTGAAGCTGGAGGATTTCGGCCGCCGCGCCGTGCTCATGGCCCGCCAAACGCTGATTCAGCGCGTGAAGGACCTGGAGCGCGACAACCTGTACCAGAAATATAAGGACCAGGTGGGCGAAATCGTGACCGGTGAAGTTTACCAGGTGTGGAGCCGCGAGGCCCTCATCATGGACAAGGACGACAACGAGCTGGTAATGCCCAAGGGCGAGCAAATTCCCAAGGACCGGTTCCGCAAGGGCGACACCGTGCGCGCCGTGGTGCACCGCGTGGAAGTGATTAACGGCACCCCGAAAATCATCCTTTCCCGCGCCGCGCCGGCCTTCCTGGAGCGGTTGTTCGAACTGGAAGTGCCCGAGATTTACGACGGCCTCATCGTCATTAAGAACGTGGTGCGCGAGCCCGGCGAGCGCGCCAAAGTGGCCGTGGAGAGCTACGACGAGCGCATTGACCCCGTGGGGGCCTGCGTGGGCATGAAGGGCAGCCGCATCCACCCGGTGGTGCGCGAGCTGGAAAACGAGAACATCGATATTATCAATTATACCGATAACTTAGAGCTTTATATTGCGCGGGCACTATCGCCGGCCAAAGTGGGTTCTATGAAGATAAACCAGGAGAACGGCCGGGTTTCGGTATTCATGAAGCCCGACCAGGTAAGCTTGGCCATTGGCCGCGGTGGTGCAAACATCAAGTTGGCCAGCCGGTTGGTGGGCATGGAAATCGACGTATTCCGCGAAGCCATCGATTACGAGGAAGATATTTCGCTGGACGAGTTCCAGGACGAAATCGAGCCTTGGGTACTGGCCGAGCTGAAGAAAATCGGTCTGGATACAGGCCGGGCCGTATTGGCCGTGAAGAAAGACGACATCGTGCGCCGCACGGAGTTGGAAGAGGAAATGGTGGACGATGTGTACCGCATTATCCGCCAGGAATTTGCCGACGACGAAGACCTCGACGACAACTCGCTGGAAACGGCTAAAAACCGCGTTGCCGCTGGCAAAACGGCCGATGATAATGCTGCTGCTGCCGACGAAGAAGTGGCTGTAACGCACGCATCAGCCACCGAAACGGCCCCTGAACATACCGCGTTGGTGGTAGACGCTACCGACGGAAACGAACCAACGACTGAGGAAGCGGGCACCAGCTCTCCCGCGGAGCCAGCCCAATGACGGCCGCGCGGCCGGTACGGCAAGGGTAACAAATCGAGCCAGTGGCGCGATTTGCGCCCTGTTGGCAAGATTTAATGTAATACCTTTGCACTTAGAAGCGTATCGTTACGCGAGAAAAGATAAATGGCGGAAGCAACCCCGAAACGGCTACAACAGGCGGCCAAAGACCTGAATATTGGAATGGACAGGGTGGTAGAAGCCCTGGCCAAGAAAGGTATACAAGTAGAGAACAAGCCGACCACGAAGCTCACCGGCGAGCAAGTGGCCTCGCTTGAGAAGGAATTCGCGGCCTCTGCTCACGACCGGCAAGAAGCACAGAAAGTCATTCAGGCCAAGCGCCAGAGCGACCTTGATGCGGCCCCCAAGCCTGCTGCCCCGGCTCCACGCCCGGTGGTGGCCGCTGCGCCTGCCCCGGCCGCTAAGCCGGTGGTGCCAGCAACCCCGGCTGCCGTAGCTGCTGCGCCCACCCCGGCTCCAGCTGCTCCTTCAGCACCTGCAGTCCCCGTGGCGGCAGCGCCAGCCCCCACACCCGCTCCCGAAGCTCCGGCTGCGCCCGGCCTAAAAGTGCTGGGTAAAATGGAGTTGGATAGCAAAGGCCGCGTGATGGCGGCCCGGCCCCAGCCGGCTCCTGCACCAGTAGCCGTTGCGCCCGCGCCCGTTGCTACGCCAGCCCCAGCCCCAGTTGCGACGCCGAAAGTGGAAGCACCTGTTGCGGCTCCCGCTCCTAAAGTGGAAGCTCCAGTGGCCGCCATGCCTGCGCCTACGCCCGCTCCGGTAGCGCAGCCAGTGGCGAAAGTTGAGGCTGCACCCGCTGCTCCGGCAGCTGCCACCCCTGTGACGGCACCCGCACCGGCCGCGCCAGTAGCTGCTCCGGCGGCGGCGGCTCCAGCGGGCGTTTCCACGGAAGCCGCTGCTTCTGAAGACACCAGCACCATCGTGGCTAAGTCGGATACGCTGAAGGGCCTCACGGTGCTTGGCAAAATCGACTTGTCATCGCTCAATAATGACCGGCGCGGGCCGGGTGGCCGTGGCCCCCGCCCCATTGCGTCGTCGGATGTAAGTAAGCGGGGCTTGCCCGCTGGCCCCGGCCAGAAGAAGCGCACGCGTCTGCCCGGCCCTCCCGGCAGCACCACTTCGCCGCCCAGCCCCGGTTACCAAGGCAACCGCCCCACCGGAGCTCCCGGCCAGGGTGGTGGCTACCAGGGCAACCGCCCGAACGGTGGTCCCGGCGGTCCGGGCCAGCGTCCAGGTGGTCTAGGTCAACGCCCCGGCCAGCCTACGGCACCTAAGCCCAATGCTCCGGCCCTCACGCCCGAACAGGCTGAAAAGCAGATTCAGGAGCAGATTAAGGCCACGTTGGCCAAACTTGGAGGCAACAAAGGCGGCAATAACCAAAACCGCGCGAAGTACCGCCGCGACAAGCGGAGCATGCTGGCCGAGGACCGCGAGGCCCTGCGCGCCCAGAACGAGCTCGACGCCAAAATCCTCAAGCTCACCGAATTCATCTCGGCCAACGACCTGGCCTCGCTGATGGACGTGAACGTGAACGAGGTTATCAAGGTGTGTTTGGGTATGGGCATGTTCGTGTCCATCAACCAGCGTCTTGATGCCGAGGCTATTACGGTTATTGCCGATGAATTCGGCTTTGATGTGGAATTCCTGTCGAAAGAAGAGGAAGAAATCAGCATCGATGCCGGCGATAGCGAAGAGGACCTCAAACACCGGGCGCCGATTGTGACCATCATGGGCCACGTCGACCACGGCAAGACTTCCCTGCTTGATTACATCCGCGATGCGAGTGTGGCTAAGGGCGAGGCCGGCGGCATCACGCAGCACATCGGGGCCTACGAGGTGCGGACCAAATCGGGCCAGCCCATTACTTTCCTTGATACGCCTGGTCACGAAGCCTTTACGGCCATGCGTGCCCGCGGTGCCAAGGTAACGGACATTGCCATCATAGTGGTAGCGGCCGACGACTCGGTAATGCCGCAGACCAAGGAAGCCATTAACCACGCGCAGGCAGCTGGGGTACCGATTATCATCGCCCTCAACAAGATTGACAAGCCTTCGGCCAACCCCGAGAAAATCCGCGAGGAGCTTTCCCAGATTAACATCTTGGTGGAAGAATGGGGCGGCAAATACCAGAGCCAAGAGGTTTCGGCCAAATCGGGCATTGGTATTGAGGACTTGTTGGAGAAAATCCTGCTGGAAGCCGAATTGCTGGACCTGAAGGCTAACCCAGACCGCGGCGCCATCGGCACCGTTATCGAAGCCTCGCTGGATAAAGGCCGCGGCTACGTGACCACCGTGCTGGTGCAAACCGGCACCCTGAACGTGGGCGACATTATTCTCGCTGGCCCGCACTTTGGCCGCGTGAAGGCCATGACCGACCACCGCGGCAAGAAAATGAAAACCGCGCCGCCCGCTACGCCGGTGCAGGTGCTGGGCCTAACCGGCGCACCGCAAGCCGGCGACCGCATCCAGGTAATGGAAACGGAGCGCGAAGCCCGCGAAATCGCTACCCAGCGCCTACAGCTGGCGCGCGAGCAGACAATCCGGACCAAGAAACACATCACGCTGGACGAAATTGGTCGCCGCCTGGCCATCGGTTCGTTCAAGGAACTTAACATCCTGGTGAAGGGCGACGTGGACGGCTCGGTGGAAGCCCTTTCCGACTCCCTGCTCAAGCTGAGCACGCCGGAAGTGAAGGTGAACATTCTCTCGAAAGCAGTAGGTGCCATCTCGGAAAGCGACGTACTGCTGGCCTCGGCCTCCGACGCCATCATCATCGGTTTCCAGGTGCGGCCCTCGCAGAGTGCCCGCAAGCTGGCCGAGCAGGAGCAGATTGACATCCGTCTCTACAGCATCATTTACAATGCTATCAATGAGGTGAAGGATGCCATGGAAGGCATGCTGGCTCCAACGGTGCAGGAAGTGGTGACGGCCAACGCCGAAGTCCGGATGGTATTCAATATTACCAAAGTGGGCTCCATTGCCGGCTGTATGGTGACGGAGGGCACGTTCCAGCGCAAGACCCGCGTGCGGGTGGTGCGCAACGGCATCGTGCTGCACACCGGCGAAATCCAGGACCTCAAGCGTTTCAAAGACGACGTGAACGAAGTTCGCCAGGGCTACGAGTGCGGTATTTCCATCAAGAACTTCAATGAGTTGCAGGAAGGCGACAACATTGAGGGCTTCGAAGAAAAGGAAATCAAACGGACGCTGTAAGTTCAGCGCTTCGTGCGAAAGCCAAAAGCTCCGACTGCGCAAGCAGTCGGAGCTTTTTCGTGCTGGTTACTATAACTACAGCATTTTTCAAGTTGCTACAGCGTACGAGCAACTCATGACCCGTTTACTACTTAACAACTAAATAAGAGCAACTTACGCAAGGCTTGAACCCGAGAGCTGTTGAGGCAACAGAAAGCCCCAACTGCATTGCAGTTGGGGCTTTCTGTTGTGTGGAAGACGCGTAGGTTAGAAGAACAGGAATTTCCTGTGACTGTGCTTGTGCACCAGTGGCTTGCCAGCGGGGTTGGAGCCGCCGATGGGGTGGCTCATGCCGCGCTTTTGAACGTAACCGGGTTTGCCGGGCTGGGTCCTGAACTTGCGGACGGTGAAGCCGTTACCGCTGCGGTTAGAGTCGAATTGGCGCTCGGGCGCGTTGCGGCCGCCGAAGCTGGTGTTGCCGGTGCGGGCTTCCAAGAGTTCGAGCTGCTGGTCGCGCTTCACTTCGTCGGGCGTCATGGCGGCACGGCGCTGGTTGCGGGCGAGGTCGTCGGCGTTGCCCCCGGTATTGCGGCGGGCATTGGTTTCGCTGGTGGCCTGCCCCGGCATGGGAAAGGCGGGGCCCGTTTGGGCGTGAGCGGTTGCAGCGGCTCCGAAACTCAGGCCGCTGAACAGGGCGGCAGCAAGCAAGATTTTCATATCAGCGAAGTAGGAGTGAATCGGGGGAGGGGTTGTGTGGCCTAACGAACGGGAGGAACGGGAGGTTCACTGCGAACCACTAAACAGGGCTCGTTGTGGTTATGCCGCCCCAAAGTTCGCAACTTATTTTAATTCGAGTGATTACCTAGCTTTAATAAAACGACTACTTGAGGCCAAAATGCCAAAACCGCTGCCTGCCACTCGGCAAACAGCGGTTTTTTCTGGGTGAGCGGGCCGGGCGTTTAAACGCGGCTGACGCGCAGGGAATCGCGGATTTCCATGAGCAGCTGCTGGTCGGTGGTGGGGGGAGCGGGTACGGCCGTTACCTCCACGGGCTTTTTCTTGATGCTGTTGGCCCCTTTCACAATCATGAAAATAATGAAGGCCAAGATGATGAAACCCAATACGGCGTTCATAAACAAGCCGATTTTCATTGGGCCGAGGTGGATGGCGGAGAAGTCGGGCTGGCCGCCCACAAGGCCTACCAGCGGCATGATAATGTCGTCGGTGAGCGAGGTAACGATTTTGCCGAAGGCGGCACCGATGATAACGCCAACGGCTAGGTCGAGCACGTTGCCTTTGGAGATAAACTCTTTGAATTCAGAAACAAAGCCCATTGCAGTAAAGGATTAAAAGGTGAAAAATGAAATGGTGTTCGAGGTAAAAATAAGTATTTATAGACAAATACATTTGCTTGTTTATGAGGACAAATATGGGGTGAGGGCACAGGGTTATCGCGGCGGTTTCGTTTGAATAAGGCTACGGGGCGGCGAACCGGGGAATTGGCCCGACCAGTACGCCCGAACCCGTGCCCTATCTTTGGCAGCACCAAATCATGCGATTTACACCTTTGCTATGTCCGCTTCTTTCGAAAACCTGCTCTACGACCTGGATACCGTCAGCGGTGTTCTGACCCTTACCATCAACCGGCCCACCAAGCTGAATGCGCTGAATGCGGCCACGATTGCCGACATCGACGCCGCCATGCAGCGGGCGCTGGACGAGCCGGCGGTGCGCGGCATTATTGTGACGGGCAGCGGCGAGAAAGCCTTTGTGGCGGGGGCCGATATTGCGGAGCTGGCGGCACTTACGCCCGCGCAGGCGGCCCGGGCGGCCGAGTATGGCCAGGAGGCGTTCTGCCGGATTGAGGAAAGCACCAAGCCCGTGGTGGCCGCCGTGAACGGCTTTGCGCTGGGCGGTGGCTGCGAGCTAGCCATGGCTTGCCACATGCGCGTAGCCTCCGATAATGCCCGTTTTGGCCAGCCTGAAGTAAACCTGGGGCTGCTGCCGGGCTACGGGGGCACGCAGCGCCTGCCGCAGCTCATTGGCAAAGGCAAGGCCATCGAGCTCCTGCTCACCGCCGACCAGGTGAAGGCCGATGAAGCCCTGCGCCTGGGCCTGGTGAACCACGTGGTGCCGCAGGCCGAGCTGCTGCCGTTTTGCCACCAGCTGCTGGGCAAGATTCTGGGCAAGGCACCGCTGGCCGTTGGCATGGTGCTGGAGTGCGTGAATGCGCACTATGCCAAGGACACCGACGGCTATGCGGCCGAGGTAAAAGCCTTTGGGCGAGCGTTCGAAAGCGACGATTTTAAGGAAGGCACCACCGCGTTTGTGGAAAAGCGGGCGGCGGTATTCACGGGAAAGTGAGGAAATTAAAAATGAATAATTAAAAATTAAAAATGAGCAGAAAAGCTGTCAAATGCTCACCAGGGAGCAAATTTTTAATTTTTAATTCTCAATTTTTAATTGATAAAGAATGAGTGTAGTAAAAAAACTGGCTTCGCAGACGGCCATGTATGGCGTGAGCAGCATTGTGGGCCGGGTGCTCACGTATTTGCTGGTGCCGATATACACGGGGGCCTTTGCGGCGGCAGAATACGGGGTGGTAACGGGGCTGTACGCCTACGTGTCGTTTCTGAACGTGGTGTTTACCTACGGCATGGAAACCACGTATTTCCGCTTCGCCAACCGGCCCGGCACCGACCGGCAGGAGCTTTACGACCGCACCCTAAGCCTGCTGCTGGTAAGCACGGCCGGGCTTACGGCTGGCCTGATGCTGCTGGCGCGGCCC
>JBBQSQ010000017.1:0-36162 GCA_038213745.1 Cytophagales bacterium
CGAACGCGGGGCGCAGCACGCTGGCCGTCTACAACATCAGCGGCTCGGTAACGGTGATGGGCTACGCCGGTAGCAAAATCCTGGTAGAAGCCACCAAAACTATCACGGCCGACGACGCTAAGACCTTAGAAATTGGGAAGAGCGAGCTGAATCTGGGTTTTGCGCAGCACGGCGACAGCGTGATAGTGTACACGGCCGAACCCTACGACTCGCGGTCGCACAACGAGCGCCGCTCCGAGCACTTCCGCATCGACTACAATTACGACATCGATTACGTGATGAAAGTGCCGTACCAGCTCAGTCTGCACGTTTCAACCGTGAACAACGGCGTGGTGTTGGTGCAGGACGTGACCGGCCCGCTGAACGCCGGCAACGTGAACGGGGCCATTACGCTGCGCAACGTGAAGGGCACCACCCAGGCCCACACCGTGAACGGCAGCGTGGAAGCCGACTACGCCGCCAATCCGCCCGGGGCGTCGTCGTACCACACCATCAACGGCCAGATTAAGGTGCGCTACCCGGCCAATTTTGCCGCCGATTTACACTTCAAAAGCATGCACGGCGAGCTGTACACCGACTTTCCCAACACGGAGGTGCTGCCGGCGCAAGTCACCAGAAACCAGCAAGGCCGGGGCAACGGCACCGTGTACAAACTCACCAAAGACACGGCCGTGCGCATCGGCAAAGGCGGCCCGGAGTTCCGCTTCGAAACCCTGAACGGCGACGTGACCATTACCAAACAGTAGCAATTCAACTCAATAGCAATGACTTATTTATTTCGAGCCGCCCTCGGGCGAAGCGTTATTCTGGCCCTTGTGCTCCTCGGCGGAAGCGTGCCCGGCTTCGCGCAGGACGCGGCCAAGGCGCAGCTGACGGTGGCCCTCAGCGCGCCCGGTAAGCCCGGTTCGTTGGAAGTTGAGCTGGTGAATGGCAGTATTCACGTAAGCGGCTACAGCGGTAAGGATGTGCTGATTGACGCCGCTGCCCGTGCTGGCAAACACGCGCAGTCCAACTCCGGCAACGCCGCGGGCCTGAAACGAATTTCGGCCGCCAACAGCCTCAACCTGACGGCCGAGGAAAAGAACAACCACGTCGAAATCAGCACCGAATCTTGGAAGGGCCCGATTGATTTGGCCATTAAAGTGCCCCGGAATTTCTCGCTGAAAGTGAGCACCGTGAACGACGGCGACATCACCATCGACAACGTGGCCGGCGAACTGGAATTGACCAATGTGAACGGGAATATTTCGCTCAACCAAGTGGCCGGCTCGGCGGTGGCCAACACGGTGAACGGCGACCTCAGAGCCACGTTCACCGGCATCACGGCCGGCGCGCCGATGGCCTTTTCCACCCTCAACGGCAAGGTAGACGTGACGCTGCCGGCCAGCGCCAGCGCCGCCCTCAAAATGAAATCGGACCGCGGCAACGTGTACAGCGACTTCGACGTGGCCCTGAGCCGAGGCCAGCCCAAAGTGACCCGCACCAGCCAAAACGGCCTCTCCCGCCTCAGCACCGACGACTGGACCTACGGCAAAATCAACAGCGGCGGGGCCGAGGTGATGATGAAGACGTTCAACGGCGACATTTTCCTGCGCAAAGCGAAGTAGGGTACGCCCCCGTCCCCTACTCAAAACCCACCGAATAACCACCGATTACGGGAATTTTTCAGCGCGGCTTTTTGCCATTGCCAGCCACCGCTTTGCCCAATTCCTACAGCATTTCCACCTCACCGTTCTGCACTATGGCTTTCTCCGTCTCAACCCGATTTTGCCGCCTGCTGGTGTGCCTGTGGGCATTTGCCGCCTCGGTGGCTGCCCAAACGCCGGCCACTACAGCCACCACCACGGCCACCACCGCGCCCAAGCGCCAGCTGGGGGCCCTGCGCATCTCGCAAGCCCCCAAGCTCGATGGCGTACTTGATGAAGCCGTGTGGCGCGAGGCCCCCGTAACCGGCCAGTTCACACAGCAGCGGCCCAAGCCCGGCGTGCCCGAAAAGCACCCCACCGAAGTGCGCGTGCTCTACGATGACGCTGCCATTTACGTGGGGGCCGTGATGCACGACGTGTCGCCGGACTCCATTCCGAGGGAGCTGACGGCGCGGGACAATACGGGCAATTCCGACTTCTTCGGCATTTTTCTGGATACCTATTCCGACCACCTCAACGGCTACGGCTTCATCGTGACCAGCAGCGGCGTGCAGCTCGATTCACGCTACTCGCCGGCGGGCGGCGAGGACTTCAACTGGAACGCCGTGTGGGAAAGCCAGACCATGCTGCGCGGCACCGATTGGGTGGCTGAAATGCGGATTCCCTACTCCGCCATCCGGTTTAGCACGGCTGAGGTGCAGCAGTGGGGGCTGAATTTTATGCGGCAGCGCAAGCGCGAAAACGCGCAGTTTTTCTGGAACGAGGTGAAGCCGCAGGTGGATGGTTTCGTGAACCAATGGGGCGAATTGACGGGTATAAAAGGCGTGAAGCCGCCGCTGCGCCTCTCGCTCACGCCCTACGTGTCGGCCTACGTGAACCACAATCCGCTGAACGCCGAAGGCACCAAGCGCACCACCACCAGCTTCAACGGCGGGGCCGACGTGAAGTGGGGCATCAACGAAAGCTTCACGCTGGATGCCACGCTGGTGCCGGATTTCGGGCAGGTACAGAGCGACAACCAGGTGCTCAACCTCTCGCCCTTCGAGGTGCAGTTCAACGAGAACCGGCAGTTTTTTACCGAAGGCACGGAGCTGTTCAACAAGGGCAATTTGTTCTACTCGCGGCGGGTGGGGGCCACGCCCATTGGCTTCTACGGCGTGACGGCCGGCCCCGACGAGCGGCTGCTAAAAAACCCCTCCGAAACGCCGCTGCTCAACGCCACCAAGGTATCGGGCCGCACTAGCAAAGGCCTGGGCATCGGGGTGTTCAATGCCGTGAGCAACGACGTGTACGCCACCATTCGCAACACGGAAAGCGGCCAGGAGCGCCGCGTGCTCACCCAGCCGCTGAGCAACTACAACATCGCCGTGCTCGACCAGAGCCTAAAAAACAATTCCTACGTTTCGCTTATCAACACCAACGTCACGCGCGCCGGCAGCACCTACGATGCTAACGTGACCGGCGGCCTGTTCCGCTTCGCCAACAAGCAAAACTCCTACGCCCTGGACGGCCGCGCCATCTACTCGCGGCGGCGGGGTACGGCTTTCGGCTCCGACCAGCCCATCAACGACCAGGACGGCTACAAGTACCGCGTGGGCTTCGGCAAAATCTCGGGCAATTTCACCTGGAACCTGAGCCACGGCATTGAGTCGGATACCTACAATCCGAACGATTTGGGCATCCTCTTTGGCAACAACAACATCACCGAGTCGCTGGATTTGAGCTACGCCAAATACAAGCAGTTCTGGAAGGTGAACAACCTGTACGTGTTCGGCAACATCAGCCACACGCTGCTCTACAAGCCCACGCGCTACCAGGCGCTCAACTTCTACCTCGGGGCCAACACCACGTTCACCAAGAGCTTCAACCAAATCGGCTTCGACCTGAACGTGGACCCCGTGACCCACGATTTCTTCGAGCCGCGCACTCCAACATTGGGCGAGTATTACGTGCGGGTGCCCGAAAACACGCGCCTGACGGTGTTCTTCAACAGTGACTCCCGCAAGCCCCTCGCAGTGAGCTGGAACGCGGGGATTCAGGAATATGGCCGCGACGACCGGCTGGCCCGCGCCCGCCGCACCGGCTACAGCCTGGGCTTCTACCCGCGCTACCGCGTGAACACCCACCTCACCTTCCGCTACAGCCTCGACTGGAGCCTGCGCCAGCACCAAATCGGCTACGTGAATGGCGGCCTCGATGCCAACGAGCCGCTCGATGCACCTTTTTTGAGCCAGATTGTGCTGGGCCGGCGCAACGTATCCACGGTGGCCAACGTGGTGTCGGCGGCCTACACCTTCACCAACCGCATGTCGTTCACGCTGCGCCTGCGCCAGTACACCAGCAACGTGCGCTACGCCGATTTCACGGCGCTGGGCCGGAACGGCGAGGAGCAGTCTGCCGCCTACCAGCGCAACCGCGACAACACCTACAACGCCTTCAACATCGACGCCGTGTATGCGTGGTGGTTCGCGCCCGGCTCGCAAATCAGTGTGGTCTGGAAAAACGCGGGCTCCACCTACTTGCAAGCCAATGAAGCCACGCCGCAGTTTTTTAGTAATTTCAATAACACCATCAATACGCCGCATAATAACTCGGTGTCGGTGAAGGTGCTGTATTACTTGGATTACCTGGCGCTGCGGAAGAAGCAGTAGCCCGTTCAACGTTAACCTCACCCCCTAACCCCTGCCGGGCACGGCCCCTCTCCCGTGGAGAGGGGGCACCGGTTATGCGCGGTCAGGAATCGTCAGGCTCCCCTCTCCGCGGGACTCTGCGCATGAAGCAGATGCGGGCCGGGGGTGAGGTTCCCGCGAGTGCGCCCGGCGTGACGTTCTTTGCGGCGCTCTTTCCCTGCTCCAAGAAGCCTATGCCGGCCACCGCTGCCCCCGAACTTCGCACCGTTGCACTCACCCGCTACGTGACGCCGCTCCGCGAGGGCGGTTCTCTGCCCGCCCTGATGGAGGCCGACGACGGCTTCCTCTACGTGGTGAAATTCCGGGGCGCGGGGCAGGGCGTGAAGGCGCTGATTGCCGAGCTGATAGTAGGTGAAATAGCCCGCGCGCTGGGCCTGCGCATGCCGGAGCTGGTGTTTTGCGAGCTGGACGAATCCTTCGGCCGTACCGAGCCGGATGAGGAAATTCAGGACCTGCTGCAAGCCAGCACCGGCCGCAACCTGGCCCTGCACTACCTCTCCGGGGCCATTACCTACGATGCGCTGGTGACCACTGTGGAGCCGCGCCTGGCTTCCCAAATTGTGTGGCTCGACATGCTGACGCTGAACGTGGACCGCACCGCCCGCAACACCAACCTGCTGATGTGGCACAAGGAGCTGTGGCTCATCGACCACGGCGCGGCCCTCTACGTGCACCACGCCGGCCCCGAATGGGCCGCGCCGCGCCCCCGCCCGTTTCCCCAGATTAAAACCCACGTGCTGCTGCCGCAGGCCAGCGAGCTGGCCCCGGTAGACGCGGAAAGCCGCGCCCGGCTCACGCCCGAAATCCTCCGCGCCATTGTGGCACTGGTGCCCGACGAGTGGCTGACCAACCCCGACGCCACTACGGAGGCGCAGCGCGCCGACTACGTGCGCTTCCTCGAAGCCCGGCTGGCGGCCTCAGAAACCTTTGTTCAGGAAGCCCAAGATGCCCACAATGCACTTATTTGAGTATGCCGTGCTGCGCGTGGTGCCCCGCGTGGAGCGCGAAGAATTCCTGAACGTGGGCGTCATCGTGTACTGCCGCGCGCTGGGCTTCCTCGAAACGCGGTTTGCGCTGCCCGAGGCGCGCCTGCTGGCCGTAGCCCCGGAGTTGGATTTGGCCGAAATCACGGCCCGCTTGCAGGCCTTCGAGCGCATTTGCCAGGGCCGGGCCACGGGCGGCACCATCGGCCAGCTGCCCCTGGCCGAGCGGTTTCGCTGGCTCACGGCCACGCGCAGCACGGTGGTGCAGTCGTCGGCGGTGCACCCCGGCCGCTGCGCCGACGCGGGCGAAACGCTGGCGCGGCTGTTTGCGCAGCTGGTGCAATAAAAAGGGGTTTCCGGCCGTCGAGCTTTGTGGTTAGCGCCACAAGGTGAGCGTGACGATGTGCCCCCTAATGCGCCGAAATACCGTTTGCTAACTGCATGAAGAACTTCGCGAAAACAAGTAGTGCGTGGGTCCTGCATTTCGGGAAGTTGGCGCTGGTTGGCTTATGGCTAGCCACCGCCGTGGCGCATGGCCAAACAGCCACATCAGTACTGCGCAAAGACCTGAAAAAGGACTTCGGGGCCGTAGGCGATGGCCAGGCCAACGACCAGGCCGCTTTCGAGCGGGCGGCCGATTTCTTCAACAAGCGCGCCCAAACGCCGGCCGGCACCACGGGCCGCGCCGAGCTGCGCATCCCCCGGGGCGTGTACCTGGTGGGCCAGCAGGAAGGGGCCTTCAGCGGCCGCGACGTGCTCCACCTAGTGGGCTGCCGCAACCTGAAGGTGCTGGGCGATGACAGCGCCACCACCGAGATTCGCTACGCCAACGGCCTGCGCTACGGGGCCTTCGACCCCGCCACCGGCCAGCCCTACGAAGCGCCCACGGCCTATTTTACTGACGGGAAGTACGCGGCTACCAGCGGCACCTGCATCGTCTTGCAAGGCTGCGACAACGTCGAAATCGCCAACCTCAATCTCAACGGCAACAGCCCCAACCTGCTAATTGGCGGGCATTGGGGCGATGTTGGCATTCAACTCGCTTTTGATGGGCTGTTTGTGAACGACTCGCGCCGCGTGGTGCTGCGCCGGCTGGCCGTGCACCACTTCGGGCGCGACGGCGTGCAGGTGCTCAACCACTTGGCTAAGACCCTGGACGACCCCCAGCGCGAGAGCATTCTCTTCGAGAATTCCACCTTTGACTACAACGGCCGGCAGGGGCTCTCGCTCACGGGCGTCAACGGCTTTCGGGCCGTCAATTGCAGCTTCAGCCACACGGGGCGGGTGCTGATGGCGGCCACTGGCAAAGCTCTGTTTTCCAACCCCGGCGCGGGCGTGGACATTGAGCCCGAGGGCGGATTTGTGGCCAACGTGCGCCTAGAAAACTGCCGCTTCGTGGACAATGCGGGCCAGGGCCTGGTCTCGGACCACTACGGCACCGGCCCGGCCATCACCAAAAACATTGTCGTGAGCGGCGGCCTGCTTTGGGGCCTCACCAACTGGTCGGCCTGGATTCGGCAGCCGGATTTCCTGTTCACCAACTGCCGCATCTACGGCGCGTTCGTGAACGGCTGCAATGCCGCTACCGCCACCGAGGCCACTCGTTTCGTGGGCTGCACGTTTGAGGACCGGCCCTACCGCGGCCAGGCCGCTTACGGTCGCTACACGCTGCATTCGGACCAGGAAGCGCGCCGCATGAGCTTCACTAACTGCGAGTTCGTTGGCACGCGCAGCTACCTCATTCAGGCCATTCCGGCGGCTATGGACACGGCCAGCGCGTTCCACCTGCGGGGCTGCACATTCCTCTACGACTACGCCGAGCCGCCCCTGGGGGCCGCCGATAAAATCCTGGGCGCGGTGTTCAGCGGCAATACGGTGTTTCGGGACGGCCCACACCGCACCAGTCCGCACCGCAGCGATTTTGTGCTTGGCAACACGGCCGCCGTGGGCACCACGGTGCTGCGGGCCCCGGGCAGTCTGCAATTTCTGGCTCCTAACTCGTATTACCTGGTGCAGGGCGGGCTGGAAATCGGGCGGCAGCCGGCCCACCCGCGCGACTCGGCCCGCGTGGTGGTTGGGGCTGATAATGCCTTGGTAATAAACGAGCTGTCGGGCACAGTGCCGGAGCTCTACATTGGCCCCACCGCGCGGGTAGTGGTGAAAAAAGGCGGCTCCCTGGAAATCCTACGCCACACGAAGGTGACCATCGCCGGCCAGCTCATCGTGGAAGACGGGGCTTATTTCTACCGCGACCCGCTGGCCGAAGTCGTTACCGTGGGCCAGGGCAAGCTGCGCGTGGGAGACAACGCCCTCACCAGCAAGCACCCAACGCTACGCTCGGCAGATTAGCAGGTGCTGGCGCGCGGCGGCGACGTGGGCGCGAACAACTCGCAGCAGGGCTTGCCAAGAGGCTTCTAAGCAAAGCAAAAGCCAACAGCTATCAGCTATCAGCTAACAGCCAATGGCTAACTACTGGGTCAGTCACCGGAGCTACTGGCCGAATCGACGGCCGCAGCGGCTCGGTGGGCCCGCGTTTGGCGGTTTTCCTGCGCGAAAACCTGGATGAGCACGCCCAGGTAGGACAGGAGCAGCGGCCCGATGACCAAGCCCAGCACCCCGAATATTTCGAGGCCGAGCGTCACGCCCACCAGCGTTACCAGGGGGTGAATGTTGCCCATGCGGCTGGCCAGCACGATGCGCAGCAGGTTGTCCACGTTCATCACCACGATGAAGCCCACCAGCAGAATCCCCACCCCCTGCGCGGTGGCACCCTGCGAAAACTGATAGAGCGCCGCTGGCCCCCACACCAGCGGCGTGCCCAACACCGGAATAAAAGCCATGAAAATGGCCACCGCACCCCAAAAAACCGGGTCGGGTACGCCAAATACCCACAGCAGCGCCCCTGTGAGTGAGCCCTGCACCACGGAAATGAGCACCTGGCCCAGCACGTTGGCGTGCACGTTGTTTTGCAGCGCGTCCTGGAGCTTGTCCATGGTATCGGGCCGGAAGGGAAGGTAGCGCCGCAGGTTGCGGAGAAACGCTTCCTCTTGCATGAAGAGAAAGTACATCGTGAAGAGCATCAGGCCGATGATGACGATGAATTGCAGGATGCTGCCGGCCAGCAGCGGCAGCCAGTTGCTCACGCGGCTGGCCACCTGGCCCAGCAGCGTGCGCACGTTTTGCTCGCTGGTGACGGAGTAGCCGGTGCGGTGCTCCAGCCGGTGCACCACCGCCAGAATCTGGTTGGTGTACTGGCCCACGTTGCGCAGCCGGTTGAAGAGCATGGCGCTCAGGGCGTAAAACGGAATTATCAGGGCCACGATGGTGAAGAGCAGCAGCAGAACCGTGACCAGCTGCCGGTTCCAGCCGCGCCGATGCACGAGGGCTGTGAACCACGGCCGCAGCGTCACATACAGAATGCCCGCACCCAAAAATGCCGAGATGAAGCTGGCCAACCCAAACAGCACGAGCCCGCCCATGGCCACCAGCACCACAATCAGCAGGCTGTGCCGTTGGCGTGGGGTGTAAATGTTTTCCTCGGGAGCGAGTGGCATAAATGGGCTTGACGATTGAAATTCAAAACAACCAGCGGGGCACGCGGGCACTGCCGTGGCCTTCACGATGCCCAGTACGACAGAAATGCGTCAGCCGTACGAAGGCTCCGCTTTGAATTGATACGCAGCCTTGCTAATCAGCTAGGTACGGGTGATTGAGGTGCCGCGCATAGCCGGCTAAGGTACCAGCCCAAACAGCTCCTGACGCAGCGCTTCGTCGCAGTGGTAAATGTCGGGGAAGAAGCGGAGGCGGCCGCTTTCGGCCACGCAGGTAGCGTAGCAGATGCGCAGCGGCAGCGGGTGCTGGAGGCGCACGTTGCGCGGGCGGCGCGGGCATACCCAGTCCGCATCGCCGGACAGCAGCACGGGGCGGGGCTCGCGGCTCATGAGGTACCGGGCCAGCTGCCAGGGCTGTTCCAGGCGCACGCAGCCGTGGCTAATGGCCCGGTTGGACTGCGCGAACAGCTCCCGCTCGGGGGTGTCGTGCAGGTACACCGCGTACGCATTGGCAAAGCGGAAGACGATGCGGCCCAGCACGTTTTTGCGGCACGAGGTCTGGCGGATGCTGTACGGAAAATGCTGGGCCGTGACCTCCGCCCAGCGGATGTGGTAGGGGTTGCGCTCCCGGCCCTGGGCGTCGTACACCACCAGGTTGTTGCGGTCCAGGTAATCCACGTCTTTTTTCAGGCGGGGCAGCATTTCCTGGGTGGCAATGGAGGTGGGCACGTGCCACTCCGGGGCCAGGGTGAAGTAGCTGATGGCGCTATTAAGGGTGGGCGTGGGCGTTTCGGGCTTGCCCACCACCACGCGCTGGCGGTGGCGCACCAGCTCGCGGCTCACTACCTGCAGCTCAAAGGCGGGCAGGTTGATGAGCATATACGCCGAGTCGGGTGCGGCCTCCCAGCGCCAGCGTTCCAGGTTCACGGCCACTTGCTCAAACTGCCGCTGGTGCGCCACCGAATCGGCACCGATGGGCCGGCCCAGCCACCGCGCCAGCGCCTGCTGCAATTGGCGGTACTCGCGGCTGCTGGGCTGGCCGGCCAGCATCGCCGCCGGCACCGCCGGCGTGCCCAGCGCGGCCCGCAGCACGGCCGCCGACTGCCCGGCCGGGCCCGCCGCTTTTTCCCGCGCCGAGGGCGTGAAGGGCCGCAGCCGGCCCCGGCCCAGGTCGCGCATAAAGCGCAGCACCGCGTCGCTGAGCGCCACGTCCAGCCGGGCCAGCTGCGCGGGGCGTTCCGCAAAAAGGCTGGTACTGCCGCGCGGCCGCAGCGAGTCGCGGAGCGCCAGCAGGCCGGGGGTGAGGTAGTCGGCGGGCAAGCCAAACTCGGCGGCGCGGGCCAGCAGGGCCAGGGCCGCCGTGGCATCGGCGTTGAGGCTATCGGCGGGCTGCGTCCAGGCCGGGGCGCAGCCGGGGCCGTAGAGGGCCCGGACCTCGGGGCCGGCGTGCAGGCCGCGGCGGGCATCGGCGGCGCGGGTGCCGCCCGTGCCCGCCGTGTCCAGCAGCTGCCGGATGAGCGCCGACACGGGCTTACCTAATAGCTGCTCCGGCGGCACTACCGCTTGGGAGGTTCCCGGCAGCTGATTCCGCAACGCTGCTGCGCAAGGCAGGCCCGCCAATAGCACGCTCAGGCCACAGCCCAGCAGGCGTGCGCGCGCCGTGCGCGACAGCGGCAAAATAAAAATGAGCCAGGGCCAGGACATAGCGGAGGGCAATAAAATACGAAACGTCCTGGCCCTTTGGCTGCGCCGCCAAGCCACCCAGTTGCCAAAGCCGGGAGCTGAAGCCCGCCGCCGTTAGGCAGGGTAGAATGGTTCGGAAAGGCTAGCTGCGGATAATTATGTTAATTATACTTGAATATAATGATTTATTTCCAGATACGCTGCCCTGGTATTATTTCGGTTAAACCTCAACTGTGCCAACCAGCAGGCAGGGCTGCTCGGAACGGGTAGGTGCTGCAAACGGTGACGATGATGGCGGACAGAAAGCTGTTGCAGCACAATAGTTCCGCCGGTACGGTGGCTGTCCGCATGATTAAAATCAGGGCGCGGGGTTGACATTGCGCATGGTGCCCGCGGCCCGCGACCCAGTCCTTTGCCAGTGGTTTCACCACTACCCCACCCTTAATTTATGGCCGCTCCGCTGCTCGTTCTCACTGATTTTTTCCAGCCTGCCAACCGCGCCCTGAACTACGCCGCCATCCTGGCCGCCGCGCTCGGCACCCGACTGGTGCTGCTGCATGTGCAGCGCGACTCGCTGCTGGACCCCGAACTACTCACCGACGAACTGGTGCACCGGAACACCGAGGCCGTGAACCTGGCTTTCAATAGCCTGGTGCGGGGCCTGCCCGTGCCGGCCGTGGCCGAAATCGGCCACGGCCGGGTGGCCGAGGCCGTGGCCGCTGCCGTGCGCCGCCACCACCCGGCCCTGCTCGTGCTGGGCCGCCCCACCACCGGCGACCTCCCCGACGAGCTGATGACCACCACCGCGCTTGAGCTCCTGCGCGCCGCCCCGTGCCCCCTGCTGGTGGTGCCGCCCACGCTGCGCAATACCCAGGCCCCCAAGCGCGTGCTGCTGGCCGTCGATGGCGAAGATTTCTCGCTGGGCGCGCACGCCGCGTCCATGCGACAGCTGCTGGATAAGCTGGCCGCTGAGCTGACGGTGCTCCACGCCGAAACGGAACCCGGCAGCACCGCCGCCGCCACGGCCGAAGCGCTGGAATCGGTGCAGCGCACGGGCCTGACGCTGGATTTGGCGCAGCCCATTCGCACCCGCAGCATCATCGCCGCGCATCCGGCCGAAGGGATTTTGGAAGCCGCCGCGCCGGCGGAAACTGATTTGGTGGCGGTGATAGCGCGGCCGCGCAGCTTTTGGAGCGACTTGTTTCACAACAGCGTGACGGCCCAGGTGCTGCTGCACAGCGCGGTGCCGGTGCTGGTGCTGCCGGCCGAAGCGTAGGAAGAAGCTGGATAGGCAAGTAAAACACCCTTATGCTCCTCGACACCCGGTTTCCCATCAGCTACATTTTCAAGCACATCCGGCCCGATGTGGTGCGGGTGCTGCTCATTTCAATCTTTTTTCACATCCTGAAGCTGTATTTGGGTGATTTCCTGCCGCTGATTCCGTTGCAGCTGCCCACCATTCTGGGGAGCTCGATTTCGCTGCTGCTGGCCTTCAAAACCAGCCAGTCGTATGACCGGTGGTGGGAGGCGCGCAAGATTTGGGGGGCCATTGTCAACGACTCGCGCACGCTGGTGCTCCAGCTCAAAACCTTCGTGCGCGACGAGCCCGGCCAGCCCCGTACCGCCCGCAATCCGCTGAAAACGGCCGCCTACCGCCAGATTGCCTGGTGCTACAGCCTGGGCCAGTCCCTGCGCGGCCTCGACCCCGCGGCCACGCTGGCCACCTACCTCTCGGGGCCGGACCAGGCCGCCCTGCAGCCGCACGCCAACAAGCCCCTGGCCCTGCTGGCCCTGCACACCGACCAGCTCCGGGCCTTGTTGCAGGCCGGGGCCATCAATGAGTTTCAGCAAGTGCAGCTCGATGCCACGCTCGTGCGCCTCTGCGACGCCATGGGGCAGGCTGAGCGCATCAAGTACACGGTGTTTCCGGTGAGCTACCGGCTGCTGGTGTACTTTTTTATCTACCTGTTTCTGGGCACGCTGTCGCTGGGCCTGGTCAAAACCATCGGGCTCTGGGAGATTCCGGTGCTGCTGATGACGGCTTCCTCGTTTTTTTTGCTGGAGCGCACCGCCCGCTACCTGCAAGACCCCTTCTGCAACAAGCCCACCGATACGCCGGTCACGGCCATCGCCCGCACCGTGGAAATCAACCTGAAGCAGCTTTTGCAGGAGCCCGACGTGCCCCAGCCGCTGGCCCCCGAGGCCTTTTACCTCCTGTAGCCCGCGCAGCCGCGGCCCGCGACGCTGACAAGAATCAGGCATCGGCCCTGACAGCCGTCAGGGCCCCGCCGGGGCGGCGACGGGAACTTTGTGCGTCGCGTTTCCGGCCCTCGCCGCTGGCCGCGCCCTTTCCCGTGTTCCTTCTTTTTTGTCCCATGAACCAAGCCTCCACCGCCAGCCGCGAGCCAGCATTGTCCCTCAGCATCGAAAAGCTGGAACACGACCTGGAACAGCTGCGGCAAAATGAGCTACGGCGCTTCCTCAAAAAAACCAGCCCCACCACCGCCAGCCTGCTCGATGAGGCCACTAAATCGCTGATGCAGCAGGTGCTTCGGCAGCGCGTCGGGCAGCTCACGGCCGTCTGCCAACAGGGTGTTCCCAGCCAACTGGTAGCGCTGCTCACCGAGCTGTTTGACGTGGAAAGCCCGGCCGTGGAGCTGGCCGGCTAGCGGCTGGCCCGCACGAAGCATGGCCGTTGTTACGGCGGAAGTCCTGAGTTCTGTAATCACGCCGGGACGCTGGCCTCGCTAACCCAGTCCACGCCTTTGCGAAGCCACTGCTGGGTGGCGGCTTCCGGCGAGCCGGGTTCGGGGTGGTAGTCGTAGTGCCACTCGGCTTGCGGGGGCAGGCTCATGAGGATGGATTCGGTGCGGCCGCCGGTTTCCAGGCCGAAGCGGGTGCCGCGGTCGATGGCCAGGTTGAACTCGGCGTAGCGGCTGCGGCGCACTTGCTGCCACTGCTTCTGGTGGTCGGTGAAGGGCAGGGCGCGGTTTTGGCGGAGGATGGCGGCGTAGGCCCGGCCGTACACCTCACCCACGTCCTGGATAAAGGCGAATAGCTCCTCAAACGAACCGTCCTGGCCCACGGTGAGGCGGTCGAAAAATATGCCGCCGATGCCGCGCGTTTCCTGGCGGTGGGGCAGGTAGAAGTAGTCGTCGGCCCAGGCCTTGAAGCGGGGGTAATACGCGGGGTTGTTGCGGTCGCACACGTCCCGGATTTGCTGATGAAACCACCGGGCCTGGGCCTCGTCCACGTAAATGGGCGTCAAATCCAGCCCGCCGCCGAACCAGGCTTCGCCGTTGCCGGCCTCGAAGTAGCGCACGTTCATGTGGGAGATGGGCACCATGGGGCTGCGCGGGTGCTGCACCACGCTCACGCCGGTGGCGAAGTAGCGCCGGTCGGGCAGCAGCAATGCTTCGGCGGCTTTCTCCGTAAGCCCGCCCCACACGGCGGAAAAGGCCACGCCGCTTTTCTCCAGCACGTCGCCCTCCACCAATACCCGCGTGCGGCCGCCCCCGCTCCCGGCGTGCTCCCAGGCCGTTTCGGTGAATTTGGTGCCGCTGCCATCGGCCAGCTCCAGCCGGTAGCAGAGCCAGTCCTGGAAGTGGCGCATCCAGTTTTCGACCACGATGCGCGGGGCCGTGGCGGCGGGGAGAAGGGCGGAATTTTTCATGGGGAAGGAGGGAGCGTTGAGTGAGGAGTAGCGCGAACTACATTGTTCGCGCTACGGTGCCACCGCCGGCACGATGGCCAGCGTGGCAGCTTGTTGCGTGTGCGCGGCGCAGCGGGCGCAGCAGGCTTCCGCGCCGGCCGTGGGCCGGGTGGCGCGCAGCACCAGCACCGGAATCTGGGTGTGGTAGGCGCGGGTTTTGGTGTAGCAGGTGGCGAAGTAGTGGGCCAGCTCCGCGGCGCTGGCGGGCGCGATAACGAGCAAATCGGCGTGGGCGCGGGCGCAGAACTCATCGACGCCCTCAAGCCGGGCCTCGTCTTCGACCAAGTGCGACGCCACGGGGGCCAGCCAGGCCAGCTGCGCGGTGGCGGCCTGCAGGGCCTGCTTTAGCTGGAGGCGGCGGGGGCGGTCGGTGGGCGGGTAGGTCTGCACCAGGTCCAGGGGGGCGGGGAAGGCCCCGGCCAGGGCCGAAAGCTGGCGCATGAGGCGCTCGTCGCGGGCCGCGAAATCGGCGGAGAGCACCAGGTGGCGCGGCAGCGAGCGGCGGCCGGCCGGCACCAGCAGCACGGGGCAGGTCAGGCGCTCTGTCAGGCCCACGGCGTGGTTGCTGGGGGCCAGGTGCTGGCAGCAGTCGAGGTGTTCGAGGCCCAACACCACCAGGGCGGCATCGCACAGGGCGGCTTCAGCCTGGATGTGGTCGGCGAGGCAGCCGGGCAGCACCCGGTAGCGGTAGCGGATGCGGCGGCCGTCCTGCCGGGTGAGCTGCTGGTAGCGCAGGCGCTCCACGAGGCTGTGCAGGCGCTGCTCCTCGGCGGCCAGGGTGGCCTCGGTGGGGGCCGTGGCGGCGGGGGCGGGGCAGTGCAGCAGCACCACTTCGGCGGGCCAGCGCACGGCCAGCTTGTTGGCGTAGGCGAGAATGTGCTCGGCGGCGGCGGTGTGGTCGAGCGGGACGAGGATGGTTTTCATAAGGCGAAGCGACGGCTAGGTGGAAAAGCGTTTGGAGTGGTGAGCGGGAGTCAAAAAGCCTTGCCTCAGTGGCAGTCGTGTACCGTGAGGGGCTGCGGAAGCGTCGTATTGGTGGCCGGCGCGCGCAGCTGCGGGCTCAGGTACGGGATGCCCAGCCCCAGCCCGCGCACGATGAAGAGCACCGCCAGCACCGAGGCCGCGTAGGGTACCGCCCGGCGCATGCGCCCGCGCCACGCCAGCGGCACCAGCCGGCCGCTGAGCGCGAGGCCGAACATCAGCGGGAGCGTGCCCAGGCCGAAGCAGGCCATGTAGGCCGCCGCGCCCGCCACGCCCGGCGCGCTCAGCGCCCCGGCCAGGGCGAGGTACACCAGGCCGCAGGGCAGCAGGCCGTTGAGCAGGCCGGTGGCGTAAAGTGCCGGCAGCGAAGGCTGCTGAAACAGGCGGCCCAGCGTAGTTTTCACCCAGGCCAGGGGCCGGCTGAACCCAAGCCAGCCAGCCAGGCGAGCCGAGTAGCGTTCGGGCACGGCCACCAGCAGCAGAATCAGCACGCCCGAGGCAATGGACAGGCTTTGCTGCGCGCCAGCCAGCCGCAGGCCGTGGCCCAGCAGGCCCGCGCCCGCGCCCAGGGTGGCGTAGGTGGTCACCCGGCCCAGGTTGTAGAGCAGCCGCCCGCCCGCGTAGCGCACCGCGCCCGCACCGGCCTGCCCCGGCAGCGCCAGCGCAATGGCCCCGCACATGCCCACGCAGTGGAAGCTGCCCAGCAACCCAAACAGGAATCCGGCCCAGCGCATGGCTTATTTAATCTGTAGGTTTTTTTCGAGGAAATAAGCCTGCCCGCCGGCCGTGAAATCGAGGCGCACGCGCCAGTAGCCGGGCTGTAGTTTGGCGGTGTTGATGAGCTGCGGGGTGCCGGAGGCAGCTTGCAGGGGCAGGGTGAAATCCAGCGTTTGGTCGGAAGGGCGGAAGAAGTGAATCTGGCCCTGCACTACTTGCCCGGCCATGGTGGAAGGCAGCTGCAGCGTGAGGCGCTGGCCGGCGGCATCGTGGGTGAGCTGCACGGGGGCGGGCAGGGCGGCGGTGCGCGCCACCGATTCCATGCGCTGCTGGTAGGCCAGCTCCTGCCGGTAGTAGTCGGCGCTGACGAGGTCCACATCGGTCCGCATGGCCCGGTACACCATCGAGCCGATGTAGCCGGCGAAGAGAATGAACGTGGCGATGATGGCGTAGGGCCAAATGGGGCGGGTTTTGGTGGGTGTCATGGGATTCGCAGATTATTTTTTTCTCCCTTCTCATACTTCGCCCGCTTACTGCGCCGGCCCTAAAAACTTCGTGCTCGTTTCCGAAATCAGCTTCCCGCCGCTGAACAGACCGATGCGGATTTTCTGGTTGGTGAAGTGCAAGGCGGTGCGGGGCAGCTCAGCGAAAAAGACGCCTTCGACAATGCCCTGGGCGGGGAGCTTGAGGCCGGTGGTGCCGATGAGGGCTATTTGGCCCGAAGTGGGTTCGAGGATGCGCAGCGTGAGCGGATAGGCGTGGTTGGTTTTGTTGATGACGGAGATGTTGTAGAGGTTGGTGATGGTGCCGTGGGTGGTTTTTTGAAAGAGCTGGCCGGGGGTGCGCAGCACGGTAGCTTCCACGTTGGCCCGCGATACGAGCAGGCCGGCAAGCACCAGCCCCAGCCCCAGCAGCACGCCGGAAAGGGCTTTCACGCGGCCGGTGATGCGGAACGGGGTGCCGGTGGCAATGCCGTTGACGGAGGCGTGCCGGATGAGGCCCTGGGGCTTGTCAATCAGGGTCATGATGCTGTTGCAGGCGTCGATGCAGGCGGTGCAGTTGGTGCATTCCAGCTGGGTGGCGCCGTTGCGGATGTCGATGCCGGTGGGGCACACCTGCACGCACTGGTGACAGTCGATGCAGTCGCCAGCCGTGCGGGCCTGGGCTTTGCGCAGCTTTTCGCGGGGTTCGCCGCGCTGGTAGTCGTAGGCCACCACCAGGCTGTCCTTGTCCAGCAGCACGCCCTGCAAGCGGCCGTAGGGGCACACAATGGTGCACACCTGCTCCCGAAACCGCGCAAACACGGCGTAAAACAAACCCGTGAACACCACCATGGCCGCCAGGCCACCCAAGTGGGCCGTGGGCGCATCGGTGACGATTTTTATCAGTGCCTCCGTGCCGATGATGTAGGCCAGAAAGGTGTTGGCAATCAGAAAAGAGAGCAGCAGGAAGAGCACGTGTTTGGTGGTTTTGCGCCAGATTTTGTTCCAGTCCCAGTCGGCGCGGTCAAGGGCCTTTTGCTGGGGTGCGTCGCCTTCGAGCCAGTACTCGATGCGGCGAAAAACCATTTCCAGAAAGATGGTTTGGGGGCACACCCAGCCGCAAAACACGCGCCCGTACACCACCGTGAACAGGATGATGAACACCAGAAAGGTGAGCGTGGCCAGCAGCAGAATGAAGAAGTCCTGCGGCCAGAAAATCTGCCCGAAGATGATGAACTTCCGGGCCGGCAGGTTCCACATCAGCACCGGCAAGCCATTGATGCGCAGCCACGGCCCGGCAAATAGCAGCGTCAACAACCCGTAGCTGAGCCATTTGCGGGCCCGGTAGAGCCGGCCAACCGGCTGCTTGGGGTAGAGCCACACCCGCTCGCCGGCCGCGCTTATCGTAGATAGCGAGTCGCGGTAGGAATCGTTGGGTTTGAATTGAGTGGACATGGTCGTGCTGGCGTGAAACCTCACCCCCGGCCCCTCTCCCGCGGAGAGGGGAGCCACGGCGGCGCGGGTGTTGGATGTAGCACAAGCTTCAGCTTGTGCATTGTTGCGCAGTCCCGGCACAAGCTGAAGCCCGTGCTACAAGCATCGTGAGGCTCCCCTCTCCGCGGGAGAGGGGCCGGGGGTGAGGTGACTCGCGTAAGGTTCTACCGCATGGCCACGCGCTTCGCGCCCGCCTCCTTCTCGCCCTGCGGGGGCTTGGCATTGGCCGGCTTCGTGCCTTGCATGCTCAGCACGTAGGAGCTCACTTGCAGCAGCTGCTTGCCCGAGAGCTTTCCTTTCCAGGCCACCATGCCCTTGCCGTTCACGCCGAACTTGATGGTTTTGTAGACATGGTTGATTTCGCCGCCGTGCAGCCAGAATTCATCGGTCAGGTTGGGGCCGACTTTGCCTTCGGCGTTGGCCCCGTGGCAGGGGGCGCAGTTGGTGGCGAAGATGCCTTTGCCGCTGCTGATATCGGCCAGGGCGGTGAGGGGCTGGTAGGTGGTGAGCAGGTTGGGGTCGTCGGTGCCGACGGGGACGAACAGGGCGGCCTGACGCATTTCGGCGGCGTATTCGGCCGCCTGTAATTGGCCTTTTTTCATTACGTGGTAGTAGCCTACGTAGCCTACGGCGAAGATGATGGTGAACACAAAGCCGTATTTCCACCACGGCGGCAAGTCGTTGTCGAACTCGTGGATGCCGTCATATTCGTGGTCCATCACCTCGGTTTTGAAGCTGCCCTGCACCAGCGTGGCATCGCCCACGAACAGGCCCAGCACCCGGCCGCTCCAGGTTTCGTGCACCGTGGGCAGGTCGTAGAGCTTGCGCAGCTGCGGCTTGAGCTGGGTGACGATGACGATGGCCGTGAACAGCAGCACCAGCACCAGCAGCCCCAGCAGGCTCAGCAGCAGCCAGAACACCACCTCCTGGCCGTTGATGGGAGCCGCTTTGACGGCGTCCGGGGTTTGGGCGGCGGCGGCCCGGCCAATGAGCAGGCCCGTGGCGAGCAGCCACCCGGTACGGTTGGTTAGCATGATGCGTCGGGTTCGGGGTGGGCTTGCTGGGTTCCGTCGTCGCTGAGCGGCAGCTGGCTCATGGTGCTGATGTGCTGGCGGTTGGCCACCAGCACGTACACCAGCAGCGCGATGAAAAACAGGAAGAAAATGACGAAGGAGATGAGCGGGTAAATGGTGATGCCCGCGATGGATTGCAGCACGTTCTTTTCCATGGTGGTGTAGCGCGGACTTTTAGTCCGCGAATTAGAGGTGAGGGGCGCGGGCTAAAAGTCCGCGCTACGGCTTCACTTTAATGTCCGTGCCCAGCCGTTGCAGGTAGGCAATCAGGGCCACAATTTCCTTGTCGGATTTCACGTCGATGTCCTCGGTTTTCAGCTGGGCGGCGATGCCGCGGGCCTGGTCCTGGGCATCGGCCACGGCTTGCCGGTCGAAGCCGGCAGGGTAGGGGGTGCCGAGCTGCTGGAGCACGCGGATTTTGGCGGGCAGGGTGCTATAATCAATCTGATTATCAAACAGCCAGGTGTAGGGCGGCATAATGGAGCCAGGCGACATGCTGGTGGGGTCCATCATGTGGTTGTAGTGCCAGGAGTTGGGGTATTTCTGACCCACGCGGTGCAGGTCGGGGCCGGTGCGCTTGCTACCCCAGAGGAAGGGCCGGTCGTACACAAACTCGCCGGCTTTGGAGTACTCGCCGTAGCGCTCGGTTTCGGAGCGGAAGGGGCGCACCATCTGGGTGTGGCAGTTCGAGCAGCCTTCCTTGATGTAGAGGTCGCGGCCTTGCAATTCGAGTGGGCGGTAGGGCTTCACGGCGGCAATGGTGGGCACGTTGGACTTCACCAAAAACATGGGAATCATCTCCACGGCCCCGCCGATGGCAATGGCCACCGTAGCCCCCACGGCCAGCTGAAACGGGCGGCGCTCCAGCCAACGGTGCCAGTGGCCGCCCTGGGCGTGCGGGTCCTGGGCTTCGGGCAGCAGGGCGGGGGCTTCGGCCTTTTCGTTGGCCAGCAGCGTGCCGGCCCGGGCCGTTTGGTAGAGGTTGAACATCATCACGAACACCCCGCTCAGGTACAGCACCCCGCCAATGCCGCGCAGGTAGTACATGGGCACCAGCTGGAGCACGGTTTCGAGGAAGTTGGGGTATTGCAGCATGCCCTCGGCGTTGAACTGCTTCCACATCAGGCCCTGCGTGAAACCGGCCCAGTACAGCGGAATGGCGTAAAACAAGATACCGAAGGTGCCCAGCCAGAAGTGCGTATTGGCCAGCTTGGTGGAGAAGAGCGGCGTGCGGTAGAGGCGCGGCCACAGCCAGTACAGCATCCCAAAGGTGAGGAAACCGTTCCAGCCCAGGGCCCCCACGTGCACGTGCGCCACAATCCAATCGGTGAAGTGGGCCAGGGCATTCACGTTTTTCAGGGCCAGCATGGGGCCTTCGAAGGTGGCCATGCCGTAGGCCGTGATGGCCACCACGAAGAACTTGAGCACCGGCTCGGTGCGCACCCGGTCCCAGGCCCCGCGCAGGGTGAGCAGGCCGTTTATCATGCCGCCCCAGCTCGGGGCAATCAGCATGATGCTGAAGGCCACGCCCAGGCTCTGGGCCCAGTCGGGCAGGGCGGTGTAGAGCAAGTGGTGCGGCCCGGCCCAGATGTAAATGAATATCAGCGACCAGAAGTGCACGATGCTGAGCCGGTAGGAATAAATGGGCCGCTCGGCCGCCTTGGGCAGGAAGTAGTACATGAGGCCCAGGTAGGGCGTGGTGAGGAAAAACGCCACCGCGTTGTG
The DNA here is from genome assembly GCA_038213745.1 of Cytophagales bacterium. GTDB lineage: Bacteria > Bacteroidota > Bacteroidia > Cytophagales > Hymenobacteraceae > Hymenobacter. The sequence goes on from JBBQSQ010000017.1 coordinate 20,738, forward strand.
CCCGTACCACCACTGCACCAGCGCGTCCTGCACGCCGGCGTACATGGAATAGCTTTTCATGAAGCTCACCGGCACGGCCATGGAGTTGACGATGTGCAGCACGGCCACCGTGAGAAACGTGGCGATGTAGAACCAGATGCCCACGTATAAATGCCGCTCGCGCCGCCGCGCAATGGTGCCGAACATGTTCCAGCCAAACACCACCCACACCAGCGTAATGGCAATGTCGATGGGCCACTCCAGCTCGGCGTATTCCTTGCTGGTGGTGAAGCCCAGGGGCAGCGAAATCACGGCCGAGACGATGATGAGCTGCCAGCCCCAGAAGTGAATTTTGCTCAGCGTATCGGAGAACATCCGGGCCTTGCACAGGCGCTGCAGGGAGTAGTACACACCCGTAAAAATGCCGTTGCCGACGAAGGCGAAAATGACGGCGTTGGTGTGCAGCGGCCGGAGGCGCCCGAAGGTGGTGTAGCGCGTCACGTTCAGCTCGGGCCGGGCCAGCTCGAAGGCGATAATCACGCCCACCAGCATCCCAATAATGCCCCAGATGACGGTGGCAATGCCAAAGTCGCGGACAATCTTATTGTCGTAGAAGAAGGTATCGACGGCCCGCGCCACGGGGCTGGGTACCAGCGGCGGCCGGGGCGCGACGGCCGGTGGTTGTTGCTCGACTTGCATAAGCTGAGAAGTGATTTTTTACTGTCTCAAAGGTCCCACAAGGCGATTTTCAGGAAGGTGACGAAAATCAGGCGGCCGGCTGATTGATGTCAGGCACCGGGCGGTTTTGGTGGCGCATCCTGCTCCGTTTCGTTCTCAAACAGCATGCGCACGGCGGGCGTGTAGTCGTCCTCGTACTGCCCCGAGCGCACCGCCCAGAAAAACGCAGCCAGAAAGGTGAGGGCGACGAGCAGGCTGATTCCAATGAGCAGAAAGATGATGGACATGGCGGAGGAAGGTGATTAGGATATGGGACTTACGCACAGTCGCTTTCTCGCAGAGGTTCGCGGAGGTAGAACGCAGAGGTCCGCAGAAGGTAGGCAGCAAAATCTGCGAACCTCCGCGTTTTACCTCCGCGAACCTCTGTGAGAAAGGTCGTTAGGAACCCTACTGCGTAAGTCCTGGGATAATAAAAAGCATGACCGTTACAGCTTTTGCCGCCACGCCGCCCAGCGCACTAGCAGCGTGGCAAAAACCATCACGCTAAGCGAGCTGATGGGCATGAGAATGGCCGAAGCAATGGGCGTGAGCCGGCCCTGCACCGCCAACGTCAGCCCAATCCCATTGTAGCAAAAGGAGAGCACGAACGTGGCCAGCACGATGCGCAGGCAGCTGCGCGAAAACCGCAGAATTGTGGCCAGCTGCCCAAAGCTGCGCGCCTCCAAAATTGCATCGCAGGCGGGCGAAAAGTTGGTGAGCGTCTCGGTGAGGGCGATGCCGACGTCGGCGCGTTGCAGGGCCCCGGCGTCGTTCAGGCCGTCGCCCACCATGACCACGGTGCGGCCCTGTCGCTTGAGTTGGGCGATGTAGTCGAGCTTGTTTTGCGGGGTTTGGCGGAAGTGGATTTCGGCATTTGGGCCGAACAGCGCGCGCAGGCGGCCGTGCTCGGCATCATTGTCGCCCGAGAGCACGGCCAGGCGGTAGCGCTGGCCCAGGGCGGCCAGCACCGCGCGCAAGCCGTGCCGGTACACGTTGCGGAAGGTGTAGCAGGCATGCAGTTCGTCATCAAAGCTGACGCAAACCTGAGCCTGAAGACTGGCCGTGGGTTGTAGCGGCGCGACCCTTCGCGTCTCGGCGTCCGCATCGTTCGCATTGACCGGTGCCGCATCGTTCAATAAGGAGCAGCGAAGGGTCGCGTCGTCAAAACCCACGAACGCGGCGGAGCCCACCTTTACCACCATACCATTCACCACGCCGCGCAGGCCCTGGCCGGGTACTTCCGTGAAATCGGCCACGGCCAACTGGCTGGCCGGCAGCTCCGCCGCCAGGCGCTGGCTGAGCGGGTGCGTGGAGTGCCGGACCACGGCTGCCACGGCCTGCTGCTGGCGCGGGCTGAGCGGCGGCCCCGTATACGCCACCGCCGACTGCCGGACATCCGTCAGCGTGCCGGTTTTGTCGAATACGATGGTGTCGGCGCGGGCCAGGGTTTCGACCACGGCGGCATTTTTCAGGTACAGGTGGTGGCGGCCCAGCACCCGCAGCGCCGCGCCCATGGCAAAGGGCGTGGCCAGCGACAGCGCGCACGGGCAGGCAATAATCAGCACCGAAGTAAAGGCGCGCAGGGCCAGCTGCGGGTCGCGCGGGTACCAGTAGGCCAGCACGCCAATGGCCAGCGTGAGCGTGAGGGCCACAAAGTAGCGGCCCACGTGGTTGGCGTAGGTTTCGAGCGTGGGGCGGGCTTCTTTCTGGAAGGCGGGGTTGTTCCAGAGCTGGGTGAGGTAGCCCTGCGAGACTGCGCGTACCACTTCCAGCTCCACAGCCTCGCCCACCTGCCGGCCGCCGGCGTACACGATGTCGCCCACGGCCCGGCCCACCGGCTCGCTTTCGCCCGATACGAAGCTGTAGTCAATCTGGCCGTGGCCGCGCAGCAGCACCGCGTCGGCGGGAATGATTTCCTGGTTCCGCACCCGGATGCGCTGGCCGGCCCGCAGGTCCTTCACCGACACCGACTCCTCGCCGGCTTTGGTGAGCCGGGTCACGGCCACGGGGAAGTAGGAGGTGAAGTCGCGGTCGAAGCGCAGGGCGTCGTAGGTGTGCTGCTGCACCCATTTGCCGATGAGCATGAAGAACACCAACCCCGTAAACGAGTCGAAATAGCCCGGCCCGCGCTTCGTAAGCACATCGAACACGCTGGTGATAAACAGCGCCGTAAGGCCCAGGCTGATGGGAAAATCGAGGTTGATGTAGCGCTGCCGCAGCCCCTGCCAGGCCGAGCGGTAGAAATCCCGCGCGCTCACCAGCAGCACCGGCAGGGCCAGCAGCAGGCTCAGCCCGCCAAAAAAACGCCCAAATGCCGCGTGCAGCCCCTCGGTGAAGGAAAAGTAGTCGGGAAAGGCCAGCAGCATCACGTTGCCGAAGCCAAAGGCTGCCACGCCCAGCTGGTAATACAGCCGGCGGCTGGCCGGGTGCGGCTGCGCGCCCAGCTCGGCCAGCGTAATCTGGGGCTCGTAGTTGAGGGCGGCCAGCAGCGTTACCACGTCTTTCAGCGAGGTGGTTGCCGGCTGGTAGCTCACCGTCAGTTCCTTCCGCAGGAAATTGACCCGCGACGCCGAGATACCGGGGTTGAGTTTGAACAGGTTTTCGAGCAGCCAGATGCAGGATGCGCAGTGCATCTGCGGAATGGTAAGCGTGAGCCGCGCCAGCGTGGGCGAGCGAAACGCCAGCAGCTGGCTTTGCACGGCTTCCAAATCCAGGTAGTCGAAGCGGCCGGGCAGCTCCACGGCCTTCACTTTCTGGCCCGGCTGCTCATCGAGGCGGTAGTAGGTGCAGAGGTTGCTGGCGGCCAGCAGCTCGTACACGGCGCGGCAGCCGGCGCAGCAGAAACGCAGCTCCGGCTGCTCCGGCAGCTTGATGGCGGCGTCGGGGCAGTCGTCGCCGCAATGGGCGCAGGTAACGTGGGTGAGGGTTTCGGTAGCTACGGAAGGCACGGGCGAAGAGGCTGGTGGCAGCCGCAAAGCTCCGGGTTGGTGGGTGGTAGGCAGCTGACGAACGTCAGGGGGCGGGCTGATTTATTTCAGGGCTTAGTGCTCCACCCGCCGGAATTTCACATCCGGAGAGGTGAGCCTGACGATTGTAGCGCGGACTTTTAGTCCGCGAGCTGCCGATTCAACATGACCTACGCGCGGACTAAAAGTCCGCGTTACACCCCGTGCTGGCGCTTACCACCGCGCCCGGCGCAGCTTCTCCGGTTCTAGTACCCGGATGGCCTTGGGCGTCAGCTCCACCAGCCCATCGGCTTTGAACTCGCTGAGGGTGCGAATCAGCGACTCCGGCGCGGTGCCGATGACGGCGGCCATGTCCTCCCGAGTGAGCTGAATGCTGCCATCGCCGGTAGTGGCGGCCTGCTCGTGCAGGCGCAGCAGCGTGTCGGCCACGCGGCGGCGGATGGAGCTGTAGGCCATGCCCAGCAGCTGCTCCTCCCGCTCGCCGACGCGGCCGGCCAGCAGGCGCACGAACGCTTGGCCCACGGCGGGGTTGCGCAGCAGCAATTGCGTGAAATCGTCCTTCGGAATGAACACCAGCTCCGCATCGTCTACCACCACGGCGGTGTCGCTGTGGGGGCCGTGCTCCAACACGGGCAGGTAGCCGAAAAACTCACCGGGGCCGTAGAGGCCGGTGATTAATTCCTTGCCGCCGTCGGTGGTTTTCACGGTTTTCACGCGGCCGGCTTTCACGAAGTACACCCGCGTGGGGTCTTCGCCTTCGAGGTACACGTCCTGCTTGCGGCGCAGCTGGTGGGCTTTGCGGTCGGCTGAGAGGCCCTCCAGGTTGCCCACGGCGCGGGCATCGTCCAGAAACTCGTTCAGGCCGTTGGCGTGCAGGTCGTAGTCGGGCCGGAGGTGCTGGAAGCGGCTGAGCCGGCCGCTGATGGCGCTCAGCAGCTCGGCCTTGTCGAAGGGCTTGGTGAGGTAGTCATCGGCCCCGAGGGCCATGCCGCGGCGCAGGTCGGTGCGCTCGGTTTTGGCAGTGAGGAAGATGAAGGGAATGCCCGCGAGGTGGGCGTGCTGGTTGAAAATCTGGAGCACGCCGTAGCCATCCAACACCGGCATCATGATGTCGCAGACCACCAAATCGGGCTTGGTAGCCAGGGCCTGCTTGATGCCCAGCTCGCCGTTTTCGGCGGTGAGCACGGCGTAGCCGGCCAATTCCAGCAGCTCGGCGGTGTTTTCCCGAATGTCGTCGTTGTCCTCAATCAGCAGGATGGTTTTCATAGGGAATGGTGATGGTGACGGTGGTGCCCACGTTCAGCTCGCTGTGCAGGTCAATGGTGCCGTGCATCAGTTCTAAGTACTTGGCAATGATGTATAAGCCCAGGCCGGTGCCGGGCACGTTGGCCGCGTTGCGCGCCCGGAAAAACCGCTGAAACAGGTGCTCCTGGTCTTCCTCGGAAATGCCCACGCCCTGGTCCTGCACCGTGAGCACGAGCTGGCCGGTGGCGCAGCTGGCCCGCACCGTCACCACCGAATTAGGGCCGGAATACTTGATGGCATTCGAGAGCAGGTTGACCAGGATTTTGCGCAGCAGCGACGGGTCCGCCTGGAACGGGGCCGGGCACTGCACGTCCCGCACAATGGTCTGGCCGGCCTTGAGTATACTTTGCACGTCGAGCACGGTTTCGGCGAGCAGCGCGGCCATGTCCAGGGGCGCGGGGTGGGCCTCAATCCGGCCTTCCTCAATGCGCCCCACCGACAGAAACTCCTCCAGAATATTGTTTAAGTGGTTCACGGACGCCCGGATGCGCTGCACGTGCTTCACGCGGTTGGGCTGCTGCTGGCTGTCGGGGTAATCCTCAATCAGGTCGGCGGAGGTGAGCACGGCCGTGAGCGGGGTGCGGAATTCGTGCGAGGCCATGCTCACGAAGCGCGATTTGAGCTCGCCCAATTCCTGCTCGGCGGCCAGCGCCTGGGCCAGCTCCTGGCCGCGCTTTTCCAGCTGCTCCAGGGTATTGAGCAGGGCGTTGGTGCGGTCGGCCACGGTTTGTTCCAGGTCGGCGTTGAGGCGGGCCACGCGCTGCTGCTGGGCGGCCAGTGCCTGCTCGGCGTTCTTTTTGGCGGTGATGTCGATGATGTAGGCCACCACGTACAGCTCCTCGTCGAGATGGAAATAGCTCAGGCTGGCCTGCACCGGGAACTCGGAGCCGTCCTTGCGCAGGCCCACCAGGTCGCCGCGGTGCGCGCCCATGCTGCGCACCTGCGGGTGGGCATTGAACTCGGCGCGCAGCTGCGCGTGGTGGCGGCCGGTGGCGTTGGGCACCAGCACTTCGATGCGCTGGCCCAGCAGCTCGGCCGGCGCATAGCCGAATAGCTCGCCCGCCAGCGCGTTGGCCGACACCATGTTGCCGGGCCGGTCGCACACGATGATGCCGATGGTGGCATTGGCGAACACGGCTTCGAACCGCCGCTGGCTGTGGGCCAGCTCCCGCTCGGCCTGCTGCAACGGGCTGCGCTCGGTGATGTGAATCAGAAAATACGGCCGGTCCGCCACCTGAAAATACGCCAGTTCCAAGTAGCCGCTGAAGGAGTCGCCCGCGTGCCGCCGGATTTGGGTTTCCACCTCCTGCCGGCCTTCGCGCTGGGCTTGGTCGCAGAGGGCCTGCCACTCCGGCCCGGTCCAGGGCGGCGTACGCAGCGAGTGGTCCAAATCGGTCAGAAAAGCAGGTTCCGACGGGTAGCCGAACAGCCGCACACCCGCCGGGTTCACCTGCGTAAACCAGCCCACGGCCGGGTCGTAAATTCCAAAAAACTCCTTGGATTGGGTGTAGAGCAGGTTGATGAGGACGCCGGGGTAGGAGCTAGTCAGCATAGCATTGGGGAATGGCAGTGCCGCGCTTCGGGGCACCGCGGGGCTCAGGAGTAAGCCCGGCCGCAAGGTCGTCATTAAATACGGGGGCCTGATAATCGTCAGCCGCGGGCCTGACGGGCGTCATGCCTGCCGGCGGGCCGGGCCGGTAGTTTTGCGGCTGCTTGCTTATGCTGATTGCCTGATGACGAATGCCTCCCTCATTTCTGCGTTGCCCCCTGATGCGGCCGTGCTGCTGGTGCTGCTGGCCGCGCCCGCGCCCGGGGTGGGCCGCCTGAGCCCGGCCGTTTCGGCGGCCACGCTGGCCAGTTTGCAGCAGCAGTTGGGGGCGGCGGTTCGGGTGCTCCGCATCGACGAGGCCAGCCACCCGTCGGTGGTGAGCAGTTTCCGCGCCGACGAGTTGCCCTGCTTCGTGCTCGTGCATCGGGGCGTGGAGCTGTGGCGCGCGTGCGGTTCGCCCAATACGGTGCTGCTGGCGCCGCTGCTGCTGCGCAAGCTAGGGCTACTGCAAGGGGGCCAGTAGTTGGTAGCGGAGCCCTTGGGTCCGGGTACCGGGGCGGAGCGTAAGGCGGACTGCATCGTTCGCGCTACAGCCCCGGAATGTTTGCACGAGCGCAGCGCGTAATTGCAGCTCGCGGCCAACGGCCAATGGCAACACCTGGGCGCTAGGTGCGGCAGCTTTAGACTTGCCGCGGTGGGGCGGGCGACCCACGCGAGTAGGACTTACGCAGAAGCCATTTTGAGTAGCCCTGCCGGGTACGACCCTGCTGGGGCTGTTTTACGGCCGGAGTCCGTAAGCCCTGGCGCGTTAAAGTTGTTGACATAAGTCACAATAACTTACTATATTCTAATTGGGTTGTATTAGCTGATTGGTTGAGCCTTAGATTTACCCCGTTCGGGCCGCTGGCATCGTTCCGGCGTGCTTGTGTTAGTCACTTGTTACGACCAGACCACTTGCCCTTGCGGCGAAATTCACTTGTTCAACCAAGCGCCTTGCCATGCAAATTGAAGTAGAGCTGCCCGCGCCGCATTTATGGCCCGACCGCTACGGCGACGAACTGTATGCCTACGCGCTGCGGCGGGTGCACACTCCCGACGCCGCCGAGGAGCTGGTGCAGGAAACGCTGCTCAGTGCCCTGAACGCCCTCAACTCGTTTCGGGGCCAGGCCTCGGAGCGAACCTGGCTGTTTGTGATACTGAAGCGCAAAATCATCGACCACTACCGGCGGCAGGCCCGCTCGCCCTTCGTGCCCCTGGAAACTGGGGGCGAGCCAGAAGCCGAGTTCTTTCGGCCCGAAGACGGCCATTGGCGGCAGGAGCAGTACCCGCAGGCCTGGAACGTGCGCGCCGACGACGTGCTGGAGCAGCAGGACCTGCGCCAGACCATGCAGCACTGCCAGGACAAGCTGCCGGCCCGCCACGGCACGGTGTTCGTGCTGCGCTTTGTCGAAGAGCTCTCGGCCGAAGACATCTGCCAGGAGCTGAGCCTCACGGCGGCGAATTACTGGGTCATTATTCACCGCGCCAAGCTGCATTTGCGTAAGTGCCTGGAACGGCATTGGTTTGGAATCGCAAAAGCCTCCTCGTAACGCAGCGCATGCTGAATTGTCAACAAGTCACCCTCCTGATTGAGCGCACGGCCGGCCGGCCCCAGCTGGTGGGCACGCTGCTGCCCATGCGGGTGCACCTGCGCCTGTGCTACCTGTGCCGCCGCTACCAGGAGCAAACGCTGCTTATTGCCCGGGTGGCCCGCTACCCCGCGGGCCGCGGGCCCGTGCGGCTGCGCGAGGAATTCAAGCAGCAGCTGCGGGCGCAGCTACTGGCCCGGCCAGATGCTGCGCCCGCCCCCAGCCCCGCCGATTAGCCGCCCGCTCCACCGCGCCGCAGGCGGCTGAGGGTTTCCTTGGCCATGCCCAGGTACGAAGCCAGCTGATTGAGCGGCACTTGGTTGAACAAATGCGCCCGGGTCTGCATCAGCTCCGCGTAGCGGGCCGCCGCGGGCTTGAGCTGGAGCGACAAGGCCCGCCGGGCCAGCCGCCGCCCGTGCGCCTCGGCCACGCGGCGGCCGCACCGTTCCCACAGCGGATTGGCGGCATACAGCCCCAGCACCTGCTCGTGGGTGAAGCTCACGGTGTGCAGCGGCGTGACGGCCACCAAATCCAGCTGGGCGGGCTCGCGGCCCCAGAAACCCGCCGCGTCGGCGAGCAGCCCCTGCGGGAGCGAAAAGCCCACCGTGTGGTACCGCCCGCCGTAGGCGCAGCAGTGCCGGGCCACCCCGCTCAGCACGAGGTGAACCCGCTCGCACGGCTCGCCGACGCGACTCAGGAAGGTTTTGGGGGCAAAATGCGCTTCCCGCCCCAGCCGGAACAGGGGCGTACAGTCGGTTTCGGAAACCACCGGCCCGTAACGCGCCACGAACCGGCGCAGGCTGGTTTGAGCCACGTCCGACACGGAGCCGGTAGCGGAAAGACGCTGCTTCATCGCCTTAGCCTGGCTGCGGCCGCTATAGTGCCTGCGCCACCTCCTTCACCGTCACGCGCCGGCGGTAGTCGGTATTGAAGTAGGCGAACTTGATTTTGCCGTCCTGGCCGATGATGTAGGTGGCCGGCACGGGCAGCACGTTAGCATCGGCACCATTGGCCTTCTTCAAGTCAACGCCAAAACCCTGGTACTTGAGGGCCGTGGCGTCGTCCACGGTAAAGGCCGTGTGGTAGGCCTTCATGATGGCAAAATCCTGGTCGTGCACAATCGGGAACGAGGCCTTGGTTTTGGTCACCGTCTGGCCGATGTTTTCCTGCGTTTCCGGCGACACCACCACCACCTGCGCGCCCTTGGCCGTGAGCTGCTGGAGCGAATCCTGGAGCTGGCTCAGCTGCTTGTTGCAATACGGGCACCACTGCCCCCGGTAGAAGTACAGCACCACCGGCCCTTTCTTGAGGAGTTGGCGCAGCTCGACCGGCCGGCCGTTGGCATCCTTGGCATTAAAGGCCGGGGCCTGGTCGCCCACGCGCAAGGCCGTAGCCACCAGGGCCGGCGCGGCAGCCGAAGATTGGGCGCGCGCCGTCACGGTCAGGCCCAGGAGCGGCAGGCTCAAGGCCGCCAGAACAAAAGGAAATTTCATTGCAATTAAAAAAGAGAAAAGTACGGGCTACCACTCGGCAGCCAGGGAATAAAAAAAGCTAACGGGCCAGTCGATGAGCACGGAGGGCTTCATGAGCAGGAGGAAGATTTCCTCCCTAGACGCTGGCTTTGGGTGGGACTTACAGGAAATGGGGTAATTATTAGTGCGGCCATTGATAGTCAGCTAACTAGGTAGTTGCTGCGCCCGCCCGCATCGGCTTCCCCGCCCTTCGGCCGTTGTGTTGCCGCCGCCGCTCGCCGCGCCTGGCCAGCCCGAAAAGCGCTGCCCGCGGCGCTAGCGCCTGACCGGCACCCGCAGCGTCACGTCAAATTCTTCCCCGACGGTGAAGCCCAGGGCGTTGCCGTTGATGCCGAAGTCTTTGCGGTTTACCTTAAACTCGCCGGTGAACACGCCCTTGTCCCCCTGCTGGCTAAACTGAAACGGGATGGCCACCGGTTTCTTCACGCCGTGCAGGGTCAGGTCGCCGCGCACCACGTAGCCGCTGCCGGCGCGGTCAAACGCCGTGGATTGGAAGTAGATTTTTGGGTACTTCGCCACGTCGAACCAACTATCGCCGCGGGCGTGCTTGTCTTTCAGGGAGTTGCCGGTTTTGATGGTCGTCGCGTCCACCGCCACGCGCATCGTGGCGCTGCCCAGGTTGGCGGGGTCGTAGGCAACGGTGCCGGTCAGGCCCGAGAAGGTGCCCTCGGCCCGGCTGCCCTCAAACTTGATACTGTAGCCGGGGTCGAGGTTCCAGCTGCCGGCCAGCAGCCCGGCGGCGGGCACGAGCAGCAGCGCGGCTTTGGCAGCAAGGGGACGGAGAAAGTGCATAAGCGGGGAGGGAAGTGGGGAAAAACCCAGGCTTGTTCCTGATTTTCTATGCGGGAACAAGCCGGATTGCCCGCCTGTTCGGCGGCGGTTTTGCTAAGGCAGCTGGTAGCTCAGCCCCAGCAACGCCAGGTTGCGGAAGCGGTGGTAGGTGCCGGTCTCGCTTTCGTGGCCCGTCACGAGGTGGCTCCAGCCGGCGCGCACGCTCAGGCCCCGCGGCAGGGCGGCGGCCAGGTAAAATTCGGAATTGAGCGAGCCCTGGTCGCTGCTGCCGCCCCGCAGCAGGTTGCCGGTGGTGGGGCGCACCCGTTCGGGGCCCGCTGGGGTACTCCGGTCAGGGCCGAAGCTCAGGCCGGCCGCGTCGAGGTTGAAGCCCAGGCGCACGGGGCCGGCCACCCGCGCCCGCAGGTGGAAGGCCGCGTTAACGGAGTAGAGGCGCGGGGCCAGCACGCGAAGGGTGGGGCTGCCGGTGCCGGTTTGCCGGTCCAGGTCGTAGCCATCGGCAAAAAAATGGGAGGCCCGCAGGCCCGCGCCCACCTGAAACCGGCCGCCCGCGTCCACTCCCCAGAGGCGCCACGCGGCCACCGAAGCGTAGTTGAGCGTGGGCCCGGCGGCCCCGGTCAGGTCGAAGACCGTGGCGTGCCGGGCCGCCGGCAACTGGCTTTGGGCCTTGGCCGGGGCGGGCAGCAGCGCGCATAAGCCGCCAAACGCAAGGAGCAGCAATCGGGTCGGGTACGGCATCGTATTCAGCTTCGAAAAAGAGAGGATAAATGGCGAAGATTGAAAGGTAGGTTTGCGCCGCCTACGCCCGCATCAGGGGAATACCGACTTCCGGGTCCACCAATCAATTGAATTACCGGTGGCGGGCAAGATACTTGGCTATGCATAACGTTCGGTTCGCGCTGCCATGATGCGCTGGTTTTTTTTGCGGCCTGCTCAATGCCGTACGCTAGCACCCGCCTCACAGCACCCCAACCAGGCCGCTGATGCTGACGGCCACCACGGCGGTGTTAAAAACGAAGGAAATCAGCCCGTGCAGCAGCGCGGTGTGGCGCAGGGCCGAGCCGCTGATGCTCACGTCCGACGTTTGGGCCGTCATGCCGATGCCGAAGCCGAAGTAAGCGAAATCGAGGTAGGTGGGGCGGGCCGAGCCGGCCGGAAAATCCAGGCCGCCGCCGGGGCCGTCGGCGTAGTAGAGGTGGGCGTAGCGCAGCGTGAACACCGTGTGCAGCAACAGCCAGGACGATGCCACGCCCCCCACGGCCAGCGCCACGTGCAAGGCCCGCATGATGGGCGGCAGCGTGGGCATCATGCCCGTACGCAGCAGCAGCAGCACGGCCGAGAGGCTACAGGCCACGGCCACCGGCACGAACACAAAGGCCACCACCCGGCCCGGCGATTCGCGGGCGGCCACGGCGCGGGTGTGGCCGGCATCGGCGGTGGCCAGCACGCACCACATCATGGCCAGCGAGGCCAGGGCGAAGGCATCCCAACCCACGACGGCCCGCCCGGCCACCGACAGCTCCATCGGGGCCAGCCAGCAGCCGGCCGCGCCCAGCCCCAGCGCCGTGCCAAAGCGCCGGCCCACGGGCCAGCTGCCCGCCCGCCGCAGCGTGCGGAAGGCGAGCGAGCGACGGGCGGCGCGGGGCGGCGTCTGGGTCAGTGGCGCGGGCATGGATTGAAGCTGTTGGAGTTAATCAAGAACGGTCATGCTTCGACAAGCTCAGCATGACCGTTCTTTTTAAGGATGACCTTTCTTGAGTTAACGCTCAACGTTTAACTCAATCAGTTCTTGGCCGTAACGCCCTGGCCGGCCAGGGCCAGGCTGGCCACGCCCACGATGTGGTGCGAGGCGTGCTCCTGCACCAGCACTACGGCGCGCAGGTTCGCGGTTTTCCACTGGCCATCGAGGCTCAGCGGGGCGGTGGTGGCGAAGGTGCCGTCGGCCGCTACGGTGCCCAGGGGGCGCAGGGCGCGCACCACGGAAGCATGGCGCAGCAGGCGACCCGAGTTTTCGCCCCGGCCCACTTGCGATGAAAGGCCGGTTTCGGTGAGGGCCAGCAGCACGTCGGCGGGCTTGGTACCGGCGGGCAGGTTGGCTACGCTCACGGCCAAGGCATTGTTGGCGGCGCGGGTCAGGGTAACGGTGGCGTGGGGCGCTTTGGCGGCTTTCAGCACGGTTTCGGCCAGGGTATTGCGCTGGCTGCCCACGAATTCGTAGCGGCCGTTCACCACGGCCTGCGGGGTGTAGGAGCCTTCGCCGAAGCCCTTGGCGTACTCCCGCTGGCGCTCGGTGAACTGCGCCGACGAGAACGGGTCTTTCCAGCCCAGGCGGTTCCAGTAGTCGACGTGCTGGCCGAGGGCGATGACCTCGACGCCGGGCACCGACTGGCTGGTTTCCAGGTCCCGCAGCGCGGCATCGGCCGAGGGGCAGGACGAGCAGCCCTCAGAGGTGAACAGCTCGACCACCACCGGCACGTTGCCGGCGCTGGGCACGTCGGCGTTCGGCGTCATGGGCAGGCCGGCCATGCGGGCGCTGATGAGGACGGCGGCTGAGGCGGCCGTGAGAAAGGGCAGGAGGGCAAGGGCAACGCGTTTCATAAGGAAAATAGCTAACAGTGAAAATGTTGTGAGGGGAGCCGCTTGGCTTCTGAGGCGATGGACGCGGGGGATGGGTGGGCCTTTCACGGCGGGGCAACATTTATTTTCTGCTGCCACGCCAGTGCCTGCTGAAGCTGCTGTTTTGGCTCTGGTTTCCTGTTGCTGGTTTCTCGTTTGACACCTTTGGGCCATCTTTCAAGACGAAAACCACCCAGAAACGAGCAACTTGGCTTAGCAACGAGCACCCAACAACCACTCGAAACGCCTGACCCAAAAGTTGCCCGCGTAACGGCAGTTATTTTCAGGCCCCGCCGCCCGCCGCCTGGCTAGTTGGGCTGGGTGCGGCCCGGCAGGCTGTGCACCAGCTGGTTCCAGAGGCCCCGAAAGGAAAAGCGGGCGGGCTGGGCGGGCGCGGGCTCCGACACCACCGGCGCACCGTCGCGCAGCGACAGGTGCAGGTAGCCGACTTCGCCCAGCCCGTCGTAGTGGGCGGTGCCGGGGCGGGCCCCGGCCCAGGCGCAAGCGGCGGGCCGCCCGGTGCCCAGCAGGTCGTCGGTGAGCAGCAGGTACTCGTGCGAGGGCACGTCGTTTTTCAGCAGGCGATGCAGCGTTATCACGGCCGAACCGAAGGGCTTGCGCTGCTGGCGCACGGTGGTGAAGCCCAGCGGGCCGGCGTGCGCCACCACTTTCAGGGTGAGCTGGCCCACGGCCGAGCAGGCCGAGCAGGTGCACTGGCAGGTGCGCTGGTAGTTGGCCACCCAGGCGTGAAACGCGCCGAACATGTGCCGCGCCTGGGCCAGCACCCGCTCCGGGGCCGGCACCTGGCCTTCCTTGTAGAACAGCACGGCGTCGCCCTCAATCTCGGCCACGCTTAGGTCGAGGTGGTCGGCGGCGAGAAGGGTTTCGAGCAGGCCGGAGATAATCTGCTGGCTGTGCTCGAGCGCGGTGGCGTGCACGAAGACCGTGAAGCCGCTGATGTCGGGCATGAGCAGCAGGGAGGCGGGCGTTTCCATGGCGGCGGGGCGTAGCGGGGCCGCGCATCCGGCGCGCGGCCCCGCCTTATTCGACGCTCGTGGCCAGCCCGCCTTACAGGGCCGCGGTTGGGAAAGTCGGCAGCCGGTCGTCATGCCCATCTGGCGTACGCGCAGCCGAAGCATCGCTACCGCGAAGAGTAGGCAATTAAGTAGTCGGACATCAAAACGCTGCCAACCAGGATTTAATAGCGCGTACGACTACCAAATACTGACGCCTGACTACTTAAATCACCGTTTTCGCACCTGTTGTCCGTCTTTCTATTCCCATAGCAGGGGCAGCGATTTTTGAACCAACCTTTTGAACAAGGCCGCTGACCCAGACTACCTCACCCTTTTTGATGTTCCCCCAATTAGTCGTCGTCGCGCTTGGGCGTGGCCCGCAGGAACGCGCCCCGCCGGGGAGCTGGCACGGGGGCCGCTTCCCCTTTTATGGCCTTCCAGACCACCTCGGTCAGGTCGCGGTCGGGGGTGGCGTCTTCGCTGGCCAGGTTGAAGCGGGCCGAGCGTTCGGCGCTGCGGTTCCAGGCGGTGTTGCGGGCATCAAGGGGCACGCGGGCGGCTTTGGCCTGGTACCGGGCCGGATTGGGGCTGGCCTGGAAGCAGCCGAACAGCGGCCGGGCGGCGGCATCGTACTGGCTCATGGGCGGCAGGTCGAGGATGAGTTCCAGGGTGCGCAGCAGGCCGGCGGTGGTGTAGAGGGTGTGGTCCACGCTGCCGCGCCGGGTGTAGGGGCTGATGACGAAAGCCGGCGAGCGGTGGGCGTCCACGTGGTCGGGGCCGTTCTGGGCGTCGTCTTCCAGCACCAGCACCACCGATTCGGCCCAGATGCGGCTCTGCGAGAGGTGTTCCACCAGCTGGCCCAGGGCCAGGTCGTTGTCGGCCACGGCGGCCACGGGCGCAATCTTGCCCAGGCGCTGGCCGCTGGTGTGGTCGTTGCTCAGGCGGATGGTGCTCAACTGGGGCACGGCCCCGCGGGCCAGCAGGGAGTCGAAATCCTGCGCCCAGACGCGCACCCGCTCCGTGTCGCGAATGTCCATGTCGAAGCCCGGCGACTTGGGGCACACGTGCCCGCGCAGGGACTTGAGGGACGTTTTGCCGTCCTCGGCAAACTCGCCGTAGGTGCGGTAGCTGCGGCCGGCGCGCTGGCAGTAGTCCCAGAGGAAGCCGTCGCGGGGGTAGGCAATGGGCCGGGTGCCCTCGTAGTCGTAGGTGCCGCCGCGCCCGCCGTAGCTGGTGGGCCAGGTCTTCTCCACGTAGTCGTTGGCGTAGGCGGCCATGCTCCAGTTGTGGCCGTCGGCGCTCACCTCGGCGTTCACGTAGAAGTT
>JBBQSQ010000018.1:0-35971 GCA_038213745.1 Cytophagales bacterium
GGCGGCACTTCGGCCAGTCCAAACTCAAAACGGGCCTCGCCCACCTCCACGGGCGGGCGAATGGCGGGTGCCTGAGCCGGTAAGTCCTCTTCAGGCGATAGCACAGCATCACCCTCCGGAAGGGACGCTGCAGCGCCAATAGCGACGGGAATAGCCGCGCCTTCGTGGTGGACAAGGGGCGGTAGCTGCTCTACGATTATTTCTTCCAAAACCACTATTTCCAGCAGCTGGTCAGGTATTTCTGGCGAGATGGTGGCCTCAAGAACCGGAGGTTCCGGCAGGGCTTCAATGGCCGCAGGGAGTGCCGAGGCTGTTACCGGCGGCATGGGCGGAGCCGCTACGGCTGCTAGCGGTTCGGGGGTAGAAGCTGCTTCTAAAACGGGTTCACTTTCAGATACCGGGGCGCTTGGTAACGCGGGCGCTGCGAGAGACGGCGCTGGTGCGACTTCAGATACCAGGGCGGCCGGAGCTTGGTAATCTGGCGTTTCTGCTTCAGCCGGTTGGTCCACCTCAACCGACGAGAGAATGGGATGGGCATGCGCCGGTACTGCCGTTGCCACCGAGAAATCAGGGGTGGGGGCTGATATTACGGGAACCAGTTCTTCCGCTGCGGCCGGTGCTACTTGCTCGATGAGCCGGCGCAGCAGGGTGCGGTCAGCGGCGTAGGTGGCGGCCCGGCGCAGGCGCTGGCCCGCCAGCATGGTGCCTTGGTCGTGGGCTGCTTTGGCTAGCAGCAGGTGCGCTGTTTGGCAGTAGGGGAAAGCCTGCGCCAGCTGCTCAAGCTCGCGCACTTCGGTCGGGCCGAGGGCCGTGGGGCAGTCAAGGACGTGCAGGAGCGTGGCGCGGGTCACTGAGAAAAGGAGGCTTGGAGTAAGCGCAGGGAGGCGAGCGGCAATTTTTCGTTAATCCGTGCGGCGGACAGATTAACGGGGCGCAACATTACGCTAATTTACGCAAATACCCTAGTTGCTACCGCTTAGCTAATTCGGATTGCTGGCAAAAAAACAGGCCAGGCCAAGCACTTAGCGTTGGTCTGGCCCATTGTAAATAAACGTGGCTGTTACCAGTTCGCTACCGACTTGTTGAAAATATCGGTAATGATTTTGTCCGTCGTGGTGCGCACAGCGTTGGGGTCGTTGTTGATGGTGGCGATGTTGCGATTGGCGGCGTAGTCGTCAAAATTCTGGAACAGCTGCTCGAAGCTCTGCTTGTCGTCCTTGGTGTTGGTGAAGCGGATTTTGACCTGAATGGTGAGGCGGTTGGAGCCCGCTTGGTCTATGCCATCCACTTTTTGAATGGAGGCCGGGGCAAAATCGTAAGCCACAATGTTGCCGTCGAACTGCAAGTCGCCATCGCGCGGTACGATGCGCAGGTTGGTGTTGCGCTGGAAATAATCCTTTAAATCCTCCGTAAAACGCTGGGTAAGAAAGGCCGGCCCCTGGGGCGAGTTGTTCTGAATGGTGGCAATGGAAATGGTGCGCACCGCCGGGTCGATGCTGGTGCCATTGAATGAGTAAATGCCGCAGCCGGTCATTATTAAGCTGATAGCTATTAGCTGACAGCTGATAGCTTTTTGGCGCAATAATTTCAAAAAGCCAACAGCTAATAGCTGGCAGCTAGCAGCTAAATCAAACTTGCTCCAGGTCATATTGCTTGAGTTTACGGTACAAGGTGCGTTCCGAAATACCCAAATCGTGGGCCGCGTACTTGCGCTTGTTGTTGTGCTTTTTCAACGCCTTGAGTATCATTTCGCGTTCCTTGACGTCAAGCGAGAGCGTTTCTTCCTCGGTTTCGTGCGAAATGTCTTCCACCGGGGTTTCGTCCTCGTAGTTCGTTGCCGGCTCGTTGTTGTAAGAGTTGGGCGTGGCGGGCAAAAAATACTCCGCGGGCTGGCCGTTTTCAAACGCGCTGGAAGCCGCGGTATTGTTAAAAAGGTGGCTGTTTTGGCGCAGTAATTCCTGGGCTTCGTGCGGGCGTTGGCCGGTGGCCAGCTCCAGCACCATTTTCTTCAGGTCCGTCATGTCGCGGCGCATGTCGAACAGGATTTTGTAGAGCAGGTCCCGCTCCGAATAGCCGGCCGCCGCGCCATCGGGCGCGCCCGGGCCCAGCAGCATGGGCAAACGGCTGGTCTTGTCCTGCGGTAGGTAGGGGGCCAGGCGGCGGGCATCCACATCGCGCTCGGTTTCGAGCACCGACATCTGCTCGGCAATGTTTTTGAGCTGGCGGATATTGCCGGGAAAGCGAAAGCGCGTGAGCACGGGCACGGCATCGGGCAGCAGGGTGATGGGCCGCGTCCGGTACCGTTCGGCCGCATCGGAAGCAAACTTGCGGAACAGCAAGTACACGTCCTCGCCGCGCTCGCGCAGGGGTGGCACCGTGATGGGCACCGTGTTGAGGCGGTAGTACAGGTCTTCGCGGAAGGTGCCGGCCTGCACGCGGTCAAGCAGGTTCACGTTGGTGGCGGCCACCACGCGCACATCGGTTTTCTGCACTTTGCTGGAACCGACGCGGATAAATTCGCCATTTTCCAGCACGCGCAGCAGGCGCGCCTGGGTGCCGAGCGGCATCTCGCCGATTTCGTCCAAGAATATGGTGCCGCCGTTGGTTACCTCGAAGTAGCCCTTGCGGGCCTCGTTAGCCCCTGTGAAGGAGCCTTTTTCGTGGCCAAACAGCTCCGAATCAATCGTGCCCTCCGGAATAGCGCCGCAGTTGATGGCAATGAACTGCCCGTGCTTGCGCGGCGACAAGGCGTGGATAATCTTGGAAAACGACTCCTTGCCTGACCCGCTTTCGCCGGTAATGAGCACCGTCATATCGGTGGGCGCGACCTGCGCGGCCACCTGAATGGCGTAGTTCAGCGCCGGCGCGTTGCCGATGATGCCAAACCGGAGCTTGATGGATTGGATTTCTTGCGTAGTCAAAGGGAAGTAAGATTAAAGGCTGCTAGGCAACAATTTGCAGGCGTTCGCGCGGGGCTGGAATCTCACGGCCGAGTTCACGGGCAAAATTCATCCATTGGCTAATGGCCACAGCAGAGGCTGCTAAAGCTTCGGCTTTGGTGGCACCGTCGGCCATACATCCAGGTAGGTCGGGCACTTCAGCCAAATACTTGCGGTCGTCATTGCTCCAAGTAATAATGACCGGATAGAAATCAAGGCTAGGTGACAAAACAGTAGACTTTTTATTCTCGGGGAAATTTTTAATAATCAGCAACCTTATTACCAGAAAGCCAATACATCCGATAACCGCAAAACTCAAAAGCTGCCAAATGGCTAATGATGTTCCACCCATAGTTTCTTGCGATTTGAAGTTGAGTAGTAGAATAATTGCTATACCGCCTCGCCCAGCAACGTACTTGCCGAGCTGCTGTGCACCATTACATCCACATAGTCGCCCTTCTTGAAGTTTTGCTTTGGAAAAATTACCACTTGGTTCTGGCTGTTGCGGCCGCTGAGGTCGTCTTTCGAACGCTTGGAGAAGTTTTCCACCAGCACGCGGTGCACGCGGCCCACGCCGCGCTTGTTGCGCTCGGCGCTGTGAATTTGCTGCAAGTCGATGATTTCCTGCAGGCGGCGCTTCTTGGTTTCCAGCGGAATGTCGTCGGCCAGCTTACGGGCGGCCAGCGTGCCGGGGCGCTCCGAGTAGAAGAACATGTAGGCCATGTCGTAGCGCACGTAGTTCATCAGGCTCAGGGTGTCCTGGTGTTCCTCCTCGGTTTCGGAGCAGAAGCCCGAAATCATGTCGGAGCTGATGGCGCAGTCGTCGCCCAGAATTCGGCGGATAGCTTGTACTCGCTCCTCGTACCAGGCGCGGTCGTAGGTGCGGTTCATCAGGGCCAGCACGCGCGAGTTGCCGCTCTGGGCGGGCAGGTGAATGAACTTGCAGATGTTCTCGTGGCGCGCCATGGTGTGCAGCACCTCGTCGGTGATGTCTTTGGGGTGTGAGGTGGAGAAGCGCACCCGCAGCTCGGGGTTGATGAGGGCCACGCGCTCCAGCAACTGGGCGAAGTTGACGTGTTCGAGGCCGTCGGTGCTGGCCCATTTGTAGGAGTCCACGTTCTGGCCCAGCAGGGTAACTTCTTTGTAGCCAGCGGCCACCAGGTCGGCCGCCTCGCGGAGGATGCTGTGGGTGTCGCGGCTGCGCTCGCGGCCGCGGGTGAAGGGCACTACGCAGAACGAGCACATGTTGTCGCAGCCGCGCATGATGCTGATAAAGGCCGACACGCCATTGGAATTCAAGCGCACGGGCGTAATGTCGGCGTAGGTTTCTTCGCGGCTGAGCAGCACGTTCACGCCCTTCTGGCCGCCATCAACCTGGCTGATGAGCTGGGGCAGGTCGCGGTACGCATCGGGGCCCACTACGAGGTCGACGATTTTCTCTTCTTCCAAAAATTTGCTTTTCAGGCGCTCAGCCATGCAGCCGAGCACGCCCACCAGCAGGCCGGGGTTGCGCTTTTTGTGCGAGTTGATTTGGGAGAGGCGCATGCGCACCGTCTGCTCGGCCTTTTCGCGGATGGAGCAGGTGTTGAGCAGCACCAAATCGGCGCTGGCCAGGTCGTCGGTGGTGTCAAAACCTTCATCGAATAGAATGCTCGATACGATTTCCGAATCTGAGAAATTCATCTGGCAGCCGTAGCTCTCGATGTAGAGCTTGCGCTGCCGACCGGTGCGGGTGGCTGCCGTTACGCGCACTTCACCGCTCGGGGTACCCTCGGCGGCAGGGGCTTCTTTGTCTAGAAAATCAAGGGTTAGCAGGGCTTGGGACATAATTACAGCGCATTTCGGCGGGGCACAAAGATACAGCAGCCGCGCGCAAAATGACAGAATGGCAGGGTCTGATTAACGGTTAATGATTAATGGGTAGTGGTTAATGAGTTGACCCGATATAACCATTAACCGTTAATCGTTAACCGTTAATCATTAACCATTATTTCCGTGCCCAGCACTTCTAGCAGGGCCTTGGCTTTTAGTAAACATTCCTCGTATTCCCGCTCAGGGTCAGAATCATAGGTGATGGCGGAGCCGACCTGGAAGCTGAGGTATCCCGTATCCTGGCGGTATTGCAGCGAACGGATGACGACGTTAAACTCAAAATCGCCCCCCGGCCACACGTAGCCAATGCTGCCGCTGTAGAGGCCGCGTCGGGTATTTTCGTAGTGCTCGATGAGCTGCATGGCCCGGACTTTTGGGGCCCCGGTCATCGAGCCCATTGGGAAGGTGGCGCGCAACACGTCGACCAGCGTGGCGTCGGGGCGCAGCTCGGCTGCTACGGTTGAAATCATTTGCCAGAGGTGGCGAAACGGGTAGAGGCCAAAGAGTTCCGGCACGCGCACGGTGCCGGTTTGGGCCACGCGGGCGAGGTCGTTGCGGACGAGGTCCACAATCATCAGGTTTTCGGCGCGCTCTTTCTCGTCGTGCAAGAGCGTGTGGCGCTGCTGCTCGTCTTCGGTGGGCGAGGACCCGCGCCGGATGGTGCCCTTGATGGGCTGGGAAACAAGCTGGGTGCCCTGCCGCGCCAAAAACCGCTCGGGCGAGGCACAAAGCAAGAAATGGTCGTGCCAGCGGATGAAGCCGGCAAAGGGCGCGGGCGACGCTTCCATAAGCCGCCAGAACACGTCGACCGGTGCGAGGTGCACCCGCTCCGCGTAAAACTCCTGGCACAGGTTCAGTTCGTACACTTCGCCATTGAGAATGTCTTCCCGAATGGCCTCTACGGCGCGCAGGTAGTCGGCCTTGGCTAAGCGCGGGTGAAGCGCCGCTAGCTGCGGTGCCGCAGTTTGGGGTACGGATTGCGCCAGAATCTGGGCCAAAATACCCGCTTGCTGCCCGTGAATTTCTACGGTATCGGTCCGCCAGCAGAGCCAGGTTTGCGGCCTGAAAAAATGCAGCTCCGGCCAGTGAAACCCACTGGAATTTCGGCTCTCCAGCTGCTCAATGGCATTTTTAGCGTCGTAGGTTATAAATCCGCAGTACAATGAGGCGTTTGCCTGCTGCTGGGCCGTTGGCAAAGCCGCAAGGGAATCAACGGCTTCACTACCCGCCGGGGCTACTGCCAGGATGCGGCTGAACGGGCCGTTGGGATAGGCCAGGTCATTGGGCTCAAAGTAGGCGCAATGCGGAAAAGCCGCCGCCCAACTGAGCGCCCGCAGCCGGAAATCGGCCGGCAACTCCGCCAGCGGAACGGTAAGGTGGGGTGCAGATACGGGAAAAACGGACACGGGAAAACATCAAAATAGCCGGCCAGCTGCGCCGGCTCATCCAAACAGCCAGCTGCGCGAGGGGTTCACTTCAGCTCGCGTAAGGCGAGGCTGGCCTTGGCATCGGTGCTGTTTTTGTATTCGTGCCAAGGGTAGCGCAGGGCTTTTTCAAAATAAAACCGCGCCTGGGCCTTTTTGCCCACTTCCTGCGCCAAATAGCCCTGTTGCAGCGCGGCCTGCGGGGCAAAGTAGTACGGTGCTTTCGGCCCCGATACCGTTTGAGTGCGCTCAAAATAAAACCAGGCCGAATCGAGCTGGCCCAATCCCTGGAAGGCGCGGGCCCGCCGGTAGGGTTCCTCAATGCGGTCGCGCCACGGCGTGGCGGGCGTCACGCGGAAGCCGCGGAGCGTGGCCAGCGCCTCCCGGTTGTAACCGCCGTCGGATTGGAGGCGCGCGCGGGTGAGGATGGCGTTGAGCGGTTTGGCTTCGTGGTAGAAGTGCTGGGCATAATTATCCTCCTCCACATCCGTAGGGCCCGCCAGGTTTATTTGCTCCCGGTAGGCGGCAATGGTAGCAGCCGATTCCCCACCCAGCCACGCGGCCAGGTAGAGCTTAAACGCCGCATCCTTGCGGTACTGCCGGCTTTTGCTTTCGTGCAGGAATAGCAGGTTCTCGCGCTCCGAAGCGGCGTACTCGCCTTGGTAGAGCAGCAAATCGGCGGCCATGTGGTGCAGGTAGGGCACCGGCAGGTAGCCGGGTCCGGCAGGCCGGGCGCGGTAGGCGGCCAGCGCAACATCGCCCCGGTGCTGGCGCTTGTTTACGCTCACCAGTAAATAGCTAAACAGTAAATTGTCAGTTTGTTGGGCCTTCAGGCGTTCGGCTAAGTGGAAGGCTTCATCGGGCCGTTTGTAGTAGCCTTCCCGAATCAGGCTGAGGTAAATCTGGCTTTCGGTCTGGAAGTCGTTGGGCTGGGTGGCGGCCAGGGCCAAGTTTTTCAGGCCGGTATCAACGTTGGCGGTGAGGCCCAGCAGGCGGAGCAGCCAATGGTAGCCTTCCGGCAGCGAGCCTACCGCGAATTCGGAGACGCCCAGCGTTTTGCGGGCCGGGGCAAAGGCCGGGTAGTGCTGCACCACGGCCTGCATCTGGTGGTAGCCGCTGCGCAGGTGGTAGCCGCCCACCACGACGTGCTTGAACAACAGCTGGCACAAGCCCAGGTGCAGCGTGATTTCGGCCCGGGCATAGTCGCGTAGCGCGCTGGCGGGGGCGCGGTCCAGGGCGGCCAGGCGCGCTTCCTGGCTGCTGGTCAGGGCATCGTAGCGGCTGGGGTCCTGCGTGATGACGAGTTCGGCAAAGTCGGCGCAGTTGGCCACGAGCAGGGGCGCGGGGGCGGCGGGCGTACCCGCTAACTCGGCCTGCAATAGGGCGCGGGCGGGCGCGAGCCGGAGCTTTAGTACTTCGGCATAGGCCCGGCGGCTGTTGGCCGTCAAGGCCTCGGGTTTCTGGTTGGCGTCGGCGGTTTGCGTTTCGGGAGCAGAATCGGTGGCTTGTGGGGGCAGCACAAACCCACAGAGCAACAGCCCGGCCACCGCCCAAAACGGCCGGGGCGCGCCAAGCCGTGCCCGCAGCTTTCGGCGCAAATCCCCTAAAATGCCAGCCAAAAAGGTCATTGGTCCGTCAATAAAAAAAGGAACGACACGAGGCCGTTCCTTTTTTACGATTTTAATCAGTAAGCTAGCTGTTTGGTTTGCTCAAAAGCGGCGCTTAAACCGCCCGGGCTTCCACGTCGGCCAGGATACGGCCGCAATGCTCGCACACGATAATTTTCTTGTGCGAAATGATGTCGGCCTGGCGCTGGGGCGGCACCGTGTTGAAGCAGCCGCCGCAGGCGTCGCGGCGCACCAGCACCACGGCCAGGCCGTTGCGCACGTTGCCGCGGATGCGGGTGTAGGCCGTCAGCAGGCGGTCTTCTACCGGCTTGGTGGCTTCCTCGCGCTGGGCCATAATGCCGCGCTCCTCTTCCTCGTTTTCGCCCACAATGGTGTCGAGCTCGCCTTTCTTGTTGTCGAGGTCCTTGCGGCGCTCGTCCAGTTTCGACTTCGTACCGCTGATTTCGGCGTTTTTCACGTCAATCTGGTACTGCGACTCCTTAATTTTCTTGTCGGCAATCTGGATTTCCAGGCGCTGCAACTCAATTTCCTTGGCAATGGCTTCGAACTCGCGGTTGTTGCGCACGTTTTGCTGCTGCTCGTCGTACTTTTTGATGAGCGTTTCGGCGTCTTTGCTGGCCTGCTTGCGGCTCTTGATGAAGTCATTCAAGCCCTGAATTTCTTCGTCAAATTTCTTCACGCGCACTTCGTAGCCCGCAATCTCATCTTCCAAGTCCCGCACTTCTTCGGGCAAATCGCCGCGCACGCGCCGGATTTCATCGAGCTGCGAGTCGAGGTGCTGCAGGGTGAGCAGGGCTTCTAGCTTGGCGGCTACGGGAACGTCGGCGTGAGCCACGGCGGCACTTTTAGCAGTCATATTGAACGGGGTTCGTAGGGGTTTCAGCGATTAAGACCGCAAAAGTACGTCCAAATCCGGCTGTTAGCAAATCCCGGAATACCTCGCCGGTGAACTGTTCGCTCTCAAAATGGCCCACGTCGCAGAGCATGAGCTGGCCTTCGGCCCCAAAAAATTCGTGGTACTTCACGTCGCCGGTCACGTAGGCATCGGCCCCGGCGGCCCGGGCGGCCCCGATGAGAAAGGCTCCCGCCCCGCCACAAATGGCCACGGTCTGAATAGGCCGGCTGAAAGCGGTGTGCCGCACCACGGGCACTAGTAGCTGCTGCTTTAGCAACTGCCGAAAGGCCGCGGGAGCCATTGGCTCAAGTAGTTGACCCACCAGGCCGGCACCAATTTCCTGGTGCACGTTCTCCAGCTTTATCAGCTCATAGGCTACTTCCTCGTAAGGATGCGCGGCCCGCAAAGCGCGCAGCACGGCCGCCTGGCGGTGCAGGGGCAGCAGCACTTCCAGCCGCAGCTCAGCCACGGTTTCGGGTTGGTTTTGGGTGCCAATGGCGGGTCGGGTACCGGTGCCGGGCGTGAAGGTGCCGGTGCCTGCGGTCCGAAAACTACAGTCGGCATATTGCCCCACTTGGCCGGCTCCGGCGGCGTAGAGCGCGGCCAGCACGCGGCCGGCCAGGTCGGTTTGCTGGTCTTCGGGCCGGTGGGGGACGTAAGTAATGAGGCGGGCCAGGGTGCCGCTTTGGGGAGCCAGGACGCGGGTTTTGGTCAGGCCCAGCTTCTCGGCCAGCTTGTCGTTCACGCCGCCGCGCACGTTGTCGAGATTGGTGTGGGCGGCGTAGATGGCCACGTCGTTTTTGAGGGCTGCGATGAGGGTCTGCTCCACTTCATTGGCTCCCGTGAGGCGCTTGAGCGGCCGGAAAATAACCGGGTGGTGCGCCACCACCACGTTGCAGCCGCGCCGCAGGGCCTCGGCCACCACGGCCGGCGTGCAGTCCAGCGTAATCAGGACGCCCGTTATTTCGGCCTGCGGGTCACCGCACTGCAGGCCGGCGTTGTCGTAGTTTTCCTGGTAGGCGAGGGGGGCGGCTGCTTCCAGCAGGCGGGCGAGGTCTTGAACGGTGGGCACTTCTTTGAATTATGAGTTTTGAATTATGAGTTGGGCCTAGCTCATTAGGAGGCTGCCCAGCGTCTCGACGTACCTGGCCACGTTGGCCTCCAGGTCGCGGCGGCGGTACTGCATCAGGTAGCGCGGGTGGTCGAGTACCACGATTTTATCGAATAAGCGCAGCTCCGTGTTTAGCCTGATTAGGAACTCGCCGTTGCGGCGGCCCAGGCTCACGGCCACGTCGCGGCGTAGGCCAAAATCGTCTACCTGTTGGCGCAGGGAGCGTTGAAGGTCGGGCCACAGGGTTTTGAGCAGGGCGGGGGAGTCGTAATAATTGTGGTTCAGGCCCTGATTCAGCAACACGAGCGGGTAGATGGAACTGAGAAAAAAGTGACGGTAAAACGCGGTGGGGCCGCCCAGGGCCTCCACCACGCGATACACAAACCGGGTGGATAGTTCGGGCCGGCCGCGCGGCAGGTCATTGGCGATGCCACAAATCTCGCGCAGCGCGCCGGGGTCGGTGAAGGCCACGCCGGTACGGCCCATGCCCAGCCGGCCGGGATTGATGCCCAGTAGCGCCACGCGGGGGTGTTTATCGGCGTAGAATTTATCGGTGAAGCGTTGGGCCAGGGCCTGCACGTCCGGGGCCGCAAACGGGTTTTGGGCTGCGATGCCCGTGGGCAACGCCGGGGGTTGGGGGAAGGTGCGCAGGAACTGCGGAAGCCGCAAAGCCGAATCAGGCATGGGAAATTTGGTAGGTTATTCAAAGCCAATGGGCGAAGCCAGGCGGTGAAATGAATGCCCGAGCGGAAGAATCAGGGCCACCGCGCCAGGGCCAACGCTCACGCGGCTGAGCAGCGGGTACAGCTTTTGGCCGTGCCGCTGGTGGGTGGCGTACTGAAAACCATCGAAAAGCAGCAGGAAGCCGCCTTGCAGCAGCAGCGACTGGCCGTAGCCCCGCCACCGGTCGGGCGAGCCGCTGGCCGTGGGGTTACGGCATTTCTCCAGCAGGTACAGGCCGGTGGCGAGGTAGGCTACGTCGAGGCCCGCATTGAAAAGGTACAGCTTCTCGGTGCGCAGCTGGGCCCGCACGTTGCCGGCGCGGTCGGTGAGGGGCTGCTGGCTGGCCCGCCGCGCCGCCCGGTAGCCGGCACCGGCCAGCACCAAGTTCACCGCGCCCCAGCCAATGTTCATCTGATGAAAATAATGGGCCGAACCATCGGTTTGCCCCGTGGCAATGCCGCTGACGAGCAGGTTGCCCGCGGCCCATCCGCCCAGTACGGCCAGGCCGCGCTGGTCGAGCCGGGTGCGCTCATTGGCAAAATCTGCCAAAGCCGGGGACGCTGCCGGGGCCGCGCTACGCATCGTATCAACGGCGGACTGGGCCCGGGTGGACTGCCCGGCCAGCAGACTTAGCAGGGAAAAAAGGAAAGGAGCGGGGCGCACGATAAAGGAAGGTAAAACAGGAACAGCGACCGTACGCAACCACGGCGGGGCCGTTTTGTGCCACAGGGAGCCGGGCTCTGTACTTTTGCGAACCGTTGCCTTGGCTTGTTGCCCACCCATGTTGTCCGTATTGACTTTTTTGTTGCTGCCTTTTTCCTGGCTTTATGCCGCGGTAATGGCCATTCGCAACTGGCTGTACGACGCGGGCTGGAAAAAATCTGAAGCCTTTGCCGTGCCGCTCCTCAACGTGGGCAACCTGCGGGTGGGCGGCACCGGCAAAACGCCCCACGTGAGCTGGCTGGTAGAGGAATTGTTGCGGCAGGGCCACCGCCCGGCCATTCTGAGCCGGGGCTACGGCCGCAACACCCGCGGCCCGCGTCTGGCCGGGCCCCACGACTCGGCCGCCACCGTGGGCGACGAGCCGTGGCAGTATTTCGCGCAGTTTGCGGGACGCCCCGTGCCCATAGCCGTGGCCGAAGCGCGCCGGCCGGGAGTGCGGCTTTTGCTCCAGGCCCACCCCGAAACTACGGTTATTGTGCTCGACGATGCCTACCAGCACCGCGCCGTGCGGCCGGCCCTTAACTTGCTGCTCACCGAGTTGGCCCGGCCGTTTTATGCGGACGAAGTGCTGCCCGCTGGCCGCTTGCGCGAAAGCCGCCGCGGAGCCCGCCGGGCCGATGTGGTCATCGTGACCAAATGCCCGCCCAATCTCCCAAATTATAATCAATCGGTTGTAGCACAGTGCGTTCAGGCGTATAGCCGGCCGGCCGTTCCAGTGTTGTTTTCCGCGTATGACTACGGGGCTCCGCAAACCCTGCGGCCTGCTCTCGCCGCGCTGCCACTGGCCGGGCCGGCGCTGCTGCTCACGGGTATTGCGCAGCCCGGCCCGCTACGTGAGTACCTGGAAAGCCAGGGCTACCAGATTCAGCACCACGCCGTTTTTCCCGACCACCATACCTTTCAGCCCGCCGACCTGGCGGCGCTGCGGGCGCATTGGCAGCCGGGCTGGCCTATTTTTACGACGGAAAAGGACGCCACGCGCCTGCAAGCCCCCGTCTTGGGGGCTGCGCTTGCCGGGCTGCCGCTCTATACCATTCCGGTGCGGGTGGCGTTTCTGGGCGATGGGGCCGCCACGCTGCGGCGGCTGTTGCCCGAAGTGTAGGTTCCCAGCGCCTGATTTTTATTCTGACCCAGCCGGGCTTTTATCAGTTCCGGCGTATTTGTTACCTGCTTGAAGGCATCGCAACGAGGATTTTTAGTGAGGTGGCCCGTGCTTCGGCCGTTGGCGGGCGTGCTGGTGCTGCTGGCCTGGCTGGCCGGCCCCGCCGCCCACGCCCAGGTGGTCGACGACTCCACCAAGGTGCTGTACGGCCCCAAAACCACACGCGTCATCTACGAAGCCGAGGTGCTGCGCGACTCCACGGGCGGTACGCCGCTCGACACCACGCTCACGCGCTGGCCGCAGGCCCGGTTTTGGTTTCACGACACCACCTTCCAGCAGGACCTGGGCACCGTGGGCTCGGCCTCGCGGCCGCTGCTTTACCAACCCAATTTGCAGCTCGGGGCCCGGTTTGGGCGCAATGCGTTCGATAAATACGCCCGCGATGCTTCGCAGGTGCCGTACTATGACTCCCGGTCGCCGTACTCCTTTTTTCGGGTGGTGCAGTCGGGGGCGGGCGAGCAGGTATTTGAAATCAGCTACAGCCGCAGCCTGAAAAAAAACTTCAGCGTGGGTGTTGCCTACGAGCGCATTGCCTCGAATAAAGTGGTGGCTACGCAGGCGTCCCGCGACGGCTTGGTGGAGCATTCCAACCTGCTGTTTTTTGGGCGCTACCAGAACGAAAATGAGCGCTACCACTTGCTGTTCAACTTCAGCAATGTGCGGCACCGGGCGCTGGAGCAGGGCGGCATCTGGCCGCTCACTACCCGCATCCCGCGGGCGGGGCTGCCAGATAGTATCGGCGGCGAAACCACGCCGCAAGACCTGTTTAAGTACCGGGAGCAGCGGGTGTACCTGACCAAGGCCGCCAACAACGAGGACCGCGACGAGCTGTATTTCACCCAAACCTACCGCCTGCTGGGCCGCGGCCTCACCGTATACCACACCTTCGACATCAAGCGCCAGTACAACAGCTACTCCGACCTGGCCGTGCGGGCTGCGGATGCCGACGGGGCGTTTTACCCGCGGGTGCGCAACAGCCTTACAGCTACCATAGACCGCGCGCAGTTCAGCCAAGTTGAGAACACCGTGGGCGTGCTAGGCCGCACCAAGGCCGTGGAATACCGCCTCTACGCCCGCGACCGGATAGCCGCCCTCAGCAGCCAAACCCTGCTGCCCACGGCCACCACCGCCAGCCTGCTTCTGAACCCGGAAAAAGTGACGCGCAGCCTCAACGAGGTGTTTCTGGGTGGCACGGCCGCCTTCAACTACCGCACGATTTACGCCGTGGAAACGGCGGGTGAGCTGCACGCCGTGTCGCTGGCCGGCGAATACCCCAGCACCCCGGAATACTGGCTGCGGGGCTCCATTCGCACGGGGCCATTGTCGGCGGAGGCACTCATTAATTCCTACGCGCCCACCCTTACGCAGCAGCAATTTGTGGGCAACCACTACGCCTGGAACCACATAACGGGTAGCGATGCCGCTTTTGGTAACACCAGCACCCTACAGCTCACGGGCCGCCTACGCCTGAAACTGCCCAATTTCGGCGTCTTCCGCGAGCAGCGCTTCGAGGCCAGTGCCAGCGGGGTGAACATCACCAAATTGGTGTACTACGGCACGGACGGCATGCCCGCCCAACTATCCGAAGTTCGAAATCTGTTAATTGTTTACGCGCGGCACCAGACCAAACTGGGTCGGGTCGGTTTTGATAACCAAGCCACATTTACCCAAGGCGGCAACGACGACGGCATTCGTATTCCCAGCTTGGTAACTGATTCGCGGGTGTATTACGAGAGCTATATCTTCCGCAAAGCCATGTTCACGCAGATTGGCGCGGAGATGTATTATCAGTCCCAATTCCGGGCCTATAATTACAGCCCCAGCACGCAGCAATTCTATCAGCAAAATACGTTCACCATCCGTAATTACCCGATTGTAGACGTGTTTTTCGTAGCGGACATTAAAGCCGTTTCAATATTTCTGAAAATGGCGTACGTCAACCAAGGGCTTCAATACAATGGCTATTTTGCCTCACCCTATTATACCGGTTATCCCCGCCGGTTTCAGCTAGGCGTGAAGTGGAATTTCTTTAATTAAAATTTGATAATGAAAGAAAAAACTATCCTCAAATTAAAGCTTAATACGGACCCGCGCTGGGTAAATATTGCCGAGAAAAATATCGAAGATATTCTAGTGGACCACGCCTGGTGCGAGCAAAAAGCCGCCAGCACCGGCATCAGCATGATTATCCATTACCCGGAGAAAACCCGCCTCGTCGACGAGCTCACCGACTTGGTGGCCGAAGAGTGGAGCCACTTCGAGCGGGTGCTGTTGGAACTTCGCAAACGCGGTTTTGCGCTGGGTCGGCCGCGCAAAGACGAGTACGTGGTGCAGTTGCTGGCCCACGTGCGCAAAGGCGGGGCCCGCGAGCGCCAGCTCATGGACCAGCTCCTGGTTTCGGCCCTTATTGAAGCGCGCAGCTGCGAGCGTTTTAAACTACTATGGCAAAATATTGCCGACCAGGAATTGAGTAAATTCTACTACGAATTAATGGTGTCGGAAGCAGCGCATTTTGTGAGCTACGTTGATTTGGCCAAAGAATATTGCGACCCGAAATTGGTGGAAGAGCGGTTGCAGGAATTACTTATAATTGAAGGGGAAATCGTAACGAACTTACCCGTGCGCGATGACCGAATGCATTGACGCCTGCGGCTTAATGAGGAATTAAGAATGAAGAATGAGGAATTAGCAGTTTTGCTCAATTCCTCATTCCTCATTCCTCATTCCTCATTAAGCCGCAGGCGTAACCGTGCCGCGCACTTCGCCGAAGCCAATCCGCACGCCGTCCTTCTCAGCGAAGCCGCGCATAATTACCGTGTCGCCATCGAGCAGAAATGTGCGTTCCGAGCCGTCGGCTAGCGGCACGGGACGGGTGCCGCGCCACGCCAGCTCCAGCATTGAGCCCAGCGAATCGGGCGTCGGCCCGCTGATGGTGCCGGAAGCGTAGAGGTCGCCGGCTTCGAGGTTGCAGCCGTTGGACGCGTGGTGGGTGAGCTGCTGGGCCATGCTCCAGTACATGAAGCCGAAATTGGTATGGCTGAGGGTGGTTTCGACGCCATTGGCCGCCGTGAGGGCTACCTCGAGGTGAATGTCGAAATTGTGCGCGTCGCTGTGGTTGAGGTAGGGCAGGGGCGCGGGCTCTTGCGCCGGACCAGCCACGCGAAAGGGCTCCAGGGCGTCAAGCGTGACCACCCACGGAGCCAGGCTGCTGCCAAAGTTTTTGCCAAGGAAAGGCCCCAGCGGTACGTATTCCCAGCTTTGCAGGTCACGGGCGCTCCAGTCGTTGAACAGGCACAGGCCGAAGATGTGGTCCTCGGCCTGGTCGAGCGGCACGGTGCTGCCGAGGGCCGTACCCGTGCCGACCACAAAAGCCATTTCCAGCTCAAAATCGAGCTGGCGGCTGGGGCCGAAGGTGGGCACGGCTTCGTCGGGGGCCTTGCGCTGGCCGTTGGGTCGCCGTATGCTGGTGCCCGACACCACAATGCTGCTCGTGCGGCCGTGGTAGCCAATGGGCAGGTGCCGCCAATTGGGCAGCAGGGCGTTGGCCGGGTCGCGGAACATGGTGCCCACGTTGGTAGCGTGCTCGATGCTGCTGTAGAAATCGGTGTAGTTGGCCGGCTTCACGGGGCAGAGCATGCGCACGTCGGTTTGGCGCAGCAGGCAGTCGCGCACCGCCAGCTCATTGTCGCGGAGGCGTGGCTCGTCATGACGCAGCATTTCGCTCACGCGCTGGCGTACGGCCCGCCACGCCGGGCGGCCCAGCCGCAAAAAAGCGTTGAGCGACCGACGGCGAAATATTTTGGGCTGCGCGGCCCCCAACTCTTCCAAATCTTCAAAAAAACCGAATTGGCTGGCCGCGTACAAGTCAAGCACGTACCCGCCGATGGCTATGCACAGGTGCGGGCCGCGCTCATCGGTTTCGAACACACCAAAAGGCAGGTTTTGGATGGGAAAATCACTGTCTGGCTTGATGTCAATCCAAGAGCGGAGGGAAGGAGAATTTAAAGCGTTGGGCATTCGAGGAAAGTTCGGACGAAATTGGAAGAGAGGTAAAATAGAACGTCATGCTGAGCGAAGCCGAAGCATCTCTGCCGCGCAAGTAGTTAATTACTATTGCGCTAGAGATGCTTCGGCTTCGCTTAGCATGACGTTCCACTCAATACTTAAGAGGGCTATCGCGCTTCCACGGCTGTGATTTCGGGCACGGCTTTTTTCACCGTGTCTTCCAGGCCGGCGCGGGTCATCGGCGACATGGGGCAGGCCCCGCAGGCCCCTTCCCATTCGAGTTGGAGCACGCCTTCGGGGGTGATGTTGGCCACGCGAACGTTGCCGCCGTCGGTGGCCAGGTAGGGGCGCAGGGTGTCCAGCGCCGCTTCGATGCGCGGCATGAGCGGATGCTCAAAAACGGGGGCTGAGGTTGTTGGTTCCACGGGCATTAGGGGTTCATCTGTACGACAGCCGTTTTGGGGGCCACATTGTTGCGGATACTAACTTGCCGGGCCACGGCTTCCGCCAGGTTGGCAAACAGCTTGCCCACCACCGACTCCGGGTCTAGTACGGCGGGTTGGCCCTGGTCGCCGTTTTCGCGGATGCTTTGCACCAGCGGCAGCTGGCCCAGCAGCGGTACGTCGTGCTGCGCGGCGAGGCGCTGGCCCCCGTTTTCGCCAAAAATAAAGTACTTGCTGTCGGGCAGCTCGGCGGGCGTAAACCACGCCATGTTCTCAACTACGCCCAGTACGGGCACGTTGATTTGGGGCTGACGGAACATTTGCAACCCCTTCTGCGCATCGGCCAGAGCAACTTTTTGCGGCGTGGTGACGATAACCGCCCCGGTTACGGGCACGGTTTGCACCAGCGTAAGGTGAATGTCGGAAGTGCCGGGCGGGAGGTCGAGCAGCAGGTAGTCGAGCTCGCCCCAGTCTACTTCGGTGATGAACTGCTTGAGCGCCGACGAGGCCATGGGCCCGCGCCACACAATGGCGCTTTCGGCCGGGGCCAGGAAGCCAATGCTCATCAGCTTTACGCCGTATTTCTCAATGGGCTGAATCAGGTTTTTGCCATTCGGACCCTGGAAAACGTGCGGCGCTTCGTTCTCCACCCCAAACATGGTGGGCATGCTGGGGCCGGAGATGTCGGCGTCGACCAGGCCAACTTTGGCTCCGGTAGCGGCCAGGGCCACTGCCAAGTTGGCCGTAACGGTGCTTTTGCCCACGCCGCCCTTGCCCGAGGCAATGGCGATGATGTTTTTCACGCCGGGCAGCAGGTCGCCCCGGTTGTTGCGCAGGGTGGTCACGCGCGAGGTCATGGTAATCACCACGTTGGCCTCCTTATCGACCATCGTATGGATGGCGCGTTCGCAGGCATCGTGAATAAGCTGCTTGAGGGGGCAGGCGGGCGTGGTGAGCACCACGGTAAACGCCACGGTCAGGCCGTCAATCTCAATGTTCTCAATCATGTTGAGCGTCACGAGGTCTTGGCCCAGGTCGGGTTCTTCCACGTAGCTCAGGGCTTTAAGAACGGCTTCTTGGGTTATAGTCATGGGGGCAGGCACCGCGCCGAAAAAGGCCGGGCTGCAAAGATAACCCCGGAAGCGGCGGTCAGGTTCGGACTCGCCCGGATTGCTTTTTTAGCGAACTAATGGCCTCATTAATAATAAATCAGAAATAAGTAGTAACTTTTACCCACATTTGCATTGGCGGCGCAATCCTACTATTTCTACACATCCTGCTATTGTCCTTTTTTATGCAAAATCTTGACAAACTTCTCGAAGCCAGCGCCGTGGAAATGTGCTGCTTCCTCGATTCCGACGCAGAGGCGGAGGAAATGGTAGTATTTGAGCTGGTGGTACCCAAGGCCGCTAAAGTGCCACCCCCACGCCAGCGCGTGGAAGTGGCCAAGCTGGTGGTGCAGCAAGCTTCCGTAACCAGCACCGTGCCCAGAACCATTATCACCCAATTGCGCGCCAACGATACCGCTCAGACCACCGCTTGGTGCATAACGGTGGCGCTGGTAGTGCCCCAGTCCCAGCTGCTGGCCGTGGGCTGACTAGCCGGGCCACCGTGCTAACCCTAGTGGAGCTGCTCCAGCTGGCGCGAGGCTAGTAGGCCGGCCGGTACGCTCAACGTCCCGGTGTGCGGGTCGAGCAGGCCGTTGCGCTCGTCTTCAATGTTGGTGGCTTGCGTGTAAACGTCGCCGGCAATGGGCCGGCGGCGTAGCTCCTGCTTAAAGGCCCGGATGCTGGTGGCGCGGGCTTCGGCGTCCTGGGGCCCGCCGTAATCGGAAAAGCCAAAACCACCCCACTCGCTCACAATTAGCGGCACCTGGCGGCGGTAGAAAAATGGGTCGCCCACGACGAGCGGGAAGGCGGCTGTGCCCTCCATTTCGCCACCCACCAAGCGGTCGAGCAATTCTTGCCACCGGCTCAGGTCCGGGGTGTAGAGGTGGGCCGTGAGCAGGTCCGACTTGAGGCGGCCGGTGGAGGAAATGTGGTGCCAGCCGTCGTTGTCAACCACCAGAAACTGCGGGTAGGCCAGTTGCATGAAGTGGTACGTCTCCACGATGTACGCCCGGGTTTCGGCGTTGGTGGCAATGTCCTGGGCTCCCCAATCCTCATTATACAGGCTCCAGATGATGATGGAGGGGTGGGTTTCGCTGAGCGTGAGCAGGCGCAGGAGTTCGGCGCGGTGGTTTTCGCGGCTGCGCGGCGTGGAGCTATGTGGGCTGGGCACCTCCACCCACAGCAGCAGGCCCAGCTCGTCGGCCAGGTTGTAGATGCGCGGGTCGATGCCGGCAATGTGCACCCGCACCAGGTTGCAGCCCAGGGCCTTCATGGCGTGCATGTGGCGCTGCATTTCTTCCAGCGTGGCCGTGCCGGGCTGGTAAAGAATGCCGTCGAGGTAGGTGGGCTCGTTGTTGAGGTACACCCGGCGGCCGCGGGCTTCAATCTTACGCAGGCCAAAGAGCGTTTCAATGCGGGCCGCGTAGCCTTCGGCGTCGATGAGCTGAGCCACCAGGCGGTAGCGGTTCGGTGTTTCGGGCGACCACAATTCGGCGCTGGGTACTTCCAGCACCAGGCGCTGCTGCCACTGGCCGGCTTCAAGGCGCAGCGGAAAGTCCGACGCCGCCAGCGGTTCCGAATTAGTGGGCGAGGCGGGGTCAAATACTTGCAGCCGGATGGTGTACTCGCCCGCATCGTGGATGCGCAGCGTGAGGTTGAAGCGCACCAGCTGGTCTTCCACCACGCTAATCACGCCCACGCGGGAGCGCAGGCGGTTGCGCTCCACGGCTTCCAGCCACACGCTGCGCACGGCCCCGGTGTAGGTCTGGTACCAGATGCCGCCCCGCTTGTACACGTGCGACTCCTGCTTGCCGCGCGGCGTTTCGGCGTCCATCGTGTCGGCAATGCGCACGGTGAGGCGGTTCACGAGGTGGAGGGTTTCGGCCGGCAGCTCGTAGGTGAAGGACGTGTATTCGCCGTAGTGGATTGCTTCGCCCTCAATGGTTTTCAGCAGCTGGCCATTGAGCCAGACCCGGGTTTCGTAGCCGCAGGCCCCAAACGTGAGCTGGAGCATGGACCGTGCTTCGGGCTCAGCTACCTCGGGCAGCTGGAATTCCCGCTCGTACCACACCACTACCCTGTCGTGCCAGGTGCTGCCGCCCTGCTGGCCCCGGGCCTCGGCCAGGTGTTCCTCCACCGAGCCGGGCCACTGGGCGGTGTGCTCGTAGCGATGACTCAGCGCCCAGTCGTCGTGCAGGCCGGTATCGGCAGCGTCGTGGGCGAAGTGCCACTGGCCGTCAAGCAGCATGTGATTGCCCGTACGGAGGACGGCGCGCGGCAGCGGATTGGCAAAACTATCGGCGGGGTTTTCTTCGCGACTGACCGAAGTGCTGTAGTTGGAATGCGTGTAATCGTCCATAAGCAGGAGCGGGCACAGGTAAAATCAGCTCTTCCATACAAGCTGAGCTGTCATATTAACGGCGCAAGCCTCTGGAATGATACAAGCCCTGCCACTCAGCCCGGGCGGGCTACGCCCAGGACCGAAACAAAATCGGCTCGTTCCCAACCCCAGGGAATGAGCCGTTTAAAGCAAATTGTGCGCAATTGCCGCTAACGAATCATAGCGACAGGGCCATGGCCACGCCCGCCCCACCACCGGGGGCGTAGGTGGGCACCAGCAATAGCTTGCGGGCCGTGTGCCCCGGCACTAGCCGGGTAAGAACCGGGTAGAGGTGCCACACGGTTTCGGCCGAGAGAAAGCCGATGCCCGCGCCGGCCAGCACGTCGGTGGCCCAGTGCTTGTTGCCGAGCAGGCGCATGGCTCCGGTGGCGGTGGCCACTGCGTAGCCGCCCACGCTTAGCCAGGGGTACTGGCGGCCGTACTGCTCGTGTAGTAGCGTGGCAGTGAGAAATGCCTGTGCGGTGTGCGCCGACGGAAACGAGCTGAGGTCGTTGGCATCGTACGGCCGGGGCTCGGCGGTGATGCGCTTGAGGTTGCTCACCACGGCGGCATCCAGCTCGTGGGCCACTAGGTAAATCAGCGTGAAGCCAACGGCCGTGCGCTCGCCGCGGTGGCCGGTGGCCATCAGGCCGTAGGCCACGGCCAGGGGTACGTGCCGGGTGTAATCATCCAGGCCATGGGCGTCGAAACCACCAAAAACTTCCTGGGTTTCGTGCTGCATTTCTTCCTTGGTCCGGCACAGCATTTCGTTGTAGCGGGGGCTGTGGGCCAGCACCCCCACACCCACCAGCACCGACGGAATGCCCACACGGAGCAGCACGGCCCGCCCGTGGCTCATAGCGTGGGCCACCTGCCCGCTTGAATCAGCGGCGTATCCGGCCGGTACCTGGGCCTGACTGCGGGAACCGGGCCAGGCGGCCAGGAGGAGTAAAAACAGCCGAAAGCGGATTAGCACGGAAGAAGGGCATAAATGTGGTTCTCAAAATTATAACCCTCCTGTTAGCCACGATGAAGAAAACGGCCAGCGGCTAGCTGTGCGGGCTGAGTAGAACCATTGCACCCGCCAGCCACGAAATTCGGCCGGCTTGTCGCTTGGTATAGTAGGCTGCGTTGATAGTCAGGCGGCTCCATAAAAAGCCCTAGCTGGTAATGGTCGGGTCTTGAAAAGTGCTTTAGCTTAGGTTTTCTGCTTCTTCTTTTTTGCCGCCGGAAACAGAATATTGTTCAATATCAGGCGGTAACCGGGCGAGTTGGGGTGCAGCGATAAGTCGGTAGGCTCTTCGCCCACCAGGTGCTGGTAGTCTTCGGGGTCGTGGCCGCCGTAGAATGTCCAGGTGCCTTTGCCGAGGGTGCCGTGCACGTAGCGCGCCTCCCCGGTTTGCTTGGTTTCGCCCATCACCACCACATCGGGCTTGATTAGGCTTTTGCGAAAAGCCGTGGTTTGGCCCATAAAACCGTGAATAGTCTTCTCGTGGTTCTGGCAGAGCATGGTGGGCACCGGGTCGTACTTGGCCGAGTAGGTGAAAAGCGAAAAGTAGTCGTTTTGCTCGCCCAGGCCCCGTTCGCGCGGGTCCATGTCAATGTTGGAGTATTCGTATTGGTAGGGGTCGCGCACGAGCTGGAAGTTCTGAAAAGCCAGGCAGCGGTTGAAGTTGAGCTTGGACTGGGCGGCGGGGTCGCCGGGGTCGCCGTCGTACATGCTTTCCACCATGTCCACGCCCAGGCCGGCCAGCGCAATGTCGTAGCTATCCGTGGCCGAGCACATGGCAAACAAGAAACCACCGCCGGCGATGAATTCCTGCATTTTGGAAGCCACGGTGCCCTTCATCACGCTCACTTTGGCGAAGCCGTTGCGCTTGGCCGCGGCTTCGGCGTCGCGCACCTGCTGCTGGTACCAGGGGTAGTTGCGGTAGGTGGAGTAAAACTTGCCGTACTCGCCCGTGAAGTCTTCGTGGTGCAGGTGCAGCCAGTCGTACTTGGGCAGCTCGCCCTTCAGCACTTCGTCGTCGTAAAGCTG
Organism: Cytophagales bacterium; assembly: GCA_038213745.1. Taxonomy (GTDB): domain Bacteria; phylum Bacteroidota; class Bacteroidia; order Cytophagales; family Hymenobacteraceae; genus Hymenobacter. Next base: position 22,453 of record JBBQSQ010000018.1, read on the forward strand.
GGTGTAAGGAATTTCGGCGTAGGCCAGCACCATGGTCACGGCGTCGTCCCAGGGCTGCTTGCCTTTGGGCGTGTACACCGCAATTTTGGGGACTTTCTCCAGCTTCATAACGTCCATGTTGGCGTTGGGGTCGGCTATTTCCTGGAGAATGCCGGTGTACTGGGCTTCGCTAATAACCTGAAAGGTGACGCCGCGCACGGCCAGCTCGTTTTCAACCCCAGCCGTGGTTTCGAAGGCAAAGGACCCGCCCCGGTAGTTCAGGAGCCAGTCGACGGGCACTTCCCGCTGGAGCAGCCAAAAAGCCACTCCATAGGCTTTGAGACACTCTTTTTGGGTGTTATCCATGGGGATGAACACGTGGTTGGCGCGGGCCGCCAGCGGGGCGGCCACGCCGGCGGCGGCCAGCAGCAGAAAAAGCAGAAGACGCTTGATGAGCATGGTTTTTAGCAGAAAGAAACGTACCCGACCAACGAGGTTGCGGGGCCGGTGGTTCAAGTTAAGCGCCGGCCGCCGAACTTTGGGCAGAACTCGCCCCTTTGCCGTGGGCGAGCCAGTCGTGCCACCTGTCGATTATCGTTCAACGATTCTCCCGCTAAAAGCTGGAGCTACTGACCATGAGCCCTCTTGAAAACATCCGCGAAGCCTTCCGCTCCATCCGCGCCAATTTGCTGCGCACCATTCTCACGGCCCTAATTCTAAGCATTGGCCTGTTTGCGCTGGTGGGTATTCTGACCGGGATTGACGCGATGAAAAATTCGCTTTCCGACACTTTCGCCAGCCTCGGGGCCAATTCCTTTGAGCTGCACGCCAAGGGCTACAGCAACCGCGGCCGGCGTGGCGGCGTGCAGAGCAAGCAGTACCCGCCCGTGAGCTTTTTGCAGGCCAAGCAGTACAAAAAAGCCATGGGCGACGATGCCCAGGTGGGCCTGTCGGCCTTCATCGCCGGGGCCGTCGAAATGAAAGCAAACGGCGTAAAAACCAACCCCAACATGCAAGTGGTGGCGGGCGACGAAAACTACCTAAAAATTCAGGGCTATAACTTGGTCGAAGGCCGCTCGTTCTCGCAAACCGAACTCAACAGCGGTGCCAACGTGCTGATTGTCGGCAATGAAATCCGGCTCAAGCTCTTCCCCAAGCAAAGCCCGATTGGCAAGTACGTCGCGGCCCTGGGCCGCCGCTTCCTGATAGTGGGCCTGCTCGAAAAGAGCGGCAGCAGCATGGGCGGGGGCGGGGCCGACCGCCTGGCCCTGGTGCCCCTCGAAACCGGCAACCAGATGCCCCGCCAGCGCGCCATCACCTACGACATCAAAACGGCTACCGACCAGCAGGGCACCATGGCTTTTCTGATGGGCCAGGCCACCGGCATCATGCGCGCCGTGCGCCAGGACAAGCTGGGGCAGGAAGATAGTTTCGTGGTCGAAAGCAGCGAATCCCTGGCTGCCGATTTGGATTCCATCTCGGGCAAGGTGCGGTTTGGTGGCAGCATCATGGCCTTCATCACCCTGCTCGGAGCCAGCATTGCCCTCATGAATATCATGCTGGTGTCCGTCACGGAGCGGACCCGCGAAATTGGAATTCGCAAGGCGTTGGGGGCCACGGCCAAGCAAATTCGGTTTCAGTTTTTGATGGAAGCCATTGTCATCTGCCTGCTAGGCGGTTCGTTGGGCATCGTGCTCGGGGTGCTGGGCGGCAATGGCGTGGCCAAGCTGGTAGGAGCGGGTGCCTTCCTGGTGCCTTGGGTTTGGATGATGGTGGGGCTGGTCATCTGCGTGGGCGTGGGCATGGCCGCCGGCTATTACCCCGCTAGCAAAGCCGCCGCCCTCGACCCCATTGAATCGCTGCGCTTTGAGTAGCGTAGGTGCTATGCGTACAATATGTTTGTTGTTGATTAGCTATCTCTGGACCAGTGAATTACCTGGAAAAGCACAAAGCGGGTCCGGGCCGCACGCTCGAATAGTAGCCGTAACCGAAGCTGGCGGGACTAGCCGTTTTAAAGTGCCACAGGTTCAGATGAGCGACGCAGTAGTAGCTCAACGTATCAATCGCAGCATCGCCCAGCGCATTATCGAAGGTGATGAAGTGGACACCAAAGCTCGGCTATCCCAGCAGCTCCGACAAGCCGCACTTGAGTGTTGCTGGGATAGTGATGAACGCCACTGGATATCCGGCCAGGGCCTGACAGGGTGCCGTTATGAAGTATTGCTGAATGAGCAAGGCTTGCTTTCATTCGAATTCACACTGGAGTCCACTGGGGCGTACTCTTACGAAAACACAGACCATATTTCGTTCGATTTGCGCACGGGTCGCCAGCTAACCTTAGCCGATGTAGTTGCCGATTCACCTGCTCAGCTTACTCGCTGCATGCATGGTGCCATCAGCCGCCGCTTTGGAGAAGCCCTGGTCGGGATGCGAACCGAAGCGGATTCAACCGAAATCGCCACCGTAGCCGAGCTTTTTTACTGGGATTGGAATGCCAAGCGTGTGCGCTTCCAAGGTGACCCTGGGATAGCGGAGGTAGCACGCGCCACGGAACCCAATTTGGAAAGCTTTGCCCTCACACCGTACGAACTGCGATTGTATTACGGTTCGAACTTGCCACACGCAATGCTGAACTATGAGCCCGATAACACTTACCATTTCCCTTTTATGCGGGTGCAACCGCGTGGGCTGCTGGTGCCATTAGCTGCCAGAGCTGAGCAAGCAATGTTGAAGCGATGATGGCCGAATGTTATACATTTGCGCAACTACTCATTTGTGCAAATGGCCGTCTCAGCTTCGCCTCTCGTTCCTATCGACCAGCGCTTTGCGCAACTCATTCAGCAGTTTGGGCTCACCAAAAACAGCTTTGCCATCTCGCTGGGAAAAACGGCTAGCGTAGTACAGCACCTTATTGATGGCCGAAATAAACCCGGCTACGACCTTCTATGCAAGGTATTTGAGATATACCCAAATGTGTCACGAGACTGGCTACTGCTTGGGCGCGGTCCCATGCTGGTGAGTGGCGAACATGCGCCGAAGCCCGCCGCTCCCGTCCCGCCCGTAGTAGCCGAGCCCCCGTTCGAACCCATTGATTTGGCTGATGTAAAAGTGCCCGCGTCGCGCCGCGCCACGCCGGGCGTAGCCGGAACCCGCCTGCAACCAGCCGAAATTGCGGCCACTCTGGCGCTGGCGGCCGCAGCCAATCAGCCCGCTCGCGGCTCCGTGCCGGTGCAGCCGGTGGAAGCTGAATTCCCCCGAATTAGTGACGCGCCCACTGCGCCCGAAGCACCTGCCGCAGCGGAGGTACCAGTTCCTCTTGTAGCTCCGGTTACTCCACCTCAGGCCGCGCTCGCTCCTTCATTGGCAGCAGAAATTCCGGCGGTGTCAGCCCCGCCGCTTGCGCCCCTGGTACAACCCGCAACGGCCGCGCCCGGCCTTTCGCCCGAAGTGTACGTAACGGCGGCCTTGCACGCCCAGCACCTTCAGCACCTTCAGCACCAATTGGCGCTGGCCGAAATGCGCAACCAGCACCTGCTGGAGCAGCAGCAAATGCTGCGCGAAATGCTGGCCATGGCCCGCCAAGCCATGGTTTAGGCAAATACGCCCATTTCCTCGGCGTCCATGAGTCCGAGGGCATTCACGCCGGTGAGACGCAGCTGCTTCATCTCGCCAACCAAGAGCGGGTCGTACTTGGCGGCCACGCGGATGTAGTTGGGCGTGAAGCCCTCCATGCGGCCATCGGTCACGTCGTCTTCAAAGAGCACGTCGGTTTCCAAACCCCGGTGCTGCTCGTAGAAGTATCGCTTTTTCTTCTCTGATAAGCTGCGTAGCTGCGTCGTGCGTTCGTGGCGCACCCGGTCCTGCACCCGGCCGGGCAGGGTGGGAGCCAGCGTGTCGGGCCGCTCCGAATAAGGAAAAACGTGCAGGTAGCTGATGGGCAGCTCGTTCAGGAAATTGTAGGTGTCCAGAAAGTCGGCGTCCGTCTCGCCCGGAAAGCCCACAATTACGTCCACGCCAATGCAGGCGTGCGGCATCAGCGCTTTGATGCGGGCCACCCGGCTGGCGTAGAGCGCGCGCTTGTAGCGGCGCCGCATTAGCCCCAGGATTTTATCGGAACCGCTTTGCAGCGGGATATGGAAATGCGGCATGAACCGCGCCGACGCGGCCACAGTGTCCAGAATTTCGTCGGTTAGTAGGTTCGGTTCGCAGCTACTGATGCGGAACCGGCGGATGCCCGTCACCTCGTCCAGCGCCCGTACCAGTTGTGTGAAATCCTCGCGGCGCTCGCGCTCGGGGCCTTGCAGGCCAAAATCACCAAGATTTACGCCGGTGAGCACAATTTCCTTCACGCCGGTTTCAGCCAGCTGCTCCACGCGGGCGACCACGCTGGCAATACTGCCCGAGCGGCTGCTCCCGCGGGCCAGTGGAATGGTGCAGAACGAGCAGGAATAATCGCAGCCGTCCTGCACCTTTAAAAACGTACGGGTGCGGTCGCCGAACGAATGGGCGGCGTGAAACTCGGTGGCTGCGGAAATGGGGGAGGCGTGCACCTGCCCCGGCTGGCCGGCCGCGGGCTTCTTAAAATCGGCCAGGATATCAACCAGCCTGAATTTTTCGGCCGCGCCCAGCACGGCGCTCACCCCCGGGATGTTGGCAATTTCCTGGGGCTTGAGCTGCGCGTAGCAGCCCACGATGGCCACGAAGGCGTCGGGGTTGTGCTTGAGGGCCTGCTGCACCACTTTCCGGCATTTGCGGTCGGCGTGGTCGGTCACGGAGCAGGTATTGATAACGTACAGGTCGGCACCGGCTTCGAAGGCAATTTTCTCAAAGCCTTTCTCTTCAAACTGCCGGCCAATGGCCGACGTTTCGGAAAAATTCAGTTTGCAGCCGAGGGTATAAAAGGCAACGGATTGGGGAATGGGCATAGCCCCGCAAAGGTACGGCCGGGGCGCGTTTCTACTTTTTGGCAAAATCCTCCAGCGAGACCTGCTCCAGGGCTTTGGCCAGCTGCAGCTGCGCGGCCGATACCTGGCCCTCCCGGTCCCACACCTGGCGGCTAACGTTGTCGAAGGTGATGGTGCCGGTGGGGGTCACGGCCCCAAACCCGTTGTTGAAGCAATAATAAGTAAAGGGTACGGGGTGCGGGGCCAGCAGGTCGCGGCTCCAAACGAAAGCATTCGCGGGTAGTTTGAGCTGCCGCAGCAGCGTGGCGGCCACATCGGTTTGGGAGCCCAGCGCCGGGACCACCTGGCCGCGGGCCGCGGGCCGCAGGGCCTCACCCGCCAGCAGCAGCGGAATCTTGAACTTGTTGGGGCTTTGATTGCGGGAGTTGCCCGGCTGCATGTGGCCGTGGTCGGCTACCAGCACCAGCAGGGTGTGCGCGTACCACGGCTGCCGCTTCGCCTGCCGCAGAAATTGGCCCAGGGTAGAATCGGTGTAGTACACCGAGTTGCGGAACAGCGCCGCTTCATTGGTGCCCGGAAATTTGGGTTTCATGGGCACTTCAAACGGTTCGTGGCTGCTCAGCGTAAAGGCCGTGACAAAAAACGGTTGCGGCTGCTGCTCTAGGTCGGCGAGCAGGCGGGTGAACAAAGCGCCGTCGTGCGCGCCCCATTTGGAGTTTTGGTCGGCCAGGGGAAAATCAGCGCGTTCAGTCAGCTTCTCGTAGCCGGCCGTTTGCAGGTAGCTTTTCATGTTGGCAAAAGCCAGCTCCCCGCCATAGTAGTAATGCGAATGGTAGCCCGCCGCCGCCAGCGACTGGCACAAATGGGGCAGGTGCTCGGTTTTGCGCGGAAACTTAATAATGCTGGTCGTGGGCTGGTTGGGATAGCCCGAAAGCAGCGAAACTAACCCCTTCTGGCTGCGGTCGCCGGCGGCGTAGATGTTCTCAAACAGCACGCCCGTGCGGGCCAGGCTGTCCAGGTTGGGCGTCACGCCGCGCTCGCCGCCCACGCTGCCCACCAGCTTGCCCGTAAAGCTTTCGAGGATAATGAACAGCACATTTGGCCGGGCTTCGGCCAGAATATCGGCCGTAGAGTCAGTTAATACCGGCTGGCCCACCGCCAACGGATAAATGCCGCCCACCAACCGCCGCGCGGTGCTATCCGGCATAAAGGACTGGGGTGGGTGGTCCTCGGCGCGCAGTACCAAGGCATTCATCAGGTTCCAGGGCGCATTGTTGGCGGCGTGGTTGGCGAAGGCCACGCGGGAAAAATACACGTCGCTTTGGTTCACTGGAATTTGCTGGGTACCGCCGCGCAGGGGCACCACCAGCAGCGCCGCGTAGAGCAGGCCGGCCAGCGCCGCGCGGCCCCGCTCAAACCCGGCCGGCACCGGGGCCAGCCGCCCCACCACCTGCTTATAGAGCCACCAGCCACCGCCCAGCAGCACTAGCAGCAAGCCCAGCAGCAGCCCCACCGGCGCATTGCCAGCCGAGGCCGCCATTTCCTTTGGCGAGTTCAGGTACTGCAGCGGCGTGTCGTCGAGCCGGAAGCCCCAGGTGCGGTACAGTTCCAGGTCGGCCGTCATCAAAAAAGCCAGCACCAACCCCACCGCCGCCGAATAGCCGCTCAGCAGCCGGCCCAATGGCAGCCGGGGCAGCAAGCTTCCCACTATAAAGAGGATAAACGGCACGAGGCATACATAGGCCGCGGCCGACGCATCGAGCCGCATACCGTAGGCAAACGTACCCAGCATGGTGCCGAAGGAAAGCTGCGCCGCGGCAACGTGCTGATACCCCAAAAATAAAACGCGCCCAAACCCAAAAAACAGTAGCCAGAATAGGAAATAGCGGGGCTGAAAAGCAAAACGGTTTCTCACGCCCCAAAGATAGCCAACCGGTCAGGCAGCGGGTTGGGGGGAATGAGCCTGACCAAGCAACAATTTCTTAATTTTAAGACAAAAAATAAATATTGGTTGGTTTTTTCAGGGTGTCACCGCACAAAAGCTATGTTTTTAGGATAAATACCCTTGTGTTTGGGGGTGCGATGTAGCAAAAAGGTATTCGTGTTTTATCTTTGTCCCATAATCAGTAGCTTAATACGTCCATTTTTTCTCGCCCGGTTACCCCTGTATGGCCATTCTCCGCTTTAAAGCCTTAGAACTTGTCAACCAACGCCGTCCTATCACCGTGGTATCCGCTGCTGCGCGCCGCTCCGATAGTTTTGGCCAAAGTGTCTTCAACTTGGAAGCCATGCGGGCCACCATGCCCGGCGACTACTTTAAGAAGCTGCAAGCCGCCATCAAGCAAGGTGCTACCGTGGAGCGCAACGTGGCCGATGCCGTGGCTTCTGCCATGAAAACCTGGGCCATGGCCAAAGGCGCAACCCACTACACCCACTGGTTTCAGCCGCTGACCGGTTCGACCGCCGAGAAACACGATTCGTTCTTCGACCTGAACCCCGACGGCCGGCCGATTGAAAACTTCAAGGGTTCGGCGCTGGTGCAGCAGGAGCCCGATGCCTCGTCGTTCCCCAACGGCGGCATCCGCAATACGTTCGAGGCCCGTGGCTACACGGCCTGGGACCCCACTTCACCCGCCTTTATCATTGAAACGGTAGGAGCCAAAACGCTGTGCATCCCCACCATTTTTGTGGCTTATACCGGCGAAGCGCTCGACTACAAAGCCCCACTGCTGAAATCCCTGGCCATACTGGAGAAAGCCGCGCTGGAAGTTTGCCATTATTTTGACAAGGACGTGAGCCGCGTGAACACTACGCTGGGCATCGAGCAGGAATATTTCCTGGTCGATAAAGCGCTCTACGACGCTCGTCCCGACCTCGTGATGACCGGCCGTACCTTGTTTGGCCACGCGCCGGCCAAGGGCCAGCAGCTCGACGACCATTACTTTGGTTCGATTCCGGCCCGCGTGCACGGCTTCATGCTCGAGTTTGAGGAAGAATCCAACCTGCTCGGCATCCCGTTGCGCACCCGCCACAATGAAGTGGCCCCCAACCAGTTCGAGTGCGCGCCAACTTTCGAAGATGCCAACTTGGCCGTCGACCACAACCAGCTGTTGATGGATGTGATGGACCGCGTGGCCGAGCGGCACAACTTCAAAGTGCTGCTGCACGAGAAGCCTTTCGCCGGCGTAAACGGCAGCGGCAAGCACAACAACTGGGCAATGAGCACCGACACCGGGGTGAACCTGCTCGCGCCCGGCCGTCGCCCCAAGGAAAACCTCCAGTTTCTGGCTTTCCTCATCACCACCATCCAGGCCGTGCACCGCTACGCCGATTTGCTGCGGGCCAGCATTGCCTCGGCCAGCAACGACCACCGCCTCGGAGCCAATGAAGCCCCGCCGGCCATCGTGTCGGTGTTTCTGGGCTCGATGCTGGATTCGGTGCTGGATGAGTTGGAGCGCACCGCCAAGCTGCCGCTGGACAAAGGCGACAACATTTACCTCAAGCTGGGCATCGACAAGATTCCTCCCATTCTGCTCGACAACACCGACCGCAACCGCACTTCGCCGTTTGCCTTCACCGGCAATAAATTCGAATTGCGCGCCGTGGGCTCGTCGGCCAACTGCTCCTCGGCCATGACGGTGCTCAACACCATCGTGGCCGACCAGCTCATCGAATTCAAGCAGTCGGTCGATGCGCTCATCGACGAAGGCAAGAAGAAGGAAGTTGCCATCGTTGAAGTGTTGCGCGAGTACGTTATCAGCTCGAAAAACATTCGTTTCGAAGGCAATGGCTACTCCGATGAGTGGAAGCAGGAAGCGGCCCGTCGCGGCTTGAGCAACATCGCCACCACGCCTCAGGCCCTCGACGCCCTGGTGCGCGAAGACGCTGCGGAACTCTTTGCCCGCCACGGTATCTTCACGCATGTTGAGCTGCATGCCCGCCACGAAATCCTGCTGGAGGAGTACCAGAAAAAGATTCAGATTGAAAGCCGCGTAATGGGTGATTTGGCGGTTAACCATGTAATTCCCACGGCGCTGGCCTACCAAACCAAGCTCGTGAACAACGTGCGGGGCCTGCGTGAGCTCGGCCTCGACGACGAGCATAGCCAGGTGACGGTAGAAATGATTAAAGATATTTCGCGCTACGTTTCCACTATCAAAACCAACGTCGATGAGATGACGGAGGCCCGCAAGCAAGCCAACAAGATTGGCGATGCCCGCGCGTTGGCGGTGGCGTACTGCGAGGAGATAAAACCAAAATTCGACCCCATTCGCCGCGCCGTTGATAAGCTCGAGCGCATGGTGGCCGACGAGGACTGGCCTTTGGTGAAGTACCGCGAGCTGTTGTTCAGCCGGTAGTTCTGCAAAGGGCGGAATCGGGTCCGGTGTTGGGTGGGAATTCTCGCCGCGCCCCGGTTTTGAAAGAGCCATCTCAGGTGAGGTGGCTTTTTTTGGTAATCGGCTGCAATCGATTGCGGCGATTTGCCTTCCTACTATATTGATTTATCTGGCGCTAAACTGCCTTTTTAGCAACTTTAGGCCTTTTTGGAGTAGCTGGAGCGGCCAATAGCAGGGGGAGGCGAGGGGTGCCAGCATCGGCATCGTTTGCCACTACTTCGGCGCTGCTGCCGGGGTCGGGCACCAGCATTTTCCAGGTGGCGCGGCGCAATTCATCCAGCTTGTCGAGCGACTCGCTAACGGTGGCATTGGCCTTCAGCTTGTCAAATAGGCCACTGCTGTTGCCCACGGCAATCAGTTTTTCAATCACGAAGGGCAATACCCAGCCCACCACATTGGAAGCCAGCGCCCCGCGCAGACCCAGGCGCACGAGCAGGCGCACGGTCATTTGCTCTACCAGCAGCACGCGGGCCGCTGGCAGGGCTTTGTCGGCCAGGAAGTCGGCAACTAGCTTGAGGTTGCCCTTCTCCACTTCGGCGCGTAGCACGTCCTGCACCGAGTCGAGGGCGCGGGCGGCCAGCTGGCGAAACAAGCGCCCGGTTTGCCAGGCCGCCAAGCCCGTGAGGCGCGCCGCGCCGATAATCGAGGGTAGGAAACGGGGCTTTTTCATTTAAGTGGGACTTAATTAGCGCATTAACAAATAGGTGGCATTTGGCGTATCAACAAAGGAACGCGCTGGCCCTCGATTTGGTTAAGCCCGTCAATTCGTAAAATTGGCGGATTTGCTGCCTGAACGCTACCCCGGTTAGTAGCTGCCAGGGAGAGCGGAGTTGGGTTTCGCCACTTAATTTTGTAGTCTTGTAGGCTGCGTTCTTTTAGTTATATGTCTGATTTGCTGCTGGATATAAATTTACAACAATCGCCCGATTCCTATTTTGGTGGTGAATGGCAAGTTGCCAACCGCGTGCTCAACCGGAACGACCCGGGCAGTCCACTGGCGCAAGCCACGCGGCTGGTGCTGGCCCCCGACCAACTGGAAGCCCAACGGGGGGAGTTGCATGGGCCTAGCCAAGTAGGGAAGTGGGCGGTGATGCGCGATGAGATGTTGAACCGTCCTTATCTCAATTTTGAACTACCCGACGAGGCCACCCGCGCCCTGGTGACGCGCCTGCGCCGCTCGGCCGATGGCCTGCGAAGCCAGCTCAATCTCTACTTTGCATCGGGCATGGAGATGCAGCTTGACCGCGCTTAATTCCACTCGCTATCTTAATTAAACCGGACCTTACGTTTCCATCTGTTCGTGAATACTTCGCCTGATTCCCCAATGCCCGCCGTGGCTTCGTCCATGCCCAACGATAAAGGATTGGTTGGTCCCGAGCAATTTACTTTCTTGGCCGACATGATTCCGCAACTGGTCTGGATTACGGACCATAACGGTTTTCATACCTATTTCAACCAGCGCTGGACCGATTTTACCGGCTACGTGCTGGCCGACAGCGTGGGGCCGGACATGTGGAACAACCTATTGCATCCCGACGACCAGGCCCGGGCCCGCGAGGTATGGGGCCACTCACTGGCCACCGGTGACGATTATAAGATTGAGTACCGTTTCAAGGCCAAGGACGGGTCGTACCGCTGGTTTCTGGGCCAGGCGCTGCCGCGGCGCGCTGCCGATGGGCAGGTTATTGCCTGGTTCGGGACGTGCACCGATATTCAGGAGCAACGCCAGATGCGCGAGCAGTTACAAGCGGCCTATTCAGATTTGGAAGCCAAAATCATGTTTCGAACCTTGGATTTGGAGCGTGAGGTGAAGGAATTGAAGCAGCAAGCCGGCCAGAACTAACGCCGGGCAATGAATTTGCGGGTTACACAACGAAAAACGGCTTTTCGGAGCCGTTTTTCGTTGTGTAACTTTTCAATTGTGCGGTTACTGCAAAGGGCCCGAATTATTCCCGTCGTTTTCCATGAATGCCATTCTCATCCAGGCGGCCGGTGGGCCCGAAGTCTTGCAGCTACGCCAACTACCGACGCCGCAGCCTGCGGCGCACGAAGTGCTGGTGCGCGTGCAGGCCGCTGGCGTAAACCGTCCCGATGTGCTGATGCGCCAAGGCAAGTATGCCGGCAGCGGCGATGTCGCCGGCCTGGTGCCCGGCCTGGAAATAGCGGGCACCGTGGTGCAGTGCGGCACCCAGGTTACGCGCTGGCACCCCGGCGATGCCGTGTGCGCGCTGCTGCCCGCCGGGGGCTACGCCGAACATGCAGTAGTTGACGCCCGCCACTGCCTGCCCGTGCCTGCGGGCCTGAACATGGTAGAAGCCGCCGCGCTGCCCGAAACCGTGTTCACGGTATGGCACAATGTGTTTCAGCGCGGCAACTTGCAGCCCGGCGAAACGCTGCTGGTGCACGGCGGCAGCAGCGGCATTGGCACCACGGCCATTCAGCTGGCCAGGGCGCTGGGTAGCCCCGTGGCCATTACGGCCGGCGATGAGGCCAAGTGCAGCGCCTGCCGGGAACTAGGTGCCGACTGGGCCATCAATTACAAGACCGAAGACTTCGAAGAAGTGCTGAATGCCGAGGGCGTGGACGTGGTGCTCGACATAATTGGCGGCGACTACATCGCCAAAAACCTGCGCCTGCTGAAAGATGATGGCCGGTTAGTTTTCATCAATGCCAAGCAGGGCAGTCAGGGCGAATTAAATGCGCTGGAGGTAATGCGCCGCCGCCTGAGCATCACGGGCAGCACCCTGCGGCCCCGCTCGGCCGAGTTTAAAGCGGCGCTGGCGGCGGAAGTAGAAAAACACGTTTGGCCCCTGATTGCCGCCGGCAAGTTCCGGCCAGTCATCTACAAAACCTTCCCATTGGCCGAAGCATCGGCGGCGCACGAGTTGATGGAGAGCAGTGCCCACATCGGGAAGATTGTGCTGGAAGTCAAAGTTGCGGACTAGCCGCGTAGCGGCGACACGTTTGTAGAAAACCACGCAGGCAAGCGGTAAAGCCGCGTAGCGGCGATAGGCTTTCCAGTATTTCTGTCACCGCTACGCGGCTTTATTCTAATTCTCTGCTGCTTACTACAAACCTGTCGCCGCTACGCGGCTAGTTTGCACATTGGATAAGGTTGGGGGCGTGAGGTTTTTCTTAGCAAGAGGCAGCCGGCTGGAAGTTGCCCCCGGCCCTCGTTTACTCCCCGTGCAGTGGTGGCGCGGGCAGCCGGAATACATCGCGCAGGGCGCGGCGGGCCGCGTAATAGCCGCACATGCCGTGCACGCCCCCGCCGGGCGGCGTGGCCGAGGAACACAGGTACAGCCCCCGCTGCGAGGTGCGGTAGGGCGAGGCCCGCAGGGCCGGGCGGGTGAACAGCTGGCCGATATCGAGCAGCCCACCGTTGATGTCGCCGCCCACGTAGTTGGGGTTGTACTCCTCCATCTGGGCCGTATCGAAGGTGTGGCGGGCCAGAATGCGCGCGCGAAAGCCGGGTGCAAACCGTTCGACCTGGCGCTCGATGGCGGCCGTCATGTCCACGCGCGAGCCGTTGGGGACGTGGCAGTAGGCCCAGGCGGTGTGCTGCCCGGCCGGGGCGCGGGTGGCGTCGAAGAGGCTTTGCTGGGCCAGCAGCACGAAGGGCTGGGCCGCGTGCTGGCCCCGTGCCGAGGCGTGCTCACTGGCGGCGATTTCGGCCAGGGTATTGCCCAGGTGAATGGTGCCGGCCCGGGCACATTCGGGGGCGGTGAAGGGAATGGGCTCGGCCAGCGCCCAATCAATTTTGAATACGCCCATGCCGTATCGGTAGCGCCGTAGCTGCCACTGGTAAATGCTCGACAGGCTATGCCCGGCAATCTGGAGGAGCTGCGCCGGCGTGACATCGAGCAGCACGGCCCGCGCCGCCGGCAGCTGCGCCAGCGAACGCACGTAAGTCCCGGTTTCGACCCGCCCGCCCAGGGCTATGAAATGCGCCAGCAGCGCATCGGCAATGGCCTGCGAGCCACCTTTGGGCAGGGGCCAGCCGCCGCGGTGGGCCGCAATAAGCAGCACTAGGGCCGCGGCCGAAGTGGTGAGGTTACTCAGCGGCTGGATGGAGTGGGCGGCCATGCCGGCCAGTAGGCCTTTGGCTTTTTCGTCGGTGAAGCGCCGCGCCAGCACGGTGGCCGGGAGCAGCGCTGAGAGGCCAAACCGGGCCATATCGAGCGGGTGACGGGGGAAATGCAGCGGAGCTAACACGTCGTTGGCAATGTTGGGCCACTG
>JBBQSQ010000019.1:0-34571 GCA_038213745.1 Cytophagales bacterium
CGAAGTGGGCACCGAGGGCAAGCTCGGCGGCCAGGCCGTGGTACCCCGCGTCGGCGGCACCTGGAAAGAGCTGACGGACAACGTAAACACGATGGCCTCGAACCTGACCTCTCAGGTGCGCGACATTGCCAACGTGGCCACCGCCGTATCGAAAGGCGACCTTTCGCAGAAGATTACCGTGGATGTAAAAGGCGAGTTGCTCGACCTGAAGGACAACCTGAACCAGATGGTGGACTCCCTCAACATCTTCGCTGGCGAAGTAACCCGCGTGGCCCGCGAAGTAGGCACCGAAGGCATTCTGGGCGGCCAGGCCAACGTGCCCACAGTACGCGGCACCTGGAAGGACCTGACGGACAACGTGAACACCATGGCCAGTAACCTGACCAGTCAGGTGCGCGACATTGCCAACGTGGCCACCGCCGTGGCCAAAGGCGACTTGTCGCAGAAAATCACGGTGAACGTGCGCGGCGAATTGCTCCAGCTCAAGGAAAACCTGAACGAGATGGTGGACTCGCTGAACCTGTTCGGCGACGAAGTAACCCGCGTGGCCCGCGAAGTGGGTACCGAGGGCAAGCTCGGCGGCCAGGCCAAGGTGCCGAATGTTCGGGGAACGTGGAAAGACCTGACGGACAACGTGAACACGATGGCCTCGAACCTGACGAGCCAGGTGCGCGACATTGCCAACGTGGCCACGGCCGTATCGAAAGGCGACCTTTCGCAGAAGATTACCGTGGATGTAAAAGGCGAGCTGCTCGACCTGAAGGACAACCTGAACCAAATGGTGGACTCGCTCAACATCTTCGCCAGCGAAGTAACCCGGGTGGCCCAGGAGGTGGGCACCGAGGGCAAGCTTGGCGGCCAGGCCGTGGTGCCCAACGTGGCCGGCGTGTGGAAGGAACTGACCGACAACGTGAACTACATGGCCTCCAACCTCACCACGCAGGTGCGGGGGTTGGTAAACGTGGTGACAGCCGTATCGAAAGGAGACTTGACCCAGAAGCTCACGCTGCAAGCCAAGGGCGAAGTGGCTGAGTTGGCCGACACCATCAACCGCATGGTGGACGACCTCAACCGCCTTGCCGTCGAAGTGAGCCGCGTGGCCAAAGTGGCCGGCGTGGAGGGCAAACTAACCGAGCGGGCCACGGTGGGCGGTGTGTCAGGCTCTTGGAAAGAGCTGGTGGATACCCTCAACGCCCTGCTCGAATCCATTGCCTCGCCGGTGCTGGAAGTGAGCCGTGTGGTGCGGGCCATCTCGGAAGGCGACCTCACCCAGCGCGTGGAAGTGCAGACCACGGGCGACATCCTGGCTATGGCCAGCGCCCTGAACCTAGCCGTAGAAAACCTGAACGAACTGCTCGGCGAAATCAACGAGTCGTCGCAAATTGTGGGCACTTCTTCGGAAGAAATGGCCGGCAAGGGCCAGGAAATGAGCCGCGTAACCGTCGACGTGGCCCTGGCCATGCAGCAGATGGCCGAAGGCGCGCAGAACCAGGCCTTGAAAACCGACCAGGCGTTCAAGCTCATCGAGGAAATTATGCAGGCCACCAAGGAAACGGCCAACAAGGCCGATGTGGTGAACAAATCGGCCATTCTGGGTGAGCAAACCTCGCAGCTCGGCCTGAAAACGGTGGCGGAAGTGGTGAAAAACATGGAGGAAATCTCCAGTGCGGCGGGCCAGACGGCCCGCACCATCGAAGTGCTGAGCACCCGTTCAGGCGAAATCAGCAAATCGCTGGGGGTGATTACCGACATTGCCTCGCAGACCAACCTGCTGGCCCTGAACGCGGCCATCGAAGCCGCCCGCGCCGGGGAAGCCGGCCGCGGCTTTGCCGTGGTAGCCGAAGAAATTCGCAAGCTGGCCGAAGGGTCCCGCAAGTCGGCCAATGAAATTGCCACCCTCGTGGAGGATGTTCGGAAGGATACTACCTCGGCCGCAACCGCCATTTCGACCATGGAGGGCCGGGTATTGAAGGGCAAAAATGCCACGTTCGAAGCCAGTTCGGCCTTTAA
The DNA here is from genome assembly GCA_038213745.1 of Cytophagales bacterium. Taxonomy (GTDB): domain Bacteria; phylum Bacteroidota; class Bacteroidia; order Cytophagales; family Hymenobacteraceae; genus Hymenobacter. Next base: position 2,011 of record JBBQSQ010000019.1, read on the forward strand.
AAACATTGCCACCAGCAGCGGCGAAACGTTGCGCACCTCGCGCGATATTCTCACGGCGACGGAAGTACAGAAAACGTCCATCGGCGACGTGGTGAAGTACGTGGAAGAAGTGGTGGCCATTGCCGAACAAACGGCCACGGGCACCCAGCAGGTGGCTGGCACGGCCAAGCAGCTGTCCACGGCCATGCAGGAGCTCACCACCAGCTCGCAGCGCCTCACCGACATTGCCGACGACCTCCAGGCCGGCCTCGAAACCTTCCAGCTCAGCTCGTACTACGAGCCCGAGCCGGAGCCCGAACCGCAGCCCGTACGCCGAGGGCTCAACTCCCGCATGCACCAATCGCGTGAGGCAGCCCATGCGGCAGCCCCGCAACGCGGCATGCGCCAAGCGCCCGCCCCGAGCGCCCCGGCCCCAACACCCGCTGCCGACCGCATGGCCCGCCGCCGGGCGCAGACGGAAGCCGCCGCCCCAGCGGTCGCTCCCGCCCCGGCCCGTCGCGAACGGCCCGCCCGTGCCGAAGCACCCGCTCCGGCGCAGCCTGCCGCAGCCAAAGCGGGCAAAGCTACGAACGGACAAGCCCCCAAGGCCGCCGCGCCAAGGGCAAAGGCCAAGGCCAAATAATTCTCAATCTATTCGTTAGCATTTTCCCGTCTATCGCATGGCCGAGATTGAACTGGTCGCTCCCAAAGCCGAGCGGCCCAAGCCCGCTGAGCTGGTGCAGCTCATTGTCTTTCGCTTGGGCGATGAGGATTACGGCATCCGCATCGAGCAAGTGAAGGAAGTGACGATTACGCCCGAAGTAGCGCGCATGCCCAAAACGCCGCCTTTCATCAAAGGTATTGCCAATCTGCGCGGCGACATTATCGCCATTCTCGATTTGGAGGAGCGGTTTCGGCTGCGGCCGCTGGGCCGGGAAGTGCCCGAGCGCAGCTACACCATTGCCGTGGAGGCCGCCGACTACATTCTCGGCCTGATGGTGCGGGAAGTGCCCCGGCCTTTTACGCTGCCGCTCAGCCAGATTGAGCCCGCGCCCGAGTTCGTGCAGGATTCCAGCACCCGCGACAAGTACCTTGAAGGCATCGCCAAACTGCCCGATGGTGGGATTATCATCGTTCTCGACATGCGCAAGCTCCTGACGCCAAGTGAGGTAATGCGCCTACCAGGTAAAAGCGCATCTTCATAGGCCAAGGCCCGTACACTGCGTGGCCGGAGCCGTTTCGCTCGGTCTTCCCTCTTTTAATTTTGTGAATTTATGAATAAGCGTATCCTCATCGTCGACGACTCTTTTTACATGCGTACGATGCTCAAAAACATGCTCACCGATGCCGGCTACGAGGTAGTGGGCGAGGCCGCCAATGGCGCTCAGGCCGTGGAAATGGCCGCTTCGACGTCGCCTGACCTCATCACGCTCGATGTTATTTTGCCCGACAATACCGGGCTGGACGTGCTCAAAAGCCTGCGGAAGATTCAGCCTTCGGCCAAAGTGGTGATGTGCAGCGCCGTGGGCCAGGAGGTTATTGTGACCGAAGCCATCGAAAACGGGGCCCTGGCGTACATCGTCAAGCCGTTCTCGGAAGAGAAAGTATTGGAAATTGTGGGAGCCGCCTTGCAGGACGACGCCCCCGAAACCGCCGCGTAAGGTGCTGGCACAGCAACATTGGGTGATACCGCAGCAACCCGCCGGCAACGGCAGGGCTAGCCTGCGCGTCCCGCAATGTTGGGGTGGTAACTCGTCAAACTTGGGCCAATGAAAACGCGCGACCAGGAGTACCGGGAGCTGTTCATGGCCGAAGCGCTGGAGTATTACGACTCCATGAGCCGGCACTTGAGCGAGCTGGAGCGCAACCCCAACGCGGGACCGTCGCTCAACGAGCTGTTCCGGCTCATGCACAACCTCAAGGCCAACGCCCGGGCCATGGGCTTCACGGACCTGGGCGAAGTGGCGCACCACCTCGAAACCTTGTTTGGGCTGATTCGGGACAAGGAACGCGACTTTAGCGGCCCACTGGCCCGGGTGGTGTTCATCGGCCTCGATGCCCTGGGCACTATGATTCGGGCCGTAGGAGCCAACCAGCCCTTGCCCGATGCCACCGTGCTGCTCGACAACCTGGACCGCCTCGTGCGCGGCGAAGCGCCCGTACTCGACGATGTGGAGCTGGCGGAAAGCGAGGAGGAAGCCAACAAAAAGATGGAGCTTTCGGACCTGGTGTACATCCAGGTCAAAAAGCTCGATAATCTGCTCAACCTGGTTGGCGAGCTGGTGATTGACCGGGACCGGGTGATGACCCTGGCCCAGGAGCTGGGCAACCCGGCGCTGCTGGCCACCGCCCAACATTTGTTTCGCATCTCCGACGACTTGCAGTACAGCGTGATGGACGTGCGCCTGGTGGGCGTGGGCGTGTTGCTGAACAAGTTTCCGCGCGTGGTGCGCGACGTGGCCACTGCCGAAAACAAGGAAGTGGTGCTGACCTTGAGCGGCCAGGACGTTCAAATTGACCGCAACGTGCTGCAAATCATCACCGATGCGCTGTTGCATCTGGTGCGCAACGCCGTGAGCCACGGCCTCGAAACCACGGCCCAGCGCTCGGAAGCGGGCAAGCCGGCCGTAGGCCAGCTCACCCTCTCGGCCCTGACCGAGCGCGACGATGTGCTCATCCAGGTGCGCGACGACGGCCGGGGCATCAACACCGAAGCCGTGCGGAAAAAAGCCATCGAGCGTGGCCTCACCACGGCCGCGGCGGCGGCCAACCTAGACGAGCAGGCCATCTGGGCTTTTCTTTTTGAGCCGGGCTTTTCCATGGCGCAGAAAATCACCGATATTTCCGGCCGCGGCGTAGGCTTAGACGTTGTGAAGCTGGCCCTCGACTCGCTGGGCGGGCAGCTCCGGGTGGAATCGCAACTGGGCGTAGGCACCACGTTTACGCTGGTGCTGCCTACATCCATTGCCGTGAAGGGAGCCTTGCTGGTGGAGGTAGAGGAACGGCCCTACGCCGTGCCGCTGCTGCACACCGAAACGGTGCTCTCGTTGCATCCGGGGCAGATATCGGTGGCGGGCGGCGTGCTTATCACGCACTTCCAGGAGCAGGCCGTGCCGCTGGTGCCTTTGCGCCAGCTGCTGCACGAGGAGGGCGAAGAATCTCTTCCCCTCGCTACCAAAGGCGACCTTACCGGCCCCCAGCAAGTGCTGGTGGTCAACTACAACAACCGCCGCCTGGGCCTGCTGGTTGACCGGTTTATCCGGCAGCAAAACATTGTCGTTAAAGCCCTGAGCAAGCCGTTGGACACCATCGACTTGTTTGGCGGCGTTACGCTATTGGGCAGCGGGCAGGTGTGCCTGGTGCTTGATGTGCCCGCGCTCACCCGCTTGTTTATTGCCAAGCGGCCTTAAAATTCTTCTTTCACTCCCAGTCCTCGCAAGCTGCACTTTCCCCTATTTTCGACGTTATGGACTTATCGATGACTGAGTTAGAGCGTGATATAATTCGCGAGATTTTGAACATTGGCCTGGCCCGAGCCGCCGATTCGTTTGCCATTATTGCTAAGGAGCGGGTACTGTTGGAGGTCCCGAACATTGACCTGCTGATGAGTGACGACATCCGGCACCGGGTGCGCGATTATCAGTCCCGGCACGTGGCCATTCAGTCCGACATCCGCGGCGATTTTAACGGGACGACCCTGATGTTCTTTTCCGGGCAGCACGTGCAGCGCCTTTCGCGGGTGTGCTTGCGGATGCAAACGGATGAAAGTCTGGAGGTGAATGAGTTGCAGGAATCATTGTTGCTTGAAATCAGTAACATCATTACCGGAGCCTTGGTCACGCAGTTGGCCAATATCCTGAAAGCCAATATTTACGGAGCCCCGCCCACGGCCCCCCGCGGCGACATCGCCGACACCATGCAGGCCCTTATGCCCGAGCAACAGCTGCAGCCCCTGATTTTTTCGGTTATCACCCAGTTTTCTGATAAGGACAACATGGTGGAATTACCCCTGATGCTGTTTTTTGACCGGGTGACCTTCCTGAAAATTCTGGAAATTATCCGCAGCTACGACTTCCTGGGGAGCCAGTTGGCTGAGTAAACCTGTGCGTCACGCATTGCTCATTCAATTGCAAAACGTCATGCTGGGCTTGCCAAAGCACTTTTCCGCACCGTAATCCAATCAGTGGAATTACTGCCGCCGGTGAAGCAGCTTTGACGCAGTCCAGCATGACGTTGTTTTTGCCCCAATTTTTTACCCCTTTTGAACACCATCCCGATGCCTAAAGCCGATGCGCTCGCCCAAAAAATAGCTTCTTTCGACCCCAATGCGCCGGGCGATGCCGCTGGGGGCCTGTTTGGCCTGCCCTTCACCCCCGACGAAGCTACGGTAGTTGTAGTACCCGTGCCGTGGGAAGTAACCGTGAGCTACCGCACTGGCACCGCCGACGGCCCCGCCGCCATCCACGAAGCGTCGCTGCAAGTCGACTTGTTCGACCCGGACATTCCCAACGCCTGGAAGCTGGGCCTGGCCATGGAGGATGCCGACGAAACCATTGCGGCCACCAGCCGCAAGCTACGCCCCTTGGCCGCTGAATACATTACCTGGCTGGAAGCCGGCCAGCCCGAAGCCGACCAGCAGAAGCTCGGCGGGGTGCCTGCCCAGGCCACCGCTGAGGGCGAGAAAATGCTGCAATGGCTGAAAGCCAAGACCGGCGCACTGCTCGACGCCGGTAAAAGCGTGGTGGTGCTGGGCGGCGACCACAGCACGCCCCTGGGCTACCTGCACGCGCTGGCCGAGCGCCACGAGTCGTTCGCCATCCTGCAATTCGACGCGCATTGCGACCTGCGCCCGGCCTACGAAGGCTTTAAGTATTCGCACGCCAGCATCATGCACAACGCGCTGGAGCTGCCGCAGGTGAAGAAGCTGGTGCAGGTTGGCATCCGGGACATGTGCCAGCAGGAGGCCGACGTTATCGAACAATCCAATGGCCGGGTGGCGCTGTTCAGCCAGCGGTTTTTAAGCGACGAGAAATTCGCCAAGAAATCCTGGAAGAAGGTGTGCGGCAAAATCATTGCCCAGCTGCCGCCCAAGGTGTATATCAGCTTCGACATTGATGGCCTGGACCCCAAGCTCTGCCCCGGTACTGGTACGCCCGTTCCCGGCGGGTTGGAGTTCGAAGAAGCCACCTATTTGCTACGGTCCATTGTGCGCGCCGGCATCCAAATCATTGGTTGCGACCTGAATGAAGTGGCCCCCGGCGACACGGAGTGGAATGGCATCGTGGGCGCGCGCCTGCTCTACCAACTTTGCAACTGGATGGCCGTATCTCAGGGCCGGCTGACTGCGAAGGGCATGCACGCCGAGTAACCTTCTTTCACCCTAACCCTTGTTCCCATGGTCGGTTTTATCCTCAAATTTATTCTCACGGCGGTATTGGTTTACGGCCTTAGCATGGTGCTACCCGGCGTGGCCCTGAATGGGGTGGGCAGTGCGGCCATCCTGGTCATCGTGCTGGGCATTCTCAATGCTGTGGTTAAACCCATTCTGCAAATACTGGGCTTTCCCATAACGGTGCTCACGCTGGGCCTGTTCCTGCTGGTCATTAACGTCATTATTGTGAAGCTGGCCGACTACCTGATGAGCAGTTTCGACGTCCACGGCTTCCTCAACGCGCTGCTGTTCAGCATTGCCCTGTCGCTGGTGAACTCGGTGGTGGATATGATAATCGACTAGGGTAAACTGAAGACGGCTTAATCCCCGGCAGAACGTTCATTGAAACGTTCTGCCGGGGATTTTCGCTGTTACGCCACGCTGCGTTGGCGCCAGCGCCGCAGAGCCCACCACGCGGCCGGGCCCAAAATCAGCAAAGGCCACACGGTTACTACGCCAATCAGGAGGCTGGTAATGAGCGTCCAGCCCGTGTAAAAGGATTCGACTACGCGGCTGGCAAACGAAACAACGGGGGCTTCGGGCACCGTTTGGGGGAGGGGCTGGTAGCACAGCAAAGAAATGGTGGAGTAGGCCACCTCATCATTCAGGGTCTTAAGGCGGCTTTCGGTACTTTCGATTTCTTCCCGCACTTCCCCGATTTTCTCTTCCACTTCCAGCACTTCGCTAATTTTGCGCGCCCGGGCAAGCAAGTCGATGTAGCGCTTTTCAATGACGCGCTTGGTGGCGAGCCGGGCCGCTACGTCGGCATGCTGCGCTGTGACGTCGTCGGTGGTTAGCTTCTTCTCTTCCACCGTGCCCAGCCCTCCTAGGGCAGCCATCAGGGGCTGGAAGCGGGCCGGCGCGACCCGAATGGTCATGGCCTGACGCCATTCACCTTCCGCGCGCACTTCGGTGGCGGCACTAAGGTACCCGCCGTTGCGGTGCACCAGGCTGTCGAGACTGGTAGTGGCGCGGGGTAAGCTGGCCACTTTCAGGCGCAAGTCGGCATGGTAGATGAGTAGACGCGACGGCGCGACAATGGATTCGGTATATGGGCGGGGGCCGGGCATTACGTCGGCGGTAGCCTCATCAGCTTGGTCTTGCGACTGGGGTGGGCTTGCTAGCATCGGCGCACTCATTGTTGCCGGTTCCTCCAATCGGTACCCCGAGCCTTGGGTAGCATCGGGTGACTTCTCAACGTGGCTGCAGCCGCACAGCAGTGCCGCCAGCCCAAGGGTAATCCCCAAGGTGTGCTTCATGATTTATTCGCATTAGAGTGAAATTAGAGACAGGCGCTGCGCAACGTCTTTCATGCCAACGCACAATCAGAAGGAACCCATATACCTAAAATAAAAATGCCCGGCGGTGGGCCAGGCATTTTGAAGGCATTTAGCGCGAGCAGGTTACAGCCTCCGAATATCAGCCCCTAATGCCGCTAAGCGTACGTCGATGTTCTGGTAGCCACGGTCAATCTGCTCCACGTTTTCAATGGTGCTTTTGCCTTCGGCCGAAAGCGCGGCGATGAGCAAGGCCACGCCGGCCCGGATGTCGGGTGACGTCATCGTGATGCCGCGCAGGCGCGTGCGTTGGTCGAGGCCGATGACCGTGGCACGGTGCGGGTCGCAGAGGATAACCTGGGCCCCCATGTCAATGAGCTTATCCACGAAGAACAGGCGCGACTCGAACATTTTCTGGTGAATAAGCACCGTGCCCTTGGCCTGGCAGGCCACTACGAGCACAATGCTCAGCAAATCGGGGGTGAAGCCCGGCCACGTGTGGTCCGAAACCGTGAGGATGGAGCCGTCGAGGTAAGTGCTGATTTCGTAGTGCGACTGGGCCGGAACGTAGATATCATCGCCGCGAAACTCTAGCTGAATGCCCAGCTTGCGGAAGGTGTCGGGGATAAGGCCAAGCTGCGGAATCTGGCAGTCCTTGATGGTAATTTCAGAGCCGGTCATCGCGGCCAAGCCGATGAAGGAGCCAATCTCAATCATGTCGGGCAGCATGCGGTGTTCGGTGCCGCTTAGGCTTTCCACGCCTTCAATGGTCAGCAAGTTGGAGCCAATGCCCTGAATATTAGCTCCCATACGCACCAGCATCCGGCAGAGCTGCTGGAGATAGGGCTCGCAGGCCGCGTTGTAGATGGTGGTGGTGCCTTCGGCCAGCACGGCAGCCATCAGGATATTGGCCGTGCCCGTTACCGAGGCTTCGTCGAGCAGCATGTGCGTGCCCTTCAGCTTGCCATCGGCCTTGATGCGGTAAAAATCAGTGCCCTCCAGCGTGAGCTTGCCGCCCAGCTTTTCGAGGCCCAGAAAGTGCGTATCCATTGGCCGGCGGCCAATTTTATCGCCGCCCGGCTTGGGCAACTGGCAGCGCCCGTAGCGCCCCAGCATCGGCCCCAGAATCATAACCGAGCCGCGCAGTGCCCCCGCCTGCGCCACAAACTCGGGCGTATCCATGTAATCCAGGTTCACGTTTTCGGCCTGGAAAACATAGGTGTCGGTGGTGAGCTTGCCCACTTTCACGCCAAGGTCGCGCAACAGCTCAATCAGCTTGTTGACGTCGCGGATGTCGGGAATATTGCTAATGGTGACCGGCTCGGGGGTCAGCAGCACTGCGCAAAGAATCTGGAGAGCTTCGTTTTTAGCGCCTTGGGGCGTGATTTCGCCGCGTAGCGCTTTGCCGCCGCGTACTTCAAATGCTGCCATGTTGGATTGAGCTGTTAGCTAATAGCTGTTGGCTGTTAGCCATTAAATAAGATACCCAAATGAGGGTTGAAACCGAACGTAGCTGATAGCCAACAGCTATTAGCTACCAGTTAAGAAAAAATTATTGCGGTGGCTGCTGGGGTTCCTGGCTGCGACCTTTTTTGCGCTTCTTGCCGTTTTTGTTGCCGAAACCGTTGCCATTGCTGCGACCCTCTCGCCCCTCACGGTTGTCGCGGCCCTCGCGCCGGTCACGGCTTTCGCGCTGCTGGGCTTGCGGTTGGGGCTGGGGCACCACGAAGGCGGCGGCCCGGCCAGTACCCGCCGGCATTTCAAATAGGTTTTCGCTGTCCACCACGGCTGGGTCGAGCCGGAGCTGGCCGCCCGAAAGCTCGCCTAGGTGGCGCAGAATGGTTACGTCCTTGGCGTTTTCCTTGTTGTGCTGGCGGTAGAGGAACTTCATGGTCCGGCCAATTTGCACGGTGGCCTGCTCGCGCTCGGTGGCATCTTCCAGCGTCAGGGCCTTGGCAATCAGGGCCTCAATGGCGGCCCCGTAAACGCGCAGCTTGGGGGCTTGGCGCGGGTAGGGCACGCGGGCCGGCTTTTCGGTGCGCACCGTGAGGCTGCGCAGGGGCACGGGCGCTTCCAGCGCCACGTCTTCGCCGGCAAGGGCGTACAGGTGGTTCCAGAGGCGGGTCTGGACTTCGGGCAGCTCGCGGAGCGCGGGTTGCAGGCGCAGCATGAGCTGCACAATCTGCCCGGCCCGCTTGGTGCGCTCGGCCACGTCCTCAATGTCCTTGAGGCCCTGAATAAGTTGGTAGGTACTGTGCCCGTATTCGCGCACCAGCAGTTGCAGGTGGAAGGGCAGGGTGGTGAGGTCAATCATGGATGGTACTGCGTAATCAGTATGGAGTAGTCAGGAAGCAAAAGTCGAAAAAAGTGTCAGGAGCCGGCTTGGGGTTGACATCAATCCAACCACCGACTACTCCGTGCTGACTACTACTTGCTACAAATGTACCCGCAGCTTGGCGAAGCTTAGCAGCAATACTTTTTCGCCCACTTCTTCGAATAAGATGGTGGCCTTGGTGGTGCCCTGCTGGGTTTCGAGCGCATTCACCACGCCAAAGCCGAACTTGGCGTGCTCCACACGCTGGCCGGTTTGCAGCTTGGACGTATCGGAAGGCGCGAAGTCGGCCGGGGCTACGTAGTTGGTGGCCGCCACCTTGCGTGGAGCCACTGGGACCAGGTTCGAGCGCCGCTCAAATACGTGTTGGAAGGGCGACTCGCCCGTGCCTGGCCCGGGGCCGGCGGCGAATTTAAAATTAACGTATTGCGGGTCAATTTCGTCCAGGAAGCGGCTTTTTTCGCAGCTGCGCAGGTTGCCCCACTGGTAGCGCGAGGTGGCGTAGCTCAGCGTCAGCTTCTTTTCGGCCCGCGTGATGGCCACGTAAAATAGCCGCCGCTCCTCCTCCAAATCGGCCCGCGAGGTAATCATCATCTGGCTTGGGAAGAGGTTTTCCTCCATTCCCACGATGTATACGTTGCGGAATTCCAGGCCCTTCGCCGAGTGAATGGTCATCAGCGTCACGGCCTCGCCTTCCTGCGCGGCGTCCTTCAGGTCCGAATCCGTCACGAGGGCAATGTCCTGCAAGAAGGCCCCAAGGCTTTTATCCTCCCGTTCGGGGTCGTCCACGTATTCCTTGATGCCGTTGAGCAGCTCCTGCATGTTCTCATAGCGGGAGAGGCCTTCAATGCTTTTATCGGCGTAAAGCTCCTCCAGCATGCCGGAATTTTTGGCGATAAACTTGGCTGCCTCAAAGGCATCTTCCCGGCCGGCCACCACCACGTAGCTCTTAATTTTCTCGGCGAAACCCACCACCGGATTCGATACCCGGGAGGGCAGGAATTGCTCGGCATTGGCTACTACTTCCCACAGCGAATGGTTGTTCTCGTCGGCCGTGGTAATGAGTTTGCTGATGGTGGTGTCGCCAATGCCCCGCTTCGGGTAATTAATTACCCGGCGAATGGCTTGCTCGTCGTTTTGGTTGACGGTCAAGCGCAAATAGGCCACCAAATCCTTAATTTCCTTGCGCTGATAAAACGACAGGCCCCCAACAATTTTGTATTTAATGTTTAATTTCCGCAACGATTCTTCCATCGCGCGGCTTTGCGCGTTGGTGCGGTAGAGAATGGCGAAATTATCATAGGAAAGGTGCCCATTCATCTTGTCCTCAAAGATGGAAGCAGCCACCAGTTTGCCTTCCTCGTTATCGGAAGCGGCTTTTAGTACCTCAATCAGCGTACCGTCTTCGTTCTCCGAAAAGACGTCTTTGCGCAGCTGGGCTTGGTTGTTTTTGATAACCGAATTAGCCGCCCACACGATGTTTTTCGTGGAACGGTAATTCTGCTCCAATTTAAATACCTGTAGCTCGGGGTAGTCTTTCTCGAAGTTAAGAATGTTGGTAATATCCGCGCCGCGGAAGGCGTAAATACTCTGCGCATCGTCGCCCACCACACAGATATTCCGCTCTTTGGCAGCGAGTTTGCGGGTAATTAAATACTGCGAATAATTGGTGTCCTGGTACTCGTCCACCATCACAAACCGGAACATGTTCTGGTATTTATTCAGAATATCGGCGTGGTCCTTAAACAGCACATTGGTGTTGAAGAGCAGGTCGTCAAAATCCATGGCCCCGGCCTTGAAGCAGCGCTGCTGGTACTGCTGGTACAGCACCCCGATTTTGGGCCGGAGGGCAGCCTCGTCGTCGGCCTTGATGGCCGCGTCGTTGAGGTATTGATTGACCGAAATCAGCTTGTTTTTGGCGGCCGAAATGCGGCCCAGCACGAGGCCCGGCTTGTAGAGCTTGTCGTCCAGCTCCAACTCTTTCACAATCTGGCCCATCAGGGTTTTCGAGTCCTGCGAGTCGTAGATGGTGAAGCTGCGGGGGTAGCCAATTTTATCGGCTTCGGAGCGCAGAATTTTGGCGAACACCGAGTGAAAGGTGCCCATCCACAGGCTGCGGGCGTTGGGGCCCACTACTTTTTCCACGCGGGCGCGCATTTCCTTAGCGGCCTTGTTGGTGAAGGTGAGGGCGAGGATGTTGAACGGGTCGACGCCCTTTTCCAGCAGGTGGGCGATGCGGTAGGTGAGCACCCGGGTTTTGCCCGAGCCAGCTCCCGCGATAATCATGCAAGGGCCATCGGTTTGCATCACCGCGCCGGCCTGCGAGGGGTTCAGGAGGGAAAGATAATCTAATGCCATGAGCGAATAAGCCGTCTTTTGGGCGGTTCTACAAAGATACGGCCCATCGGGCGGGGGGCACAATGAAATTTTGGCCCCGCCGCCGGGGTTACCTTTGCACCATGATTATCATCCAGGAAACGGTCATCTCCGACGACATCGCCGACAACTTTTTTGTCTGCAACCTCGAAGCCTGCAAAGGCGCGTGTTGCGTGGAGGGCGACCTCGGCGCGCCCCTCGAAGAGCCCGAACTCCGGATTTTGGAGCAGGAATACGCCAACATTAAGCCCTTCCTCACCGAGGCGGGCCGCGCGGCCATCGAGGCCCAGGGTCTCTACATCAAGGATTGGGAAGGCGACTTCAGCACCACCACCATCGACGATAAGGAATGCGCGTATGCGCTGTACGACGAGCGCGGCATCCTGAAATGCGGCATCGAGCAGGCGTACTTGGCGGGGGCCACCACGTTCAAAAAGCCCATTAGCTGCCATTTGTACCCCATTCGCATCACGAAATACGACGGGTTTGATGCGCTGAATTATGACCGGTGGAACATCTGCAACCCGGCCTGCACGTTTGGCGGTACGCTGGGCGTAAAAATTTATCAGTTCCTGAAAGACCCGCTGATTCGCAAGTACGGCGAGAGTTGGTACGGGCAGTTGGTGCAGGAGATTGAGAACCCGACGGAAGCGAAGAAGTAGGGTAGAGGCCAACAAAAAAAACACGTCAGGCTGAGCGCAGCCGAAGCATCTCTACCGTGCAAGTAATCAATTTTACTATTGCGGTAGAGATGCTTCGGCTGCGCTCAGCATGACGTTCTTGCTTTGTAGAAAAAGCGCAACCTACGCCTCTTCTTTCACCACAATCTTCTCGATTTCGTCGTTGGCCGTAATCTGGTCAATTACGTCAACCCCTTCCACTACTTTGCCAAACACGGTGTGTACGCGGTCGAGGTGGGCGGTATTGTCGCGTGAGTGCACCACGAAAAACTGCGAGCCGCCGGTGTTTTTGCCGGCGTGGGCCATGCTCAGCGCGCCGCGCTCGTGGTACTGGTGGTTGCCGCTGGTTTCGCAGTCTATTTTGTAGCCGGGACCGCCGGTGCCGGGCTGGCCTTTGGCACCGTCGCGGGTGTTGGGGCAGCCGCCCTGAATTACGAAATTCGGGATGACGCGGTGAAATTTCAGGCCGTCGTAGAAGCCTTTTTGAGCCAGGTCGGTGAAATTTTTCACGGTTTTTGGAGCGTCTTGCTCGTAAAACTCAACTTTCATTACACCTTTTTTGGTGTGGATTTCGGCGGTTTTCATGAATCGCGGATTTAGCAAATGAAACGAATGGTGCGGAAGCTTCCGGCGCTTTCGGCGGGCGAAGGTAATAATTTGATGGCCTTGTAAAACATCTAGCCTGGAATATTACTTCGTAAGCTCACAGCCGTATAAGCACATACGGCGCTAACCATTTTTCGCTTACCCACTTTCATTTCTTTCACAAACCATTTTTCTTTCACAACTCATCTTATGAAAAAATCCCTTGCTCCCCTGCTGGTTGCGTTGGCCACTTCGCTGACGCTCGCTAGCTGCGGCAACGACAAGCCCGCCACCACCGAAACCACTACGACCAGCACCGTAAACCCTGCTGATTCGGTAGCCGCCATGGCTGGCGACTCGGCCCGGATGGCCAAGCCTGAGGGCGTGATGGTAGACGGCGTGGCCATGACGGCCGATAAAGACATTGTAGACAACGCTATGGCGGCCAAAAGCGTGAGCACGCTGGTATCCGCCGTGAAAGCAGCCGGTTTGGTTGAAACGCTGAAAGGCACTGGTCCCTTCACCGTGTTCGCGCCCACCAACGCGGCGTTCGATAAGCTCCCCAAAGGTGCCGTAGCCGGCCTGATGGACCCCGCCAGCAAAGCCAAGCTCGCCGGTGTACTCACTTACCACGTCATTCCCGGCCGCCTCGTGGCTGCTGATTTGAAAGATGGTCAGGAGCTAACCACTGTGAACGGTGCGAAGCTCCGCGTCTCGGTGAAAGATGGCAAAGTGATGGTGGGCAACGGCAAAGATGCCCCCGCCACCGTACAAATCGCCGACGTGATTTCGAGCAACGGCGTAACCCACGTAATTGATACGGTGGTATTGCCGCCGGCTAAGTAGGACGCCTGCGGCTTAATGAAGAATGAGGAATGAGGAATGAAGAATTGAGGGAGAAATCCTCCAATTCTTCATTCCTCTTTTTTGTGCCCGGTCAAGCACAAATTCCTCATTCCTCATTCCTCATTAAGTAGTCACGCAAAAGTAATCGCATAAAAATAGGAGCAGTAATTTTGGCACATGCTTGCCCCCATTGCCCTGACCCCTGACGAAGTCACCACCCTCGACGCGTGCAGCCACCACGCCCGTCATCCCCGCCAGCGCCGCCGCGCCCAAGCCGTGCTGGGCCACCACCGAGGCCAAACCTTGAGCCAATTGGCGGCCTTCTTTGCCGTCCGCTACGCCACCGTCCACGGGTGGCTTACCGCGTGGTGCGACCAGGGCTTGGCAGGCTTGCTGGAAGGCCAACGGGCCGGCCGCCCCCCCAAACTACCCCGGCGGCCCAAAAAAAGTAAGCGCCTGGCTCGGCCTCGCCACCCAACAGTTGCGGCGCTGGATTCCGCGCCTGCGCCGCGCTTTCGGCGTCAAGCTGCACATCAGCACGTTGCGCCGGATGGCGCGGGCCGCCGGCTACGCCTGGAAGCGCTGCCGGCGCTCCTTGCGGGCCCAGCGCGACCCGGCCGCCTTCGCTGCCTGCCAGGACCGGTTGCGGGACCTGCACCGGGCCGAAGCCCGCGGCGAAGTGGCCGTGGTCTACGTGGACGAGTGCCGCTTCTCGCGCCAGGCCCCCGTGCCCTACGCCTGGCAGCGCCGGGGCCAGCCGCCGGTAGCGCTGCCCGCCGTCCGCGGCAGCGGCGGGCACTCCGTGCTCGGCTTCTGGCAGGCCCACGCCCCCAGCCAACCCCTGCAGGCCTATGTGCGGGCCGGGGCCCTCACCGCCGACCTGTTCGTGCTGGCCGTCACGGACTTCGCCCAGTCCTTGGACCGCCCCACCGTCCTGGTGCTTGACAACGCCTCGATTCACCGGGCGCACGTGGTTCGCGCCTGCCACGCCGAATGGGCGGCCAAAGGCTTGACGCTCCTGTTCTTGCCGCCTTATAGTCCGGAGCTCAACCACATCGAACTGCTCTGGCACCGCTGCAAGCACTACTGGGTGCGGCCAGAGGACTACCAGTCCGACCACGCCTTGCTCCAACGCGTCGAACACGTCTTGAATCGAATTGGTAAAAACTATACGGTTACTTTTGCGTGACTACTTAAGCGCAGCGTTAGTGCCGGTTGTCCTCACCGGCCAGCATGCTCAGGTAGCTGTCGTAGCGGGGCAGGGCAATGCGGCCCTGGTCCACGGCCTCGCGCACGGCGCAGCCCGGCTCGTGGATGTGCTGGCAGTTGTGGTAGCGACACTGGTTGAGCAGGGCGCGCATTTCGGGGAAGTAGCCGGCCAGTTCGGCGGGCGGCATATCTACGAGGCCCAGCTCTTTGATGCCGGGCGTGTCAATAATGAAGGTACCCGGGCGTACGTCCAGCATTTCGGCGAAGGTGGTGGTGTGCACACCTTTGTCGGAAAACTCGCTGATTTCGGCGGTTTTCAGGTCCAGGTCGGGCACCAGAGCGTTGATGAGTGTGCTTTTGCCCACGCCGGAATGGCCCGCCAGCAGGCTCACCTTGCCATCGAGCAGGTGGTCGATTTCGGCTACGCCTTCGCCCGTGGTGGCGGCGCAGGTGCGGCTGGGGTAGCCCAGGCTGGCGTACATGCCCGCGATTTCGGCTTGGTACTCAAAGCCATCGGCATCGTACAAATCGGTTTTGTTGAAGAGCAGCGTAACGGGAATATGGTAGGCCTCGGCCGTGACCAAAAACCGGTCGATGAACCCAAACGACGTGGCCGGCGACACCAGCGTTACCACCAGCAGCGCCTGGTCCAGGTTGGCTGCCACGATGTGGACGTGGCCGGTTTTGTGCACCGATTTGCGCACGATGTAGTTACGGCGCGGCACAATGTGCGAGATGACTGCCGCTCCCTCGCCCTGGGCTTCCACCGTGAATTCGACGTGGTCGCCCACGGCCAGCGGGTTGCTGGCTTTCAGGCCCTTTATCTTGAACTTGCCCCGCAGTCGGCAGCGGTACAGCTGGCCCGTTTCCAGACCGCGCACGATGTACCACGAGCCAGTGGATTTAATCACTGTGCCGTGCAGCAGCAGATTGGGGGCAGCAGGCGGGAGGGCTTCCAGAGTCATGATTTAAGAAGGCTGGGCAGGGCCGCCATAATAGTTCGGGTGGCACCGGCTTGGTCGTGCACGTAATCAAGCATGGTGTCCTGGAGTTGCAGCCGGGCTTCTTCGTGGTGCCAGAGATAGGCGAAAGCGGCTTCCAGTTCGGCGGCGTTTTGTACGGGGAAGGCACATTTCAAGGCTACCAGCTCCACTGCTTCCTGAAACTTGGCGTAGGTAGGGCCAAAGAACAGCGGCAGGCCAAAAGCAGCGGCTTCCAGCGTGTTGTGCAGGCCTTTGCCGAAAGCACCCCCAATGTAGCCGTACTCACCGAAGCGGTAGAGTTGGCTTAGCAGCCCCACGTTGTCGAAGAGCAGCACGCGGGCCTGGGCCACTGTGGCAGCATCGGCGTGCGAGTAGCGCTGCACCTGGCCCGGAAACGTCGTTTCTACCAGCCGGAGGTTGGCCTCGGTCACTTCGTGCGGGGCCAGCAGCACCCGCAGCTGGCCGTGGTAGCGGCGCAGCAGCGGCAACAGAACGGGCAGGTCTTCGGGCCAGCTACTGCCTACTACCAGCACCGGCGCGCCATCGGCCACGAAGGCATCGACCAGCGGCAGGGACCGGGCCGCCGCCAGCGCGGTGGCCACGACGGTATCGAAGCGGGTGTCGCCAGCCGCACTCACCCGCGCCAAACCTACATTACGCAGCAGAACTGCCGATGCTTCGTTCTGGGTGAAGATGTGCGCAAAGCGCGTCAGAATTCGCCGGAAAAAGCCGCCCCAGGGCTTGAAAAACACTTGGTCGGCCCGAAAAATGGCCGAAACCACAATGGCCGGGATGCCGCGTCGGTGGGTTTCGTTCAGGAAATGATACCAGAATTCGTACTTCACAAACACCACCAGCCGGGGCTGCACCATGTCCAGAAATGCCCGCGCGTTGCTGCGCGTATCCAGCGGCAGGTAAAAAATATAATCGGCACCCGGCCAGTTTTTGCGAATTTCATAGCCCGAAGGCGAGAAGAACGTGAGCACCAGCTTGGTACCCGGGTAGGCCTGGCGGTGGGCTTCCAGCAGCGGCCGGCCCTGTTCAAACTCGCCCAGCGACGCGCAATGAAACCACACCCGCGGTGCCGGGTCGTCGCCGATGGTGTGGGCAATGTGGGCCAGTAGTCCGCGGCGGCCCGCCACCCAGGCGGCTGCTTTGGGCACAAAAGGGGCCAATAGCCGCAAGAGCAGGCCATAGAGGCCCAGAGCAATATCGTAGAGGAACAGCAAGGCCCAAAATTACACCACGCCGGCCCAGTCCACTATCCTAGCCTGTTTTTATAATTGCGCGTCCGCTTCCCAGTCCACGGGGCAGGATTCGCCGTTTTTCTCGAAGAATTGCAGCGCGTCAATCATTCTAATGGCCTCGTTGAGGCTGCGGCCCAGCGGCCGGTCATTCACCAGCTGGTGCCGCACAATGCCGTCCCGGTCAATTAAAAACAGGCCCCGGTAGGCCATGGGTGAGCCGGTGAAAAGCATTTCGCCTTGCTCGGTGTAGTCGTAGTGGCCGCCCAACACGTCGTAGTTGGCCGAGACGGTTTTCGTGGAATCGGCCACCAGCGGGTACTTCACCCCGGCTATGCCGCCTTGGTCGCGCGGAATTTCCTGCCAGGCGAGGTGTGCGTATTGCGAGTCGGTGGAGCAGCCCACCACGGCCACGCTGCGGCGCTCAAACTCCTCCAGCCGGTCCTGAAATGCCAGAATTTCGGTGGGGCACACTTTGCTGAAGTCGGCGGGGTAGAAAAAGAATAGGACGTGCTTCTTGCCCAGGTAGCGGTCCAACGAAAAATCCTCTTCGAGAACTCCGTTGATAACGGCCGGCGATTTGAAGGAAGGGGCGCGCTTGCCCACGAGAACTGACATAGGTTTGGGGAGGATGAGAAATTGCCTAACGAACCAGCTGCGACCAGGGTTGGCGCTAGCGTCCTTTAAACGTGGGCTTGCGCTTTTCCACAAAAGCCGCCATGCCTTCCTTTTGGTCTTCCGAGGCGAAGGTGAGGTAGAAGTTTTTGCGCTCGAAATGCAGGCCTTCATCCAGGTGCGTTTCAAAAACCCGGTTGATGGATTCCTTGGCCAGCCGGGCGGCCACCGGGCTCATGGCCGCAATGCTGGCCGCCAGGCGGTAGGCTTCCTCCAGGTATTGGCCCACGGGCACCACCCGGTTCACCAGGCCCACGCGGTGGGCCTCCTGCGCCGAAATAAACTCCCCCGTGAGCACCATCTCCATGGCTTTGGCCTTGCCCACGGCCCGGGCCAGGCGTTGGGTGCCGCCTGCCCCCGGCATGGTGCCCAGCCGGATTTCGGGCTGCCCAAACTGGGCCGTTTCCGAGGCTATGAGCATGTCGCAGGTCATGGCCAGCTCGCAGCCGCCGCCCAGCGCAAAGCCCGACACGGCCCCAATCAGGGGCTTGCGAAACTTGCGAATCTGCTCCAGCGTGCTGAACCGGTCGTCCAGAAACATATCAACAGCCGTTTTGCCGGCCATTTCCTTGATGTCGGCCCCGGCCGCAAACGCCCGCTCGTTGCCCGTGATGATGACCACGCGCACGGCTTCGTCGGCATCCATCGCTTGCAGCGCATCGCGGATTTCGCGCACCAATTGTCCATTCAAGGCATTCAGCTCTTTGGGCCGGTTTAGCTGGAGGAGGGCCACGCCGGGCCGGGCCTGGGGAGTTACGAGGAGGAATTCCATGAATTGTAGCGCGGAGTTTTAGTCCGCGAGTGAAAAGGATGTAAGGAAGAGCCAACTGGCGTAGCGCGAATTAACAGCCCGCGTTACGCCTGACACACAAACTGAAACGTGTGGCGGGTGCGCTGCTCCAGCAGCAGGCGCTTGCCGGCCGTGAGGCGCGCAATACTGGCCGAATCATAGTTCTTAATGGTGAACAGCGTAAGCCCCGTGTTATAGTGCAGGGTAAACTGTTCGCGCAGTAAATCGAGCAACGTGTGTACGCGCCGCTCCGAATAATCAACGCATACCGAAAAGCTGATGGCCGAGTTCTGCATTACGTTAATCTTGAGCTTGGCCTGGGCCAGCGCTGCGAAGATTACCGACATATTTTCCTCCGAGATAAACGAAAAATCTTTGCTGGTGAAGGACAGCAGTGTCTGGTCCGTCTTTCGAATAAAGGCGGGGGCCAGCGCCGGGTGCTGGCAATCGTGAATCAGCGTGCCTTCCGCCTCGGGGTCCAGAAACGACTTCACCCGCAGCGGAATATTGCGGTCAGCGAGCGGTTTCAGTGTTTTGGGATGAATAACCGACGCACCGTAATACGCCATCTCAATGGTTTCGCGGTAGCTGATTTCGGGGTAGCGCACCGTGTCCGGAAAGATTTTAGGGTCGGCGTTGAGCAGCCCGGCCACGTCCTTCCAGATAGTCACCGACTCGGCCCGCAGGCAGTAGGCGAGGATGGCGGCCGTGTAGTCGGACCCTTCGCGGCCCAGCGTGGTGGTGCGGCCATCAGCGGTGCCACCAACGAAGCCTTGGGTTACAATCGTCCCAACTTCTTGAAACCGCGGCAGCACCTCGTTTCGAAGGCTCTCTTCCGTTACTTGCCAATCCACTAGTCCTTCCCGCCAGCTTTCATCGGTGCGCAACAGCGGGCGGCAGTCGAGCCAACTGGTAGGCTGTAAATCATTCAATACATGGGCTACAAACGCTGAGGATAGTAATTCCCCAAAGCTGACGACCTGGTCATATTGTTCGTCGTAGTCTTTCAGGGGGCTTATATCTGCTAACTGCGCGTTCAATGATTCGAAAGCATTCCGAAACCCTTCGTTAATATCGGCCATCATAGTCGGGCCGGCACCGGCTGCTAACGATTGAGCAGCTTCACGATGAAAAGCCTCCACCCGACCTAATGCAGCCGCATAATTTTTGCCGTTGTAAGCAAGGTCAAAAATTTCTTCCAGCGCATTCGTCGTCTTACCCATCGCCGACACCACGATGAGCAGTGGCCCGGTAGGCGACTGCACAATGCGCCTAAGATTTAAAATTGCCGCCGCATCTTTCACCGACGCGCCGCCGAATTTGTACACTTGAAGTCCCGTAAGCTCGCTCATAGGCCCCAAAAGTAGGCAGCAGTCGCCTATGTGTGTTTCCGGGTGTTTCAGGCACCGTTACAGCGACAATCGTTTGCATTTTCTGCGCCGAGCTGCGACTTGCCGGGCCGCGCTCCTAGTTTTTTGGACGAATAGCAGGTAAATTTGCCATCCGCTGTTCCCCCACTCATCCTTTCTTATGGACCACAACAAACTGGCCCTGCCCGTCGGCACCACTCTCGACCGTTTCATCATGCGCAAGCAGGAGGATTTCCCCTATGCCACGGGTGAATTATCCCAATTGCTGCGCGATATCGCGCTGGCTGCCAAGATTGTAAACCGCGAAATTAATCGTACCGGCCTCATCGATATTGCCGGAGCCTACGGTAGCCAAAACGTGCAGGGCGAAGACCAGCAGAAGCTCGACGTCATTGCCAATATTCGCTTCATCCGGGCCCTGCGCAACGGCGGCGAGGTCTGCACCATCATTTCGGAAGAAGACGATGAAATGATTCAGACCGGCAATAATCAGGGCAAATATGTGGTGGCCATCGACCCGCTCGATGGCTCGTCGAACATCGACGTGAACGTGAGCATCGGCACCATCTTTAGCATCTACCGTCGCGTGTCGGCTACCGGTCGCGAGGGCACCGCCGCCGACTGCCAGCAGCCCGGCACCCACCAGGTAGCTGCCGGCTACGTCATCTATGGTTCCAGCACCATGATGGTCTATACGACGGGCAATGGCGTAAACGGCTTCACCTACGAGCATTCGCTGGGCGAATTTTTTCTCTCGCACCCGGATATTGCCACGCCCAAAACCGGGGCCGTCTATTCCATCAACGAAGGCAGCTCCGACTCGTTTTCGCCCGGGGTGGCCGCCTTCGTGCAACAGTGCAAAGACCAGAGCTTTTCGGCCCGCTACATCGGCTCCCTGGTCGCTGATTTTCACCGCAACCTGCTCAAAGGCGGCATTTACATCTACCCCGCCACCGCCAAGAACCCCGGCGGTAAGCTGCGCTTGATGTATGAGTGCAATCCCTTGGCCTTCATCGTAGAGCAAGCCGGCGGCAAAAGCAGCAACGGTCGCCAGCGCACCATGGAAATTGAGCCCAAAACGCCCCACGAGCGTTGCCCGGTTTTTATTGGCAGCAAAGAGCTGGTGGAACAAGCCGAAGCCTTCCTTGCCAACGAGCAAATACCTGCCACCGACATTACGGGTCCGTCACTCAAAGCCGCCGCTTCGAAATAATTTCGCGCTGTAGCTTACCAAGAAGGCCGCTCCGGAATCCGGAGCGGCCTTCTTTATGGTTGGCAATGGCGGCGATTACTCCGCTTTCTTACGGCTCTTCTTGGCGGGAGCAGTTGCTTCGGGGTTACCCTCAGCCTCCGGGGCTGTATCGGCCGCAGCAATCAGGCCGCCGGTGCTCAAGGGCTCGTCAGCTGCGGGCTCGTCGGCTTTGGCGGTTTTGCGCTTGGCTTTGGGGGCAGCATCGGTGCTGGCCGGCTCTGCCGGCGCTTCGGCAGCAGCCGGTGCCTCTGCCGCCACGTACGGGCGGTTCTTGCTCACAATGCCGTACCAGCTGGCCAATTTTTTAATGTCTGAGAGGTACACCCGGTCGCGGTCGTAATCGGGAATCACCCCGGCCAGAAAATCGGTCAACTCACCTTCGCTCGACTTTGCCGTGACGGGTGTAGCTGTGCCGTGCTTCTGGTAAATGCGCTCAAATACTTCCGTCAGCGGCACCGTTTCCTCGGGGTCCTGGGTGTAGATGGAAATTTCTGATAGCAGCGACACCTTGTTGCGGGCCGGGGCCAGCGTGCGGGTGGCTTTCTCATCGAGGCTTTCCACCAGCACACCGTGGCGCGCGGCGCGCACCAAGCGGTAGAGACCAGGCATGCCGCTAATGGCGGCCAACTCTTGCAATTCGTAGGGCATTCTTTTGGGAATTATAAGTTTTAATTTACAAGTTATGAGCTGAGTTGGAGCTATAAGCTTCTTAAAAGCCCCCAACTCATAACCCATAATTCATAACTCAAAACTACTGATTATTGTCCTTCCGTCGCGTTCGAGCCCGTTACGCCGAGCTTGAAGGTAATGGGCATACTGGTGAGAATGGGGTATTCTGGCTTTTTGAACTTTAGCAAGCGCACCACGCGCAGGGCCTCTTCGCCGGTGCCTCCACCCAATTGCTTCACCAGTTTCACCCCCGACATCGTGGCGTCAGGATTCAGCGTGAAGCTCACAATGCACTGGCCCTGAATGCGATTGCGTTTGGCCAGCAACGGGTACTTCAATTCTTGGGCGATGAAGGCATACATGGCCGTCTGGCCGCCTTCGTAATATTCGGCCACCGGAATCACCTTGCCCCCCGTCGAGCCAATGCCGGTGCCTTGCTCGGTTTGGGGCTTGGGCGCGGGCGTTGTATTGGGAGTGGTTTGGGCGACGGCCGGAGCAGCAGCCGCCAGCAACAGGCCCAAGGCCAGTTGCGGAAAAAGGGGATATTTCGTCATTTGTAAAAAGGGGCGGAAAAACGGAAGGCAAATGAAAAGGAGTGGCGCAACCTGGTTAGTGAGCCAGCCCGGGATGGCAATTTAAGGGCCAATCTACGCATTGGTCGCAGCATCCGCGACCCAGTCCTTGTTAACGCCGGCAATAAATTCCAGCACCTCCTCACGCCCCAGCGCGGTTTCGGCCGAGGTCAGGAAATACCGCGGCAGCTCGTCCCAGATTTCGCTCATCTTGCGCAAGTAATCGGTAAGCAACGCCTTGGTCTGGGCGGTCGATTGCTTGTCGGCTTTTGTGAATACCATCACAAACGGAATCCCTTCCTCGCCAAGCTTCTCCATAAATTCCAGGTCGGCGGGCTGCGGGGCGTGGCGCGAGTCAATGAGCACGCACACGCACATCAGGTTGGCGCGGTTGAGCAAGTAGTAGTTAATCATGCGCGCCCATTCGGCCCGCGAGGTTTTGCTCACTTTGGCGTAGCCGTAGCCCGGTAAATCCACCAAGAACCACTCGTCGTTAATTACGAAATGGTTAATCAATTGCGTCTTTCCGGGCGATGAGGAGGTTTTGGCCAGGCCCTTGCGTTCCACCAGCATATTGATAAGCGAGGACTTGCCCACGTTGGAACGGCCAATGAAGGCATACTCTGGCATGGTAGGGGCGGGGCACAAATCGGCCCGGGAATTACTGGTCAGGAAACGGGCATCGCGGATAATCATCAATCAACAGGGAAATAGCGGCATGTAACGAACCGCAAAATTACACCTTAAACCAGGCGGCAGCCCAATAAATAAAAATCTGTGAATGAATGGCTATTTCATTGATGCTTCTATATTTGCGCGGTCCGTTCCCACATTCAATGGGCCTCTGCTACCGAATCTGACTGCTATAGAATGGCCGGAATTTTGCCAGAAACTGCTTTTCGCAAGCAAAAAACCTATCTTTGCCCGTCATTGGGCATTCCATGCAGGCCTTTGTGTGGCAGGCTAGCACGCACAGCACGGTTACCTTCCTGGCAAAGAAGGATTAAAGCTTAACCCTAACGTGGTTTTTCAGTATAAGCCCAAAATATAGTTCGCTGCCTCTCCCAACACGCGGCGTATTTGTTCGTTCAAACCCCTTCAGAAATTTCTTTTTTTCCAAAAATCTCCTACAATGGACAACTTATCCAGAAGGTTACTGCAAGCGTCGTGCGCTGTTGCCCTCACTGCCGCCATCGCCTCCCCGGCCGCAGCGCAAAGCACGCGTAAGGACCTTAAAGCCGGCAACAAGTTCTTCGAGCAGGAAAATTACCGCGCCGCCATTCCGTACTACGAAAAGGTATTGGCCAAAGACCCGAACAACGCCAAAGCGCTGTTCAATGCTGGTATTTCCTATATGTCGTTCGACAAGGAGAAGGCCAGCGAATACATCTATAAAGCGCAAAAAGTAAAGCCTAAGGTTGACAAAGCAGTGGAATACTGGCTCGGCCGGGTTGACCACCTCAACTACAACTTTGACGAGGCCGTGGCCCACTTCCAGGCCTACAACGCCACGCTAAAAAAGAACGACCAGCGCAAAGAGGAGTTGGCGCAGCTCATTCAGCACAGCAAAAATGCCAAGGTGCAGTTCAACTCGCCGAAAGACATTTTTGTAAAAAACCTGGGTCCCACTATCAACACGCAATACTCGGAGCACAGCCCGGTTATTTCGTCCGATGATAAGCTGCTCATCTTTACCTCGCGCGGCGAGGCCGTGACTGGTGCCAGTGGTAAGGTTTCGGATAAGAAGAACAAGAGCGTAGCCGCCGATGGGGAATACTACGAGGACATCTTCGAGGCTAAGCGCATTGACGACGAGAACTGGGAGAAGCCCCGCTCGCTGAGCGGCGTGCTGAACGGCAAAGGCCACGACGCTTCGACGCAGCTGTTCGACAACGACAGCAAGCTGCTGATGTACCGCAACGATAACAACGGCGACATCTTCGTGTCGGACAAAAGCGGTGGCGATTGGGGCGTGCCCAAGCCATTGGATGGCAACATCAACTCCAAAGCCTACGAAGGCGATGCCTTTATTACGCCGGACGGCTTGACCCTGTACTTCTCTACCGGCAAGTATTCGGAAGATGGTACCCTCGACCTGTTCGTATCGACCCGCGTGGCGGGAGGGGATTTTGGCCCTGCTAAATCCCTCGGTGGTAACATTAACACGAAATATGACGACGATAGCCCGTACCTCAGCAAAGACGGCAAAACGCTGTACTTTTCGTCGCGCGGCCACAACACCATGGGCGGTTACGACATCTTCAAGTCAGAGTACGACGAAGCTGGTCGCAAGTGGGGCCCGGCCCAAAACATGGGTTATCCCATTAACACGCCAGATGATGACTCCTACTACCGCCTGAGCCCCGATGGCTCGTACGCCTACTTGAGCAGCTACCGCATTGGGGGCTACGGCGAGAAGGATATCTACACCATCAATTACATCAAGAACGCCACCATTATGGGCAAGGTGTTCTCAAAGCGTGACAGCACGTCGGTTATTCCCGGCGTAGAGCTGGTGTTCAGCGGTGCTCAGGCCGATAAAACGGCTTTGAGCTTCCGCGACATCACCAAGCCGGATGGTGCTTACCAGGTAGCGGTGCTTTCGGGCCGTACCTACCAAGTAGCGGTGAGCAAGGACGGCAAGAACATTGAGACCCAGGAATTCCCCGTGCCCGTGTCGACGAATGATTCGACGACTATCACGAAGAACTTCTATATCGACTATGTTGACACGACGCAGACCAACATGTTTGCGACGAAGAATATCTACTTCGATACCGATAAGTACAAGCTGCGTCCCGAATCGATTACCCGCCTGAACGAAATCAGCCAAGTGCTGATGGCCAATGTGGGCATCAACATTTCGGTTGAAGGCCATTGCGACTCGCGCAACACCGACGAGTACAACATGGTGCTCGGCCAAAACCGTGCAGAGGCAGCGTATAACTACCTCAAAAAGCAGGGCGTGGCCGAAACCCGTATGACTACGGTAAGCTACGGCGAGCGCCGTCCGGCCGCGCCAAACGATTCGCCCGAGAACATGCAGCTTAACCGTCGCGACGAGTTCAAGGTGGTGCTGAAGGAAGGTGAGACGATGCCGACCATGACGCCCCCCGCGGCAACTGGCACCACTGGCATGATGGATTCGACCAATACCACCACCACAACGACCACATCGGCACCCCTGACGCCGGGCAAGAGCAAGGTGAAAATGGCCGATGGCACCAAGGTGAAAACCAAGGTTGACGAAGATTCGGACAAAGTGAAAGTAAAAACCAAAGGCCCAACTGGCGACACCAAGACAACCACCAAAAACGGTGAGATGAAAGGCAAAGCCAAGGATGCTACCGGTGAAAAAACTAAAATCAAGGCTAAGAACGAGTAATCGTCTGCTACTTTGAGCAGGAGAGCGGGTCGGGCAGATTGCCCGGCCCGCTTTTTTATGCCCTTTTGGGGGAGGGGCCTTGTTCTTTTGTGGGGACTGGCCCAACAAACTACCCCAATTGGGCGTTGGGGAAGGACAATTTTCCCGCTTCACTTCCGTTCTTTGTGCCCAATCATGGCCGTATTACCTTACAAAGACAATTCCGACGATAAGAAGTCGCAGGTTGCCCAGATGTTTAACTCCATCGCAGGCAAGTACGATTTCCTCAATCACTTCCTCAGCGCGGGCACCGACATTTACTGGCGGCGCAAAGCAGTTGACGAGTTGAAAGCGCTGCGCCCGGCGCGCATCCTGGACATTGCCACCGGCACCGCCGACTTTGCCATTGAAACCCTGCGTACCGCCGCGCCCGATGCCCACGTAACGGGCGTAGACATTTCGGAGGGAATGCTGGAGGTAGGCCGCCGCAAGCTGGCCGCTAAGGGCCTGGGCCACCGCATTCAGCTGGAACTGGGCGACTCGGAAAGCCTGCCTTTTAAAGACGGGGAGTTCGATGCGGTGACGGCTTCGTTTGGGGTGCGCAACTTTGCGCACCTGGAGGCCGGGCTGGCCGAAATGCGGCGCGTACTGCGGCCGGGCGGCAAGCTCGTAATTTTGGAATTTAGCAAGCCCACGGCGTTTCCGCTCAAGCAAGCTTATAATTTTTATTTCCGTCAGGTGCTGCCGGTTTTTGGCAAGTTGATTTCCAAAGACCAGTCGGCTTATACTTACCTGCCTGCTTCGGTGCAGGCGTTTCCGGACGGCTCCGATTTCCTGGCCATTCTGGCCAAAGTCGGCTTCAAACAACCTGCATGGCAACCACTTACTTTCGGCATCAGCTCCATTTACACGGCGCACAACTAAAGCGCCTGGCGCTGCTGGGCCTCCTCGGGCTGGTGGTGCCCACGGTGGCGCAGGCGCAGCGCAGAGCCGTTTCTAAAGCCAACCGGGGCAAGAACGGCAACATCAAATCCATTACGGTAAAGAACCTGCCGGCGTATGACGACCGGTGGTTTCATCCGGGCATGTACATCAGTTTTTCGGCGTCGCGCTTTATTATTGAGCAGTCGGCAACGTACATCTACAACCGGAACGTGACGGCCAATTCCATTATCAGCCCAAGTTTGGGGGTGGGGTTTATTGGCGATGCGCGCTTGGGCGGGCCGGCGTCGCCGTTTATTCTGCGCTTTGCGCCGGGGGTCAATTTTTTGACGCGAAAGGTGGAATTCCGGCCCAACGGCTACCCTAGCCCGGACTCCATCGTGACGCAAGAAGTGAGCTCGACAGTGGTGCAGTTTCCGTTGCTGGTGAAGTATCAGTCGGACCGTCGGCGCAATTCGCGGCTCTACATGATTGCCGGCATCAACCCCATTTTAACGGCCAGCAACCGCCGCAGCGACCCGCTACGTAATCAGTTGCGCACCCTCGACAGCGACCTGACCCTGGAGTATGGCGTGGGGCTGGACCTGTTCTACCCCTTGTTCAAGCTGGCCCCGGAGCTGCGTTTTTCGCACGGGCTGCGCAATTTGCTGGTGGACCACAACGACGTGTTTTCGCGCAGCTTGCAGCGCCTGAACACCAATTCGGTGACGCTCTACCTCAACATTCAAAACTAGGCTGGTTTTCGGTTGCTCGTTGTTAGTCGTTCGGCCGATGTGGCCGACGGCGCAGTGCGGCAATCGGCGATGAGCAACTGCTATATAAACGATGAAAACTGCATTTGTAACCGGCGCTTCGTCGGGCATTGGGCGCGCTACGGCGGTGGCTTTGGCTAAGGCGGGGTATGCGCTGGTGGTAACTGGCCGGCGGCGGGAGCGGCTAGATGAGCTCGTGGCGGAGTTGGCCCCGCTGCCGGTACACGTTCTCACGTTTGATGTGCGCGACCGGGCGGCGGTGAACGCCGCCGTGGCCTTGCTGCCGGAGGCGCTGCGGGCCCCCGATGTGCTGGTGAATAATGCCGGCGGCGCGCACGGATTGGCCCCCATTCAGGCCGGTGACCCGGCGGATTGGGACCAGATGCTGGACGCCAATGTGCGCGGCCTGCTGAACGTGACGCAGGCGCTGCTGCCCGGCATGACGGCCCGGCAAACCGGATTTATCCTCAACATTGGCTCGATAGCCGGGCAGGAAGCCTACGCCAATGGCAACGTGTACTGCGCCAGCAAGGCGGCGGTGGGCATGCTCACCAAAACCATGCGGCTGGACCTGTTGCCCACGGGCGTGCGGGTGGCCGAAGTGAACCCCGGCGCGGTGGAAACCGAGTTCTCACAGGTGCGCTTCAAGGGCGATGAGGCCCGGGCGGCCAAGGTGTACGAGGGATTCGAGCCCCTGAAACCGGAGGATATTGCCGAGGTGATTGTGTTCATGGTGACCCGGCCGCCGCACGTGACCATTGCCGAAGTGCTGGTGCTGGCCGGGGCGCAGGGAGCCGCCACCACGATAGTGCGGAAATGAGGCCGAACCGCCGAATCCACTTACAAATCTTGCCAAAACGGTCCTGCAAGACAGGGCCGTTTTGTATTTAATGCCCTGCAGTGGCTAATTCCGCTAAAACTGCGCGGTTCAATTCGTGCTTTCCCGCAAAGCTGATAAGCTGCGAGTTAGCGCCGAGCTGCTGGAGCTGCCGGTGCTGCTCTTCGGCCTGGGCCAAGCTGATGTACTCGTCTTCAGTGCCGATAACGAACGTTAACGGGAGTTGGTGGAGGAGGACCTGGAGGGCGGCAGGGGTAATATCATCGGGAAAGCCGCCGGCCCAGAGGATGAGATGCGCTGGCCGAAAGACAGCCTGGGCCAGCCAGCGGCTGACCGTGGCGGTGCCTTGTGAAAAACCCAACACGGTAACCTTGACGAGGGGCGAACATTGGCCGAGGACTTTTTCGGCCAGCTGGTTGAGGAAGTTGACGTGGTCGTCGATTTCGTGGAGGCGGTCGTCGCGCGTCATCCAGCTGGCCCCGACGCGGCCACCGGTGCCCTGGAGGTAGAAGCGGGAAAGCCCTTCGGGCGCGATGACAACGGTGTTGGGGTTGGCCTCCGGCAAGAACGCAAAGTGGCGGGAAAAGTAAGCGGCCAGTTGTCCGTAGCCGTGGCAAACAAACCACACGTGCTCGGTCTGGGCTGACAATTCGCCCAGCTGAAAGTAGCGGGCGGCACGCGTGACGGTGAGGTGATACTCGCTCATTAGGCGACGGGCAAATCGTCGGGCGAGAAATTAAACGGTATGAGCGCGGCCAAGGAGTTGAAGCGCAGAATGGTGCCCGCGCGGCTGGGCAGCAGCAATGCAATGGGTTGGCCCTGGCGGGTTTCGTATTCCAGCATCACTTGGCGGCAGGCCCCGCAGGGCAGCGCCGGGCCAAAGTCGCCACCGCTGGGGCGGGCGGCCACGGCCATGCCCACGATGGGCGCGTGCGTCGGCTGGCTGGCCGCCAGGCCGAAGAGGGCGGTGCGCTCGGCGCAGAGCCCGGACGGGTAGGCGGCGTTTTCCTGGTTGGTGCCCCGGAAGATGGTGCCATCGGCCAGGAGCAAGGCCGCGCCTACGTGGAAGCCCGAATAGGGCGCATACGCGTGGGTGGTGGCGTGGCGCGCGGCCTCCCAGGTAAGGAGTTCGGCGGCGGTGAGGTCGGTGGCGGAATCCAACTCCTCATAAGCCACGAGGAGTTGGCGAGGGATGCGGGCCATGTACAGAGAATAAGGGGGCGGCGAAGGTAATGACGCTTTGCTTAATGAGTAATGAGGAATTGGAAAATGACTAAATGAGTCCGAACTTCCTCATTCCTCATTCCTCATTCCTCATTCCTCATTCCTCATTCCTCATTCCTCATTCCTCATTCCTCATTCCTCATTCCTCATTCCTCATTCCTCATTCCTCATTAAGCGCAGCGTTCTACTTTTGCCGCATGACTTCCCGCCTTTTGCTTCTGGGGGCTGGCCGCTCGGCTTCGTCCCTTATCCACTATTTATTGCGCCACGCGCCCACTGAACGCTGGTTTCTGACCGTGGCCGATGCGAACCCCGCCCACCTGGTGCCGGTGCTGGCCGCGCATTCCGAATACGCCCGCGCCGTGCCCTTCGATTTAAACCACGAAGCGCAGCTCGACGAACTGGTGGCCCAGGCCGATGTCGTGATTTCGATGCTGCCTGCCGCTCTGCATCTGGCCGTGGCCCAGGCCTGTGTGCGCCACGGCCGCCACCTGGCCACGGCCAGCTACGTGAGCCCCGAGATTCAGGCGCTGCACGATGAGGCGGTGGCGGCGGGCGTCACCTTGCTCATGGAATGCGGCCTCGACCCCGGCCTCGACCATATGTCGGCCATGCGGGCCATTGCGGGCATTCGGGCGCGCGGGGGCATTATCACTTCGTTTAAAAGCTACTGCGGCGGGCTGCTGGCCCCGGCCGCGGAGGGTGATAATCCGTGGAAATACAAGTTCACCTGGAACCCACGCAATGTGGTGCTGGCAGGCCAGGGCACGGCCAAATTTCTGGAAAACGGCCACCTGCGCTTTATTCCGTACCAGCAGCTATTTGGCCGGACCGAAACGCTATCGGTGCCGGGATACGGGACGTTTGAGGGCTACGCCAACCGCGATTCGCTGAGCTACCGGGCACCCTATGGGCTTGAGGCGATTCCGACCATCCTGCGGGGCACGCTGCGGCGGCCGAGCTACTGCGCCGCCTGGCAAGCGCTGGTGCGCCTGGGCCTGACCGATGACACCGTGAACCTGGGCAATGGAGAAACCCTGACCTGGGCCGAGCTG
Organism: Cytophagales bacterium; assembly: GCA_038213745.1. Classification (GTDB taxonomy): domain Bacteria; phylum Bacteroidota; class Bacteroidia; order Cytophagales; family Hymenobacteraceae; genus Hymenobacter. The sequence continues at coordinate 32,456 of JBBQSQ010000019.1, forward strand.
GTGGAAGCCTATTTACCGACCACGCTCATTCCGCAGCTCGACCTAGCGCAGCGCACAGCCTCGTACCTCGGCCTGAACCCCACCGGCGAAGAAATGGGCCGTTTGAGCTGGCTGGGCCTGTTTTCGGACCGGCCCGTGGGCCACGCCAATGCCACGCCCGCGCAGTTGCTGGAGCGCCTGCTGGCCGAAAAATGGCAGCTCCAGCCCCACGACCGCGACCTGATAGTGATGCAGCACCTCTTCGAATTTGAGTTGGATGGGCAGTCGCACCACTCCACGTCGTCGCTGGCCGTGGTGGGCGACGATGCCACCCATACCGGCATGGCCAAAACCGTGGGCCTGCCGCTGGGCATGGCCGTGCGCCGAATGCTGCGCGGCGAAGTGGTGCAGCGCGGCGTGCTTATTCCGGTGGGGGCCGACTTGTACGAGCCCATCCTTGACGAATTGGCTTCGGAATACGGCATTATCTTTCGCGAAGAAGAGTACTGAGTGGGCAATTACGCAATACCTTAACAAGCTGATGCGTTAGATTGTGAATGTTTGCACTACGCGCCTACTTGCATTTGCGCCGGCTGCTGGTGGGGCGCTGGCTGCTTGAAATTGGTTGGGTGCGGCTCGCATTTTTGGGAATGATGTTGTTGGCAGCCGGCGGCCGGGCCTTGGTAGTGGCGGCCACGCACCCGCGGGGGCAATGGGCCGTGCCGGTGGCGGTACTGCTGCTGCTCGCATCGGCCCACCGGCAGCGGGCCGATGGGCGCTTCCTGGCCACGAGTGCTCCGGATTTTCGGCGCTGGCTGGCGGTGGAGTATTTGCTGTGGGGCCTGCCCGTGGCGCTGCTGCTGGCCTGTTTTCGGGATTGGGGGCCGGCCGCCCTGCTGCTGCTGCTGGCCCCTTGGTCCGCGTGGCTGCCCCCGGCCCGGGAAAGCCGTAGCACCCGCCACCGGGCACGCAGCCTGTTTCGGAGCGAAGCGTTTGAATGGGTGAGTGGTCTGCGGCAGGGCGGCCTCTGGGCCTGGCCGGTCTTGCTGGCGGTAGCGGCCTGGCAGCATAAGTCGCCGTTGGGGCCGGTGGTGGCCTTGGGCGGCTGGTTGCTGGTATTGGTTGCTTGCTACGGCACCCCCGAGCCGCTGACGATGCTGGCACTGGCAGCGCGTAGCCCCGACCAATTTTTGGGTCGCCGGCTGGGCCTGGGCCTCGGCTATGCCGCCCTCACGGCCGCGCCGTTTTTCTGGCTGCTGGCGGCGGGGCCGGCCGGCGGGGGAGGGGCGGTGGTAGTAGCGACGGCCTGTCTGGGGCTGGTGGGGCTGCTTATCATGACCAAATACGCCTTCTACCCCAATGCCATGCACATTCGCACCACGCAGGCGCTGGTGGTGGGCGTGGCCCTAACCCTGGTTGGGCATCCCGTATACCCGGTGCTGCTGCTGGTGGCGGTGGGTGGGCTGACCTGGCAAAGCCGGCGGCGACTGCAGGCGGTGCTGGGTGAAAGGGCGTTAAAAGTTGAGGGTTAAAAGGTAAAAACCAGCAACACGTTAACTTTTAACTCTTTTCACAGCATGCTTGAAATCAAGAACCTGCGCAAAGCCTACGGCAAGCACGTGGTGCTGCATGACGTGAGCCTGACCTTGCGGCCCGGCACCATTCATGGGCTGGTGGGGGCCAATGGCGCGGGCAAAACCACGCTTATCAACTGCCTGTATGGGCTGGAAAACGGTTTTGTGGGCACGATTCGGGACACGGCTGGGCGGCCCGTACGCGAGCACACCGGGCTGCTGCCGTACGAGCCGTACTTCTACCCCCGCCTCACCGGGCGCGAGTACTTGGAGTTCTGCCTGCAAGCGCGCGGGCGGCCGGTGGTCGATTTCTCATCCTGGAATCAATTGCTGACGCTTCCCCTCAACCAGTACGCTGACGAGTACTCGGCGGGTATGCGCAAGAAGCTGGCGCTGCTCGCCTTATTGGTCCAAAACCTCGACTACTTGATTCTCGACGAGCCCTTCAACGGCCTCGACCTGGAAGCTAATCTGCTGCTAAAGGAAATGCTGCGGCGGCTGCGCGACCGGGGCACTGGCATCCTGCTCACCTCGCACATCCTGGGAGCGCTCACCGAAACAGC